>CANGGT010000143.1 GCA_947453375.1 Planctomycetaceae bacterium
ACGGCGGCGGCCACAAGGCAGCGGCCGGCGCGATCCTCCCCGGCCCCTTCGACGAGGCGCTCTCGAAGGTCACCGCCGCGGTCGACGCCGCCTGGGCAGCGGGCTGACGCGTCCGGGATCGTCGAGCGTGGCTCATTCGAGCCGACGCAGGTACAGCGCGCTCCCGCCCACGAAGAACGCGGCGGCGACGAGGAACGTGAGCGGCTGCGGGATTCCCTTGGAATCGATCCACAGGCCGAAGAAGCTTGCCGGGGCGAGGAAGGGGGCCTGCAGACTGAACATGGCCGAGGGGACAACGACGGGAATTGCGATCGCCATCACCGCCGCGATCACGGGGCTCTCGATCCAGCCGGCGAGCAGCCACGCCAGTGCCGTTGTCAGGATCGCGAATGTGGCGATCCTGCCGAGCAGTTCCAGTCCGGATAGGTAGTCATCGGCTTTGACGAGTTGCGAACCTCGGAGAAGCGAGGCAACGACAAGCATCGGGGCCCACAGCGCGATCGCCACCGCCGCGAGCAGCACGACCTTCGCCATCAGACGGACCGCGCGCGACACCGGAAGCGGTGCGATGAACTCTGCTGACCGGTCGGCCCGCTCCCCGGCGAGGCTGTTGGCGGCGATCATCGGGAGCAGGAAAACGCTGACGTGGACGGCGATCCATGAGGCGAAGTAGCCGACGACCGCCATCGAGCCGACGACACGGATCTCGCCTCCGGCCGCCTCAGGCGGCGTCTGTGGCTGGCTGAATACCAAGAGGAGGAGTGCAACGATGATGCCGAGCGCCGCGAAGAGGATCGTGCGGCTGCGCCGCCATTCCCGCCACACGAGCCGATCGAAACCGTTCATGACTGGCCCCTTTCGTCATTCCGACCCGACGGAGCGCGGGCCATGTGCTTGAAGATCTCTTCGAGAGAGAGGGGATCGACGCCAAGCACCTCGACGCCTGGAAGGGCCCGGAGGCGCTCGATGGCGCCGCCTGAGCCGTCGCGGAGGACGAGCGTCCACTCGCGGCCGGATTGCTGCGAGCCATAGACGTCGATCCCTGCCGGCAGCGGACGGGGAAGGGCGTCGTCGACGCGCATTCGCACGCGGCGCACCGCGGTGAGGAGGTCGTCGGTGGCGCCGTGGTGAACGAGCCGGCCGGCGACGACGACGGCGATGGAATCGGCGAGACGCTGGACATCGTCGAGAGAATGGGAGGAGAAGAGGACCGTCCAGGGGCGATCCGGGGCGGCGGCGATCACCGTCTCCACCACTTCCTCGCGGGCGAGCGGATCGAGGCCGGCCATCGGCTCGTCGAGGAGGAGCAGTTCGGGCTCGGGGGCCACTGCCGCCACAAGGCCGAGCTTGACGAGCGTGCCGCGCGAGAGGCTCCCGACGCGCGTCTTCAGCGGGATGCCGAGCCGGTCGACGAGCCGCGTGGCGAGGGTGTCGTTCCAATGGCGACGGAGGCCGCGGCAGAACCGGAGCACCTCGGCTGCGGTCATCCACCGGTCGGCGTGGAGGGTGTCGGGGACGTAGCCGATGCGCTCGCGGAGCGCGAGGACGTCGCGGAGCGGATCGAGGCCGAGGACACGGATCGTGCCCGAAGTCGGCCGCTCGAGGCCGAGAAGGAGGCGGATGAGCGTCGTCTTGCCAGCGCCGTTGGGGCCAACGAGCCCGCAGATCGAGCCGGGGGGGATCGAAAGCGAGACATCGTCGAGGGCGATAGTCTTTCCGAAGCGTTTCGTCACACCGTGGATCGAGATCGCCAGAGAATGCGCCGGGGCGGGCGTGGCCGGGCCGATCTGGGCGTGGGGAGCGAACGTGGCGTTCATGCGTCGGCCTCCTTCGGGCTGCGGCGGTTTTTTCGGGGCGCCGCGGGGGTGCCGGGGGACGGGATCGATCGCGTGGCCGTGGCGAGTGCCAGCCGGAAGTCGGCCGCGATCGCTTCGGGGGCGAGGCCGGCGGCCAGGCCGATGCGGATGCCCCGTTCGAGGGCAGCACGCACCTCCTCGACGGCGCGGGGACGGGCGTCGCTCGGGGCCCGCTCGGCGACGAACAGACCGAGGCCGCGCCGGGCCTCGACGATCCCCTCGCGGGAGAGTTCGTCATAGGCCCGCTGTACGGTGTTCGGATTCACCCGGAGGGTGACAGCCAGTTCGCGGAGCGACGGCAGCGCCTCCCCCGGCCGGTAGGTGCCGGCCGCTACGCCCCCCCGGATCGCTTCGGCGATCTGGAGATAGATCGGCAGGTGGCGGCGGGGGTCGATCTGCACGGCGCGAATCCTCGGACAGCGTGGCCCGTTTAACTAGTGAACTAGTTCGGTAGTGCAGTGTACGAGCGTCGAAAAAAACGGTCAACTCGTCCGCCGCAATCAGGAGTTCCTTGAGCTCTCCGCGGAGGCATTCGTCCTCGATTTTTCGGCCGCTTGAGCCGTGCTGGCCCACCTCGTATGGTGAGCAACATGAAGACAACCATCGATGTTGCCGACGCCCTGCTCCAGGAGGCCCGAGAGGTCGCCTCCCGCGATCACACGACGCTCAAGGAGCTTGTCCAGGAGGGGCTGCGTAGGGTCCTCGACGAACGGCGGCCACGGCCGAAGGCCTTTCGCCTCCGCGAGATCGCGCCGGTCGGCGGCGGCTTCCAGCCCGAGTTCGCCGACGGCGACTGGCAGCGCATCCGCGATGCGATCTACGAAGGGCGCGGCACGTGATCGCCGTCGACACGAACATCCTCGTGGCCCTCGTCCGCTCCGAGTACTCCTCCCACGACAAGGTCCGGGCGCGGATCCGTGAACTGGCCGAGGGGAGTGCCCCGTGGGCGGTGCCATGGCCCTGCGTGCACGAGTTTCTGGCGGTGACGACCAACCCGCGGATCTTCCGCACGCCGCTGTCGCTCGCGCAGGCCTGTGACGCCGTCGACGCCCTCCTCGAATCGCCCACGGCGCGGGTGATCGCGGAAGGGCCGGGGTACTGGGAAACGCTACGATCGCTTCTTGCCGACGGCGATGTCGTCGGACCGAGAGTTCACGATGCCCGCATCGCGGCCATCTGCCTCACGCACGGCGTCGCGGAACTTTGGTCGGCCGACCGTGACTTCGGCCGCTTCCCGACGCTTCGTGTTCGCAATCCCTGTCTCTGAGTCCACCATGCCCGCTCCGATCACGATCACCGGCTTCGAGACGCACGACCTGCGCTTCCCCACGTCCGAGCATCTCGACGGCTCGGACGCGATGAACCCCGATCCGGATTACTCGGCGGCGTACGTTGTCCTCCGCACGAACGCCGCGGGGATGTGCGGCTACGGGATGACGTTCACGATCGGCCGGGGCAATGAGCTGTGCGTGGCTGCGATCCATTCGCTCGCAAGCCTCCTCGTCGGCCAGTCGCTCGAGAATCTCATGCGGCGGCCGGTCGATCTCTACCGCCGGCTGACGGCCGATTCACAATTGCGCTGGGTGGGCCCGGAGAAGGGGGTGATCCATCTGGCGGCGGCGGCCGTGATCAACGCCGTCTGGGATCTGTGGGCCCGCGTCCATGGCAAGCCGGTGTGGCGGCTGGTGTGCGAGATGTCGCCGGAGGAGTTCGTCGCCTCGGTCGACTTCCGCTACCTCGCCGACGCGCTCACTCCGGCGGCGGCGCTCGAGATGCTCCGCGCGCAGGTTCCCCACAAGCCGGAGCGGATCGCGCGCCTGGTCGACTCGGGCTACCCGAGCTACACGACCTCGGCCGGCTGGCTCGGCTACAGCGACGAGGCCCTCCGGGAGAAGTGCCGGGATTTGAAGGCCCGCGGCTGGTCGCACTTCAAGATCAAGGTCGGCCGCGATCTCGAGGACGACCTGCGCCGCTGCCGCGTCCTCCGCGACGAGATGGGGCCGGAAGCCCGGATGATGATCGACGCCAATCAGGTGTGGGATGTGCCGGAGGCGATCGAGTGGATCGGGAAGCTTGCCGAGTTCGACCCCTGGTTTGTCGAAGAGCCGACCCACCCCGACGACATCCTCGGGCACCTGGCGATCGCTCGCGCGATTGCACCGCTCCGCGTTGCCACCGGGGAGATGTGCCACAACCGGATCATGTTCAAGCAGTTCATGCAGTCGGGCGCGCTCCAAGTCTGCCAGCTCGACAGCTGCCGGCTCGGCGGCGTCAACGAAGTGATGGCGGTGCTGTTGCTTGCCGAGCGGTTTTCGATCCCCGTCTGCCCCCACGCCGGTGGCGTCGGCCTTTGTGAATATGTCCAGCACCTGAGCATGATCGATTACGTCTGCGTCTCCGGCTCGCTCGACGGCCGCGTCGCCGAGTATTCCGATCACCTCCACGAACACCTCCACGATCCCGTCGTGATGCGGGCCGGCTGCTACATGCCTCCGGAGATGCCGGGCTACGGCGTGCGGTTCACCGACGCGGCCATCGAGCACTTCTCGTTTCCCCGCCCGGGGGCGTGACCTCCTGCCGCCCCCCAGGGGCGTCGCTAGGCCGTTGGCTGCTGTTCAAAGCGTCCTTCCAGCGCCAGAGGCCGGCCTCCATCGATGCCCTGTTAGGATGCAGGGCATGGAGATGCATCAGAGCGAACTCGAAGCCAGGTTCCGCACGGCGCAGGATGCCCTTCCGCCCCATGTCCGCGTTGCCAGAGCCGCTTCCATGTTTGCCTGGGCTCGTGATCTGATCGGACGCGAGATCGTTGCTCAACGGGGCCCTCTCTCCGCCGAAAGGCTCAAGTGGGAGACGGCGATGCGGATGTACGGCTCCGATGCCGTTTCTCGCAAACTCATCCAGCAGATGCTCGACGATGTTTCCTCCTGACATTTTTCGCCACACGCTGACACGGCTGGTGGCGATTCTCCGCCGCCACGGCGTGCGGTTTCATCTCACCGGCGGCATCACGAGCGTCGCCTACGGTGAACCGCGCATGACTCAGGACATCGACGTCGTCGTCGACAACGTGCCGCTGTCCCGGGCCGCCGATGCGTTCATCGCGGCAGTTTCGGAGGCGGGGTTCCTCCTCGACCCCAAGCAGGTTCGGCAAG
Source organism: Planctomycetaceae bacterium (assembly GCA_947453375.1). GTDB lineage: Bacteria > Planctomycetota > Planctomycetia > Pirellulales > UBA1268 > QWOP01. The sequence continues at coordinate 5,009 of CANGGT010000143.1, forward strand.
CGATCGCCGAAAAGTCGATGTTTCAGCTCTTCGACATGGCCGAAGCGCTCAAAGTCGACATCTACCCACGAGAGTTGGTTCCCGGCGAACTCGATCGCTCCACCGTGATGGAAGTCCTCGAAGGGATGCCGCTTCCGGTGGCGTCGCGGGCCGACGCGGCGGCGTCCAAGCTCGTCTGGGCGTCGAAGGGGAGCCACAAAAGCCGACGCGACTTGCGGCAGATCGCCAGGCAGATGACGGCCGTGGACCGCTCCGACCTCGACCGCTTGGCTCGGTTGCTCGGCCTCGAAGGCCTACTTGCGGACCTCCTCGCCGAACCCGACGAGATCGCCGGCTGACTTCCGGCCGCATTGGCTTCGCACGCGTCCACGCTCGGTGGCTCACTCGAGCCGCAAGCGTCAATCCAGACCTCCCTTGGGTCAGGGTGCTCGCTGGTCACCCCAGTTAGATCACGATTCGCGCGTCAGGCCCGTGGGCTCTGGAAAGCGGATCTCGTCGACCGCGATCGCGTAGACCGGGTCGACGAAGATCTTCCCGCCGAAAGGGAAGTCGCGCTCGCCAATCTGGCGGAAGCCACGGGCCTCGTAAAACCGGATGGCGCGGGCGTTGCGGTGGTAGACACCGAGCCAAAGCGTGAGGGCGCCGAGCCGGCGGGCCTCGGCCTGCACGGCCCGGAGGAACCGGGTTCCCTCGCCCCGGCCGGTCGCGGCCTCGGCGAGGTAGAAGCGTTCCAGTTGGAGTGGCTTCGCGCCGCTCACGCACGAGGGCGGCGTGCCCGCTCGGAGGACGGAATAGCCGGCGAGATCCGCGCCCCATACGGCCAGGAGCGTGGCGGCCTGCGGATCGGCGAGGAGCCTGGCGACGGCCGGCACCTGAAAATGCTTCGCGACGTAGTCGGCGTTGTCCTGCACCTCCTCGAAATCGCGGTAGGTCTCGAGGAATGTCCGGGCGGCAAGGTTGGCGAGTGCTTCGGCATCGTCAGACGCCCCTCGGCGGAAAGTGAGCGGCGGCGTCATGGCAAGCCTTTGCGAGACGACGGAACGGATTCGTCCCAGCGAACCGATGCTGCGACGGCCACGAGCCGATCGAGCGAGCGAAAGCGTACCGTCGAAAGCCGCTGCCTGGATCACGCCGCCCCGAGGAAGATTGGGGAGGCGAGGCAATCCAGGCGAGTCGAGCGCGACGAGCGGCCTTGTTCAGGGGAGGGGTGCTTTGGTACCTCCCCCAGCGACGCCGCCGCGATCCACCCCACGAAGCCCACCGCATGGCCAGACGCCCCGCACCCCGCCGCCGACCTTCGGCCGTCGTGCCGTTCATCGTCGCCGTCACCGTCGGCGGCCTCACTTGGGGGGCGCTCTCCGCCTGGCAGGATGCCCACGTCTGGCACCGGCTCACCCATCACACCTTCTCCTTCCTGACAACAAGAGCCGCCGCCGTCGCCGACCTCCTCACGCAGCCGCCGTCGGTCCTCAGCGAGCACGGGATCGGCGAGCACCACGCCGCGGCCGATGAGGCCGCCGACGCCCCGCCGGCGCCCGCCGCGATCGCCCACGCAGTGGCCGCTCGAGCCCCAAGTCCAGCGCCCTCGCCTGCCTTGCCGCCGGCGGCACTTCCAGCGCCGCCAGTTCCCCAACCGGCGCGGGCCGCCGCCAACGAGCCGGCCGAGATCGCGGCCGTCACGCCGGCCCCGGCCCCCGTTGCCACACCCGTCCACGAGGCGAGCAACGTCACTCCGGCGGCGCTCAACATGCCCCCTCCTGACGACGCTCACGCGACGCTCACCACGGCCACGTCGCCCCTTGCACCGCTCGACACCTCGAGCCCGCGGGCCACGCTCCGCAGCTTCCGCGACACACTCGACCGCGTATACCGCAACATGCGCGGCGGCCTGACCGTCGACACGCGCGTCGAGAACACGCACCTCATCGCCCAGGCGCTCACCTGCCTCGACCTCTCCGAGTTTGCCCCGACACTCGCTACGTCGAAGGGACGCGAGGCCGCTACCTGCCTCAAGGAAGTCTTCGACCGGATTCCAATTCCGCCCGATTCGGCGATCCCCGACGCCGCCGCCGTGAAGGCCGATTCGATCACGCGTTGGCGGATCCCCGGCACCGAGATCATGCTCCTCCGGATCGAAACCGGACCGCGCCAGGGGGACTTCGTCTTCACCCCCGAATCGGTCGAGCGAGCCGAGAGCTACTTCGCCCGCGTCCGCAGCCGGCCCTACAAGCCCGATGCCGGCAGCCCCGGCCTCTACGAGGCCTACGTGACGATTGGCGGCAATCTCTTCCCGGAGTCGTTCATCCGCAGCCTCCCCCCTTGGGCCCACACGATCATCCTCGGTGAGACCGTCTGGCAGTGGTGTGCCGCCGTCCTCCTCACCGCCGCCTTCGGACTCGTGGCCTTCCTCGCCTCGTCGCTCCCGCGCGTCTTCCACCCCGGATGGGCCCGGTCGATCGCGAGCTTTCTCCTTCCGGTCGTGCTCGCTGGCGGGAGTCTCGTCGCCGACTGGCTGCTGACCTTCCAGGTGCGGCTCACCGGCGACACGCTCATCGCCGCCAAGCTGGGGCTGCGGCTCACGCTCTACGCCGGCGCCATCGCCGCGGTGATGGCGATCATGGCGAGGCTCACCGATCTCCTCGTCCGCACCCAGTGCCGCCACTACGACGGCATCGACGTCCAACTCGTCCGCCTCGCCTGCCGGGTGTGCACGTTCGTGATCGTCGCCTGGATCGGCATCCAGGCGGCCGATTCCCTCGGCATCCCGGTAGCGCCGCTCCTGGCAGGGCTCGGGGCGAGCGGCCTCGCGGTCGCCCTCGCCGCGCAGTATTCGATCGAGAACCTGATCGCCGGCGTCGTCCTGTTCACCGACAAGCCGGTACGGATCGGCGACGAATGCCAGTACGGCGACATCCGTGGGCGTGTCGAGCAGATCGGCCTACGGTCGACGCGGATCCGCGGCCTCGACCAATCGCTGATCACGATCCCCAACGCCGAGTTTGCGAAGGTGCAGCTCGTCAACTACACGCGCCGCGAGCGGATCCCGATCAAGCTCCCGGTGGAGATCCGCCCCGACGCCAGCCCCGGCCAGGTCCGCGATCTTCTCGTGCGCTTCCGTGATCTTCTCGGCGACCACGCCCGTCTCGACCCAGGCTCGCCGCGGGTCCGGCTCACGGGGCAATCATCAGCGGCCTACACGATCGAGATCTCGGCGCTCGCCCTGACGGCCGACGACGGCGAGATGCAGACGATCCGCGAGGAGATCCTCCTGGCGATCATGGACGAGATCGAGCACCGCCAGTGCGGCATGCCGGGCGATGACACCGGCTCCCCGCTCCTCCGCGCCGCGTGAGCAGTCCGGGCGCCGTGCCTCTGGCTGCCCGTGGGATTCCCGAAGTACGATACGCGGGTTGGACCCCACTCCCGAGAGCCGCTCCGTGCCCCCCATTCAGCTTCCCACCGCCGCCGTCGGCCGCCGCGAGCTCCTCCGGGTCGGAGCGCTCTCGATCCTCGGCTGCGCCGGCGGCGATGCGTTCGGCCGGCGCGTCGCCACGGCGGCCACCGCGGCCCCTCCGGCCGACGGCTGGCAGCGGCAGTGCATCTTCATCCTCCTCCAAGGGGGCGCGAGCCACATCGATCTGTGGGACCCGAAGCCGCGCGCGGTCGCCGAGATCCGCGGCCCCTTCCGGCCGATCGCCACGGCCGCCCCCGGGATCGAGTTCGGCGAGCTCATGGAGCGGTCGGCGACGGTGGCCGACAAGCTCTGCGTCATCCGCTCGATGACGCACAAGTTTTCCAACCACATCGCCGGCACCTATGTCACGCTGACCGGGTCGAACAACCAGCGTGATCAGGATCGCGAGGCCCACTCCGACGACTTCCCCGGCCCCGGCGCCGTCCTCAACGCGCTGCAAACCTCGCCCCCTGGCGTGCCGCGGAGCGTGTCGCTCCCCAACTGGCTGAGCATCCCCGGCCCCTCCAACCGGATGCCGGGGCAGTACGGCGGATTCCTCGGGGCGGTCCACGATCCCTTCATCATCGAAGGGGATCCGAACTCGACCGGCTACAAGCCGCTCGCCCTCACGCCGCCGGAGGGGATGACCAACGACCGGCTCGGCAACCGCCTCGAGCTCAACCGCCGCCTCGACGGCGTCGCCAGGCTGTTGGAGAAGGACACGCGTCAGCAATACGACCGGCTCCAGCAGAGCGCCTACGACCTCGTCACCGACGGCCGCTTCCGCCGCGCGCTCGATCTCTCGGAGGAGCCGGCGCAGGTCCGCGAGGCCTACGGCCGGACGAAGTTCGGCCAGTCGCTCCTCCTGGCGCGGAGGCTCGTCGAGGTGGGCGTGCAGTTCGTCGCCTACAACGCCTTCAATCAGGAGTGGGACACCCACGGCGGGCTCGTCGGCCGCTACCAGCAGATCGTCCCTCCGATGGACCGGGCCTTCGCCGCCCTCGTCGCCGATCTCGCCGACCGCGGCCTCCTCGAGCGGACGCTCGTCGTCAACACTGGCGAGTTCGGCCGCACGCCGGGCATCAACAAGGACGCCGGTCGCGACCACTGGCCCAACGTCTATTCCACCGTCCTCGCCGGTGGCGGCGTCCGTGGCGGCGTCATCTACGGCGCCAGCGACTCCAAGGGGGCCGAACCCGCCGACCGGCCGGTGACGCCGGGCGATGTCCTCGCCACCGTCTACGACCGGCTCGGCATTTCACCGAAGACCGAACTCCGCGACCGCCTCGACCGGCCGATGCAACTCTCCGACGGCACGGTTCTCGACATCTGCTGAACGCCCCCAGCTCCCGCAAAGGTCGGTCGATACCGTGAGCGAAGGCCATTCGCCGCGCCTGCCGATCGGCATGCCCCGCCAAGCGGCACTTCAGCGAGGGGTGGCCCGTGCCCTCGAGCGGCGTAGCCGGCAAGCGAAGCCATGGATGGCGGAGCGCAGGCGGCTCCGAGTGAGCAGAGGCCTGGAAGGCCGGAGCGAACGTCCGGCGAGGGGGCATGGGCCACCCCGAAGCCCCCACAGACGTTGCGAGCCCGGGACACGCCCGACCTCGACGCTCCACGGCCTGCTATAGTGGTCGGCCGCGGCCGGGGCCTTTCCTCGACCGCCAGGGGGTCTTCCGGTCGGCGTGTCTCAAACGCCGGCGCACCACCACGACATCACCAGGAGTCATCCGTATGGCCAGGTCCGCCTCGCGCCGCCGCTTCCTCAAGACCGGCCTCTCGCTGTCGGCCGCCGCGATCGCCCCCACCGTGATCCCCGGCTCGGCCCTCGGCCTCGACGGCACGATCCCGCCGAGCGAGCGCGTCGTCCTCGGTGGCATCGGCATCGGCAACCGCGGCACCTACGATCTCGGCTGCTTCCTCGAGCAAAACGACGTCCAGTTCACGGCGATCTGCGACGTCAAGGAGAACCGGCGCGTCGGCATCAAGAAGATGGCCGACGAGAAGTACGGCAACGACTCCTGCGCGATGTACCAGGACTTCCGCGAGCTCCTCGACCGCAGCGACATCGACGCCGTCCTCATCGCCACCGGCCCCAACTGGCACACCACCGCGAGCGTCTATGCGGCGAAGGCCGGGAAGGACATCTACTGCGAGAAGCCCTGCTCGAAG
>CANGGT010000144.1 GCA_947453375.1 Planctomycetaceae bacterium
AACAGCCCCGGCCACGGCCGGATTGGCGGCCAGCGGCGCGAGGACCGCCGCGATCGCCGCCCGGTCTGCGGCGTCCGCCGTCGTCATCTGCCGGAGGAGCGCCGGCACCTGATCCGCGAGCGCCGCTGACCAGTCGGGATGGTGGGCCGCGACCCACCAGGCCGCCTCGCGGACGCTCTTGTCACCGTCGGCGCACAGCGGGATGACATCCTGTTGCGACAGCACCGGCTCCGGAAGCCGATCGGCCATTTGGTCGAGGGCGACCAGCGCCGCGCGCCGCGCCTCCGGGTGGCCCGTGGCGAGGGCCTCGCGGAGCGGCACCGGCGCGGCGGTCTCGATGAGGGCGTAGAGGATCGAGTGGTCGAGCGCTCGGTCGCCTGCCACGTCGGCCCGCAACGCCGCCCCGAGGAGCCTCGAGGTGGCCTCCGGTCGGCCGAGGCGCCCGAGGGCCTCGGCCGCCGCGCGGGAGACGGCCGGATCGTCCCAACGCACGATCCTCCCCAGGGCCTCGAGGGCGGTCGCGTCGCGATGGAGGCCGGCGGCATGGCAGGCCGCCTGCCGGACGCCGGCATCGCCGTCGCGGAGCCCCTGCTGCACAGCCTGTCGGGCGGCGTCGCTGTCGATCCGCGCAAGCGTCCAGACCGCCTGCTGACGGACCGCCGGCGGGGATCCGGCGACGAGGACCGCGCGGACGTCGGGCACCGCGGCGGCACCGATCCGTGCCAAGGCATCGGTGGCCCGGGCGACGACGGCGGGGCGCGGGTCGGCCAGCAGCGTGGCGAGGCCAGCGGGCGTCATCTCCTTCCAATCGAGAGCCAGACCACGCGGATCGGCGATCGGTTTCGTGCCATGGCGCCGCACCCGATAGATCGCACCGAGAACGGCCGGCTTCTCGAGCTGCGACGTCGGACAGCAGAGCTTGTACCAACCCCCGGTATCGACGACGAGGAGCGAGCCGTCGGCATCCTCGATGACATCCGTGGGATGAAAGTCGACCGAGTCGGCCTGGAGAAACGGCGTGTCGGTCGTCGTGAACGTGGCGCCGGCCGGGGCGAGCTCGGTGCGAAACACCGTCCGCAGGTTGAACGACGTCGTCAGCAGATTGCCGGCAAGCGCCTCCCCGTGGCCGAAGCCGGAGTGACGATGGAGGCCACAAGGAGCAGCAGGGCCGAGGTTGGCAAGCGCCGGCAGGAGGGGGCCGGTACGGGCATGGCCGTCGAGGACGCCATGGTCCTTCCCATAGACGCCGCCGTAGAGGGCGTGGATCAAGCCGTCGCGTTCGCCACCGCCGGGATGGACGAGGAACGTGCACGACATGATCCGCTCCCCTTCCGGCGTGAAGACGACGTCGACGGGGTTGTCCATGCCGCCGGTGAGCACCGGCTCGATGCCACTGGCATCGTCACGGGCCCGGAAGATGTGGCTGGCACGGGTCTTCCACCCCGGGCGGCCGGGGAGATCGTAGGTCTGCTCGGCAAACGCTCCCTTGCACCAATAGATGCGGCCGTCGCGGCCGAGGTAGGGGCCGTGGAGATCGTTGGCACAGCCAGTGAGGGTCTTGGCGTCGAACCACACCTCGCGCGATTCGGCGACCCCGTCGTCGTCGGCATCGGTGAACTTCCAGATCTCCGGCGGCGCGGTGACGTAGAGCGAGCCGCGGTACCACAGCGACCCTTCCGGCATCATCAACCCCTCGGCATAGACCGTCCGACGGTCGAACGTGCCGTCGCCGTCGGAATCCTCCAACCGGAGGACACGGTGGGTGGGGTTCTTCACCTGCTCGGCGACGGGGATGTTCGTGCCGCTCGACTCGGTGACGTAGAGCCGGCCACGCTCGTCGAAGTCGATCGTGACCGGGCGTTCGACGAGCGGCGGCGCCGCGGCAATGTCGATCGTGTAGCCATCGGGAACGGTGATCGTCCCGGAGGGTAACCGGAACTCGGAGGCGGCCACGGGGCCGATCGCACCGGCGAGCGCGACCGCGGCGAGACCGAACAGGCACCTGCGAAACGGCGTCATGGCAGCGAGTCCCCGGGAAGGCCTTCGGCGCCACGGTCGACCCGCGGCCCCGTCGCCGACAATGTACCAGTGTGGGTGACTCCCCCGGACCGACGCCAGATGCAGGCCCCCGACCCAAGACGACTCTCCCCCCCGTCGTCGGCCGCAACGAGGCCGACACGCTGCGGCGTGCACACCGCAGGAAGCTCGAGATCACCAGGAGCCGCTGGCACCGCCACCGGAGGAGTGGCCACCGGAACTGCCGCTCGATGAAGAGAAGCCACCGGAACTCGATCCGCTCGACCAATCGACCGAGGAGCGGGTCGGCTCGGGAAGTCGGGGAATGGTCCGTTCGCTGGTCTTCTCCCAGCCGCAGTGGAGGCAGCGTTCGTCGATCCGTTCGAGGCCTTCTCTGACCTGCGTCGGAGCGCGGAGGCGGGAGATCGTCTGCGACTTCGTGACCGACTGGCAGCGTGGGCATTTGGCATAGCGGGTGAACAGGGCTCCCCACCGCACTTTCTCCACCCCGGGGCAGACCGGGCAGGTCCAGACGTCGTAGTCGACGCTCCCGAGGTTCTCCTCGAGCCGTTCGCCGCGTTCGAGTCGGGCGTCGTCTTCCCCTTCGGCAAGGAGGATCATCGCGGTGCCGCAATGCGGGCAGCCCCGGCGGCGGTAGCGGTAAAGCGAACGAACCGCCGCGATGCCACCGGCGCCGGCGGCGGCCCCGCCGCCGAGGAGGATCATCATTCCCACCGGATCGCTCGTCGTCTCCGGCTCGCGTTGGAATCGAGTGGGAGGGATCCAAGGCTGGGCCGGGGCGATCGGCTCGGGGCGGAGGACATCCGTGGTCGGGACAGGAGTCGGAGTGGCCGGTGAGGATGTCTCGACAAGCGGCTCGAGAATCGGCTCGAGACGCTTCTCGACAAGCGAGGCCGAGGTGGACGCCGGCACAGGCGCCATGTCGTCGGCGCCGGGCTGCTCGGCCGAGACGCCGACGATGTCCGTGACGGCGCGCGTGGCGCCATCGAGGATGGCCCGGCCGGGGCGACCGGCGCGAAAGTGGGGCACCATCACCTGATCCATGATCCGCTGGCTGGCAGAGCGCTGGCCGGGAGAATCGAGGCCGTCGCCAAGGATGATCTCGGAGCGGCGGTCGGCGAGGGCGACGAAGAGCAGGAGGCCGTCGTTGCGGGCTCCATCGCCGAGTTGCCAGCGATTGAAGAGATCGGTGGCGAAGCGGCGGTGGGGCTCACCGGCCGTGGTCGGGATGACGACGACCATCATGTCGGCCTTTGTCGTCTCCTGAATCGACCGGGCGAGCCGTTCGATCTCCGCGGAATCGGCGGCGGTGAGCGTGCCTGTCTCATCGACGACGCGAGCCGACGGGCGGCCGCCCCGAACAACCGCCGGCACCTGCGCCGAAACGGTGGCTAAAAACACGGTCGACACGACGATCGCAACGAACGTGGCAAGCGGTCGCATGGCCGTCTCACGCTCCGGACGAGGACACCGAATCAGGGATTTGCCGGCAAATCGAAGTCGCCGGTCCGGTCGCGCCACACGCAGTGGATGTGGTTGGCGGGATTCCCCTCGGCGTCGGGCTGGACGTTGCAAAACTCGATCACGAACGACGGGCCTTCGACGAGGTAGTAGTGGCCGATGCCCGGCTCGGTGGCGCCGGCCCACGCGAAGTGGATCGCGTTCCAGCCGCCGTCGGCCTTCTCGATGAGCATGAGGCGTTCCTTGGCAACCTCGTCGGCCATCGCGGCGCAGTACGTCTCGATGATCCGGCGGAGGAGGGCCTGCTGCTCCGGCTTGAGCTCCGCGGCGGGGATCCCCTTGGCCGGCTCCTTCGGCGACTGCGTCTCGCCGGCGGCACGGATGTCCTTGGGGCACTCGGGGGCGATGATCCCCTTCGCCTTTTGCGCGGCATCGAGGGAGCGAACGAGATCGAAGGCGAGTTGTTCCTCGGCGCCGAGGACGCGGAAGCCCGGCTCGGGAAGACCGGCGAACCGGGCGCGGACCTCGGCGGGATTGGCCCCGAAGAACTGCGGCGTGCTGTCGACGACCTGGCCGTCGCGGACGACGAAGTTGAGCGAGAGGTGATGCCCTTCGACGGACAGGCCCCAGGTTCCCTTCTCGGCCGGGGTGCCGAAGATCGTGAAGAAGTAGCGTTCGGCGTCGCGGATGTTCTTGGCGTTCGAGCCTTCCTGGAGGCGGAGCATCTCGTCGAGTTGCATGATCGACCGCGACTTGTCGTAGCCGGCCTGGGAGACGGCGGCGCGAAGGAGATCGAACGCCCCCTGCTGCTGCGACGGCACCATCTCGCGGAGCGGGAGCCCCTTCCGCTCGAACTTGGGGATGAAGTGCCAGCCGACGCGGCCGGCATCCTCCCAGGGCTTGAGCGCCCGGGCCTTCTGTTCGGGGGCGAGCGTGGCGAGCCAGACGTTGGCCGCCTGCACCATGGCGCCACCGGCCGGGACGCCGGCGCGGGCGGGAGTCGAAGACAAGCCAGCGGCGACGACCGCAACAACAGTGAGGAGCGGGGCAGCGAGGCAGTGAACGGGGCGGAAGGTCATCGACGGCTCCGGGACGGTGTCGGGGGACGGCGCGGGACTGGCCGGGCGCGGCTGTCGGCTCGCACGAGCCCCGTCCCGGCCCATGAAAATACCCGCCCGCCCCGGCCTCCGACACCCCCGGCTTGCCCGAGAATCAGATCAGGGGCCGACCTCGCGGTCCGTCTCGCCATCCAAATCGGAGAGGAGGGGTCGGATCGACTTCAGGATGGCCGAAGCCTTCTCGATCGCCCGAGCGGCACTGGCGGGAGATGCTTCGGCGACACCGCCGTAATCAGCCGTTTCCCGGAGATCGAGGAGAAAATCGTAGTCCCGGCCGGATTCTGTCGGGAGGATCCCCGCCTGTATGAGATCGCGATGGAGGGCGGCACGGACCGCCGTTTGCTTCGTGAACGACGCGCCCCGGGCAGCCATCACCGCCGTGACGGCGTGAAAAGCGGCGTAGTACGCCCGCGACGCGGCGGAATCGGGATCGACGGCGACGAGCGCCGCCGCGGACGCCAGCGATCTCTCGGCTCTTCTCCACTGGCTGCGGACGAACTCCTTCATGCAGCCACGCCCGTCCGACGAATCTCGCGCACGAGTGGGGAATCACCCTGGTCGTATTCCCGGCGATCCAGCAGTTTCACACTCACACGACGTCCGACACGGAGCGCCACCGGGTAGACCGCGGCAAGACTGCGTTCGAGTTCGATGCCGTAGTCATCGATCGGGCCGCAGAGCACAACGAGCAGGTCAATGTCGCTGTCCGCCCGAGCGTCGCCCCGCGCCTCGGATCCGAAGAGCACCACGACATCGAGTCTGTCGCCATAGGTGGTGGCTAACCGCTCCTTCAAATCGTTGAGTAACGCTTTGGCTGACAAGACGCTTTGCATGGCGCATTCCTCTGGAGCCGGGGTCATTCTACCACCGCCCCGCCCCCTCGCCCTTGGTTCGCCCCGCCGGGGCGTCACTCGTGCCGGTTCGGGTCGCGGTCGTGGTGGGCCTGGTCGACGTGGACGTGGACCTCCGGGTGGAGGGCGAAATACCGCTCCCATGCCTCGTCGGAGATCCCGGCACCGTCGAGGTAGAGATTCCAAAGGCCGTCGTAGCGGGCGATTCCCTCGAGCCCCGCGTCGCCGACGGCGATGTCGATGAGGTGGAGCGAGCGGAGGGCAGGGAACTGGAGGAGCGTCATTCCCAGTTCAGCACCCCCCTTTCCCTCGGGGCAGAGCGCCGGGCTTCCCAGCCGCAGGTTCTTAAGTCGGGGAAGTTCGGCGAGCGCCGCAAGGCCCACGAGCGTACACCGCGCCTGCGGGATGTTGACGTCGCGGAGGGTGTGACAGGCGGCAAGGTGCTTGAAGCCGTCGTCGCCAAGGGGCGATTCCCGAAGCACGAGCCGCTCGAGCCGCGGCAACCGTGACAGGAGAACCGCTTTCGCATCGTCCGCCACCCCCTCCTGGAGATCGAGGTGCGAAAGCGCCTCGAGGCCAGCGATCTCCTCCCACTCTTCTTCGGTGAGCGCCCGATCGGCGACGCGGATCCGCGACGCCGTCCCGGCGCGGACCGCCGCGACCTGCTCGGCAAAGGTGGGCTCGGCGGCGATCACCGTCGCTGCGGCAGAAAGACACGCTGCCAGGATGACGACGATTCCCGTGATCGCACGCGGGCAGATGCTCATGATGGCGACTCGCATGATCCGGGGTGACTGGCTGTCAGGCAGGGGGATCCTCGGGCAGCACGACGCCGCAGCAGTGGGAACCTGACCAGAATGAGCCTACCCGGCGGCCATCGAGCCCGTCCCGCCGCGGACTGCGGCGGGAATCCTGCTGTTCGCGTCCATCACCACTCGGGTGGTCACGATGCGGTGGGATATTCTAGAGAGCTGGCTCACCTCAGAGAGAATCTCGCCCGCACGCGCGACGCAGCGACATCTCCCGCCACCGGAGATTCCTTCCCCGGAACCACTCGAATGGCGAAAATCATTCGCACGATCGGTGAACTCTACGCCCGCCTGCGTTCGGACCATGTGATCCATGACGGGAGCGTGCTGCCGGCCCGGTGGATGCGCACCGGCGGCCGACACTTCCAGGACGACCGGCGGTTCCTCGCGTCCGGGGAAGCCGAGGCTGATCGGCTCCAGCGATTCCTGGATTGCTCTCGCGCAAGCAGAATCCTCGACATCGGATGCGGGGTCGGACGACTGCCGATCGGAATAATTCGCAGACTGGGGGACGTGCGACGATACGAGGGCGTTGACGCGACTCAGCGATCGGTCCGGTGGTGCACCAGATACCTCACCCCGTCGCACCCTCGATTCCGCTTCACGCACCTGAATGTCTGCAACGCTCGCTACAATCCCGCGGGGGATGTCCTGAATGACGATTTTCGATTTCCGTTCGACGACGCCTCCTTCGACATTGTCTATCTCTATTCGGTGTTCTCGCACATGAAGTGGGAGGAGACCGAACGGTACGTGGGTGAATTCCGCCGACTCCTCGCGCCCAACGGCAAAGTCTTTCTCACGGCGTTCGTGGAAGAGAACGTTCCCCCCGTGACCGTGAATCCCGAGGAGGGTGCCATGCGTTGGAGGGGCCCGCTGCACTGCGTTCGCTACGAACGAACGCATTTCGAGGATATGCTTCGCTCCCACAACTGCGTGGTCCATTCGTACGAGTACGGCAGGGAAACGGATGGCCAGAGCGCGTACGTCCTGACCGTCTCCCAGGAGAATCGGGGGAATCCTTAACGGTCGGCTTGTGCTCCAGGGCCATGAAGAACGCCGCATCGACGAAACGAATCGACGACTCGTGATCCTGCCTGGAGCGATCTTTGCTTGACCCGATGTTTCATCCATATCGGAATGGGGAAGAGCGGGAGTTCTTCCATTCAGGGCGCCCTGGTAAACAACGAGAAGAGACTCCGGGAACTCGGGATCGTCCATCCGCTGCCTCACTCCTCGCAACACGGCATGCTCGCGGCGTCGTACATCGATCCGGCTGATGAAAGATTCCCGCGAGCACTCCGTCCGCGTGAGGCCTTGCGGCGCAGCCCCGATCTCCGGTCGTATCGCATCCGGGTCCTCGAGGCCATTCGACGCTCCGAGCGGTCGGTCCTGAGCACCGAGTACTTCTTCAGCCTGGAACCGGCAGAAATTTCGGAGTTCAAGGCGAACTTGCGGCAAGCGCGGATCGACGAGGTGCTGATCTTCGGCATTCTTCGCGACCCGGTCACCTATTTCATGTCCTACGCACAGCAGGTTCTCAAGGGATCTTCGCGGCTCCCCCAACCCGACAACTTCTTCATGCCGTACGCGCGGCGGATTTCCGCGTGGCAGAAACATTTCTCCTGCGAGTTCGAAGCTTTCGCCCGTCTCGCCGCGCCAGGAATCGGCGTGGAGAGCGGCTTCTTTGCCAGCCTAAGCCGCTTCTTCGCCATCGATGCCGCACGCTTGGCGGCTCCACGGGAGACAATCAACGAAAGCCTGTCGCCCGAGGAGATGCAGCTGCTCCAGGATTTCCGCTGCCTGTTGTTTCCTCGGTCCGACGATCGAATCAACGCGGCAACGAATCTTTTCATTCGTGTCATGGTTGCCCAGCGCGAACATCCGACAAAACTCCCTATCCTCAATCCTGAGATCGCAGCCGCGGTAGCTGACCGGCACGCAGAGGAAATCAAGGCCGTGCGTGACCTGACCGGCCTCGATATCTCTCCACCGCCAGCACGCATGAGGGGATCGGGACAATGCGCCCGCCGGGCTCCCCGCGCGGTGTGCGACTTCGTGTGCAATTTCGACGCGGCGAGCTATCGCCGGCTACGCGCGCGGATTTGGCTCCGTGGACCTTGGTGGGTCGCTTGGAACGCCACCGGACTCCTCTCGGAGCATCTCCGATAACTCTCGGCATGGTCGACGCGGAGCGGAGGTCGCTTCGCCCTCGCTATGCCAGGATCTCGCGGATCGGTTCGACATGCTCGACGCCGACGAGCTTCTGATCGAGGCCGCCGAAGAAGTAGGAGAGCCGGTTGGGATCGATGCCGAGGCAGTGGAGCACGGTGGCGTGGAGGCTCTTCACGTGGAAGCCGGTGCGGCCGTCGTGCTCGGGCGCGATCGCCGCCGACCCGAGCTCGTCGGTCTCCCCCACGCTCACCCCCCCCTTGATGCCACCACCAGCCATCCACATCGTGAAGCCGTAGGCGTTGTGATCGCGGCCGGTCCCCTCCGCATATTCGGCCGTCGGCTGCCGGCCGAACTCCCCTCCCCAGACTACGAGCGTGCTGTCGAGGAGCCCGGAGCGCTTGAGATCCTCGAGGAGCGCCGCGATCGGTTGATCGGTGTTGCCGGCGTGGAAGTTGTGGTTCTTCTCGAGATCCCCGTGGGCATCCCAGTTGTCGTCGTTGTGGGCCCCGCCGGAATAGAGCTGCACGAAGCGCACGCCACGCTCGACGAGCCGCCGGGCGAGGAGGCAGCGGCGGCCAAAGTCGGCGGTGCGGGGATTGTCGAGGCCGTAGAGAGCCTGCGTCTCTGCCGTCTCTCGGGCGAGGTCGACCGCCTCCGGGGCATGCTCCTGCATCTTCCAGGCGAGCTCGTAGGAGGCGATCCGGGCGGCAAGCTCCGAGTTGTCGCCGCGCGAAAGCAGATGGGCGCTGTTTTCGGTGCGGAGGGCGTCGAGGAGCGCCCGCTGGCTTTCGAGCGACATGTCGTCCGGGGGGGCGAGGTCGAGGATCGGCGCTCCCTTCGAGCGGAGCAGCGTGCCCTGATAGGTCGCCGGCATGTAGCCGCTCGACCAGTTCTTGGCGCCGGAGATCGGCCCGCCGGTGGGGTCGAGCATGACGACGAAGCCGGGGAGATTCTCGTTGACGCTTCCCAGCCCGTAGTTGACCCACGATCCGAGACAGGGAGACCCGGACTGGATTTTGCCGGAGTTCATCTGGAGCATCGCCGAGCCATGGATCGGCGAATCGGCCGTCATCGAATGGAGGAAGGCGATATCGTCGACATGCTTCGAGAGATGTGGAAAGAGGGTCGAGACCTGCTTCCCACACTGCCCGTGGGGGGCGAACTTCCACTTCGGCCCCACGACCCTTCCCTGGCTCTTCTCGCCACCGCGTCCCTTCGTCTTCACCTCGATCGTCTGGCCGTCGAGATCGTAGAGCTTCGGCTTGTAGTCGAAGGTGTCGACATGGCTCGGGCCGCCATACATGAAGAGGAAGATCACGCTCTTCGCCTTGGGGGCGAAGTGGGGAATCTTCGCGGCCAGCGGATTGGCCCAGGCCTGGATGCCGTCGGCGGCCCGGGTCTGCCCGGCGAAGAAGCCGCCGTCGAGGAGCCCCGAGAGGGCAAGCCCGGTAAACGACGCCCCTGCTTCCCAGAAGAACTCGCGGCGCGTGCGACGGCAGAAGCCGGCGCGGGAATCGTGGTGCTGCGTCATGGGCTTTATCCCCAGTCAGTCGAGGTAGGCGAATTCGTTCGTATTAAGGAGCATGAGACAGAAGAGCTCGAGGGCGCGGCCCGGGCCGACGCCGTCGGTGTCCTCGAGGGTGTCGATGAGCGCCACGCCGCGGGCCACCTCGTCGTCGGTGGCATCGCGGACGAGGGCCACCCGGTAGGCGCGGCGGATCTCGGCGGCGACGTCATTGGCATCGCGGCCCCCCGCCTCGCGCTTCACCCGCGCGGCCAGCACCTTCGCCTGCTTCTGGAGGAACTCCCCGTTCATCATCCCCAGGGCCTGCGTCGGCTGCGTCGTCACGAAGCGCACCGGGCAGGCGGAATCGGTGTCGGCCATGTCGAAGTCGGCGAGGATCGGCGTGAGGAGCGATCGCTTCACCTTGATATAGACAGAGCGCCGCGCCTGCTCCTCCTCCGACACCTTCCCCCAGCCGCTCCCCGGCTGCGACTGGCCCGCGAGGATCTCCTTGGGGATGTCGACCGTCACCCCGGGGCCTCCCATCTTGGGATTGAAGGCGGCGCTTGCGACATGGATCGAATCGCGGATCTCCTCGGCCGTGAGCCGCCGCATGTCGAACCGCCAGAAGGCATCGTTGAGCGGATCGACGGCCAGCGCCGC
>CANGGT010000145.1 GCA_947453375.1 Planctomycetaceae bacterium
ACGGCCCTTCGATATCTCCATCTTGCGGTCGTCGAGGCGGCCAACGGCCAGGTCACCGAGGCTCGAGCCGCCCTCGAGCGGGCCCGGTCGCTGGGCCTGGCGGATCAGTGGCTCTCCCCGACGGATCAGAAACGGCTGGTCGACGTCGAGAAGCTCGTCGCGGAGCCCGCTGAGGGCTGAACCCTCCCCCTCAACAGAACCAGTTGTGGGGCACGATTTTCGGATTCCGCCGCAACGACTCCACGGCGTTCTCCGAGAAAGTCTTTCAGTCCCCGCAGCGGGAGTCGGCCACCGTGCCGCGTCAGGCTCTGCGCTACCTTTTCCGAGAGCGTCGTAACGCTGTCGAGTTCGAGCGAGCCCCGGAAGCTACAAGGCCCTGGCCGTCTCGGGCGGCCGCGCCAGCCCGTCGAAGGTCAAATCGGCTCGCAGTCGCGACAGGACCTCGGCCGCCTCGGGAGAGAATGCGAGGCAACGCTCGCCGGAGTGGGGGGGCGATCAGACGCCGCAGCGGACGGCGCGGGAGGTGTGCCGATCGGCGGCCGCCCGGGCCTTGTTGAAGAGCGAGACGAGGGCATCGCCGGAAACACTGCCGGAGAGATGGCAGAAGGCACCGTGGCAACGGGCCCAAACCTCATGCTCGATCGAATCCTCATCACCACAAACGACCAAAAGGGTCTCCGGACGGCTGGCGATCAGTTCCACGGCTCGCTGGGACAGCCCGAGATCGCCGCCGAGCGGATGCACCAAGTCGACGATCACGAGTTGGTAGTCGCGATTGACGACCGCATCGAAATCGTAGCTATCGAGCGGAACGTCACAGATCGACCAACCGGCCAGTTCCGTGGCGGCCTCGAGACGTCGGCTCACCGAAGGGTCGTCCGAGAGCACGAGCGACGAGAGATTCCCGGGCACGCAGGCGAGTCGCGAAATCGGCGAAGCCTGACGGCTACGCATCGATCCCCGATCAACGGAGGCCTCAACGTCGAAGAAGACCATCATGGTCGCTTTCCTTCCGAACTTGGGGTGTTGTCGGCTGTATGTGAATCGGGTCGCGGAAACGGAACGGGATTGAACGGTCAGACGGACTTCGCCTTCCGAATCCGGGAGAAGGCCTTGAAAACTCGTCGCCGGTTGGCGAAACCCGCAGCACCGAGGGCCATCGCCGTCATCGCCCAGGTCGACGGTTCGGGCACCACGACCAGTTGCGGCGACATCTTCGAAACCACCTGCATCACGAAACCACCGGGAACCAAGGTGCCTTCGAAGTTGGCAAGCGCCACGCGGGTGCTGCGGACGAAGAAGCTCTGCCCGTAGTTGGGAAGAAGGCCGTTGGCTCGGGCCTCGGCCTGCGTGAAGTAATGCTGGCTGTTGTAGATCACAGAGCCGCGGGCATCTTCGAAGAAGTATTGGAAGTTCGCTCCGGCGATGGCCGAGGCAAGACTGTTGGAATCGCTCTTGTCGGTGAAGAAGCCACCCTGCAGCGTTGTAAAAGCCGAGGTCGTGAAGCTGGCCGTCACGCTGGGATCGAAATACAGGTTGACGGTGTTGTCGCCGCCGAGGGACGCAAGAAACGGGTTGGAAGTGTTGGTAATTCGCAGAACGTCGTTGCCGGACGCCGCGGCGTTGCTCCAGTTCGGCGCACCGGTCTGCGTGAACTCGAAGTTGAACGTCGTGTTTCCGGCGGATCTTGGGTCGACCTGGCCGACGGTGAGAATGCCGGGGCTGTTGCCCGGGTCAACGCTTCCCGCACCGGAGACGATTCCCTCGAAGCGGCCGTGCCCGCCGAGGACAGCCCCGCTGCCCACGGTGACGTTCCTCGAAGCCAATGAACCGTCGAGAACGAGTTTGCCCGCCTGGATCGAGGTGTCGCCGCCGAACGTGCTTGCTCCGCGGAGCGTGAGCGACTCGTTTCCGGTCTTGATCAGACCCCCGGATCCCGTCAGACCCTGAGTGAACGTGGTCGCCACGTTCGTGGTGATCGTCCGCGTGGCATTGCCAAGGTTGTTGCTGCTGCCAAGGAAGAGGAAGGATCCGCTGTTGGACCCGTCCCCGATCGTCGCATTCCCGTTGAAGAGGAGGTTGTTGGTGATGGCGCGGGTTTCATTGCTCGCAGAGGCCAAGGTTCCGCCGCTGAAGGTGATCGTGCCGCCACCGATCGAGTAATCGTTGGCAAGGCGAACCGTTCCCGCCTGAAGCTCCGTACCACCGTCGTAAGAGTTGACGTTCGTGAGGGTGAGAATCCCTTCTCCCTGCTTGATGAGGCTCGCCCCCTGACCGTCGATGACACCGGCGAAGGTCGTGTTGGCGACGGTGTTGAAGGCATGACGACCAGCGGCGAGCGAGGTGTCGCCAAGGAACGTCAGGGCACCAAGGTGATTGGCGTCGCCGAACTGCACCGTGCCAGCCGCCATCGAGATGAAGTTGCTGAACGTACGGTTGCCGCCGTTGGACCCGATGATGCCGCCGTTGAGGCCGAGGACTCCGGTGCCGAAGGCAAAGTCGTTGGCGGCAAACAGGGAGCCTTCCGAGAGCGTCGTGCCCCCCTGGTAGGTGTTCGTTCCGGTGAGGAGCAACGAGCCGAGACCGTCCTTGGTGATGCCACCATTGCTGATGGGACCGGCGAACGTCGCATTCGACTTCGTCGTGATCTTCCGGTTGGCTCCGCCGAGATCGACTTGGCTCGTGAACGTCAGGGCCCCGGTCGAGTCAACGTAGTTGCCGATCGTCAGATCACCGGCGAAAAGCATGGCGTTGGCAAACGTGTGAGAAGTGCTGTCGGCCGAACCGATCGAACCACCGGCGAACGTCAGGCCTCCGGTGCCAAACGAGTTGTCGCTTCCGGCACGGAGCATCCCGGAGGCGAACGTCGTCCCGCCGGAGTAGCTGTTGCTACCGGAGAGCGTGAGCACACCGTCACCCAATTTCGTCAGGCCAGCCCCGCCACTAACGCCACCGGCAAACGTGGTCTTCGCGTTCACCGTGAAGGCCCGGTTATCGCCGGCGTTGCCCAGATTCGCCGATGTGGCGAAGAGCATTGCACCGTCGTTCTTGCCGTCGCCGAACGTCACGTCGCCGGCGACCGTGACAGCGTTGGCGAACGTACGAGCCGCCGAAGCACCACTGCCATCCGACGAGATCGTCGGGGAGGTGGTGCTACCCAGGACCAGCTCACCGGTGCCGAACGAACTGTTGCTCCCCGCAAACAGCGTGCCCTCGGTGAGGGTGGTGCCACCCGAGTAGCTGTTGATGCCGGTCATGGTGAGCGCCGCAGCACCCGCCTTGACGATTCCGCCATTGGCCACGACACCGTCGAAGGTGACGTTGGAACTCGTGGTGAACGTCCGCACGGCGCCTTGGAGGTCGACGCCGCTGCTGAAGGCGATGCTGCCAGGGTTGGCGGTGTCGCCGAAGGTCATGTTGCCCCCGACGATGACACTGTTGGCGAAGGTCCGAGTGACCTCCTCGGAGCCCGCCGAGGCAAACGTGCCGCCATTGAAGGTCAGGGCCCCGGTGCCGAACGCGCGGTTGTCTCCGGCCGTCAAGGTGCCTTCGGACAGCGTCGTCCCGCCGCTGTAGGTGCTTGCGCTGTTGAGCAGGAGGGTTCCTACGCCGGTCTTTGTGATTTTCGAGACATCGCCGAGGGGATCGCTGATCTGGGAGTTGACAACCAGTTTCCCCGACCCGTCGATCTGCCACTCACCCGAACTCGTGACCGTGCCGACGTTGAGCGACTGGTCTCCGGTCGTGACGCCCGTGCGGACCAATGACGTCGGACCCGACAAAGCGAGGACGCCGGTGTTCGAGGCGCCACCGCTTCCGGTGATCGCCAAGCCGTCGCGGGAGCCGTTGAGTTGAAGCAGTCCCTGACTGTAGGTGGTTGCGCCCGTGGCATCGTTGAGCCAGAGCGTAGCCGCCGGGGAATCCGTCGCGGCCCGCGATGACCAGCCAACTTCTGCGGCCTTGACAGCCGGTTGCATGACGACGGCGAGGCCAGCAGCGATCAGGCCAGCAACTCGAAAGCGATGTGAACTCTTCATGAGTCGACTCTTAAGGGGGCTTCGTGCCTAAGTGACCACGCAGACTGAAAAAATCCGTTCGTCTCCGTCGCCCAATCCAGCAGCGAATTGCGGTGTGCCCCGCCCCCGCAGGAGGAGAGACACGCTTCGCAGCTCAAACAGGAATCGACTGTGGATTAGGAGATACCGACTGATTCACTCTTCCTGAGGAGTGATGCCCGAATCGCAAGCGAACGCAACCACCCCGAGCGCGGTTCTCACGATTTGCTTTTCCGCCGATCGGGGAAAACAACGTTTTCCCGAGAGAAAACCTGTTTTGGCTTCGGCCGCG
Organism: Planctomycetaceae bacterium; assembly: GCA_947453375.1. Taxonomy (GTDB): domain Bacteria; phylum Planctomycetota; class Planctomycetia; order Pirellulales; family UBA1268; genus QWOP01. Next base: position 4,348 of record CANGGT010000145.1, read on the forward strand.
TTGCGCCGACGGGCAGGACGACGCACCTCGCCGATGGTCGTTTTGCGCAATTGACCAAGCGCATTGCGCAATGCAGAAAGCGCAATCCTGCGTCACGCGTTCAGCGTCAGGCGAAATGCGCCGCGCCGATCGCGTCGCTTCGAACGGCAGATCCAGCCATGACTGTGGCGATCTGCTGCGGGCAGACTGCCTCGCGCAGCGTGCGTCAGGCGAATTGCTCGGCGGACCGAGGCCGACCGGGGCTCAAGCGCGACGGCGCTCGAGAACCTTGGACGGCGCTTCGCCGAAGCGCGAGGCGTATTCGCGCGAGAAGGTGGAAAGACGCGAAAAACCACACCCGGTGGCAATCGCCGCCACGGAAGCACCGGCCTCGGCGTTTTCCAGCCGCTGTCGGGCGAGGTCGAGCCTCTGGTCACGGATCCAACGTGTCGGGGATACCCCGACACGCTTCAGAAATGCCATTTGGAGGCTCCGCGCACCCCTGCCGAAAACCTGCTCGAGGTGGGTCAGGGTGAGTGGTTCGCCGAGATGCGCCTTGATGTGCTCGCAGACCCGAGTGATCCTCCGGCCGTCATCGTCCGATTCGACTGCTGCGATCGCCGATGGCAGGAGTTGCTCAGGGGCCAAAGCCATCGCGATCGTGCGGTAAAAGGAGTCGTCGATGCCCAACATCATGAGGATCGCCGGCTGACGGACGTGGGCATCCACGGCGTTGCAGAGGCGGCGAATCGTGGTGTCGAAGGAGATTCCGCCGTGCACAAGCGGGACGATCCTGTCGCGGTCGAGGTCGAAAGGGAGCTCGGCATCAGCGGTGAGGCCGAGCATGTCGCGGACGGTACCTGCCAGACGGGCAATATCGAGGGCGATGCACAGCGACGATCGCGGTCCTCTGGTGACCGTGTCACCGGCTCGGTGACGGCCGCGGACGAAGATCGCCGATTCGCCGGCGGCGCTGGTGAGGCTCGTGGATCCGCAGCGGAGCGTGGTGCCGCCATGGAAGGGAATGAGGAGGAGCGTCTGATCGTTGCGCTCCGCCTTTGCGCTCATGGCCGACGTGGCTGAAGCGACGAGGCAGAGCTCCTTGATCCGGACTGCGATCGTCCGCTGCCGGAAGTTGTCGGCGTTCCCAATCGGATCGCAGGAGCGAAGCGACGGAATCGCCTCACTCAGGGCCCGCTGGCAGCCGGAGGTGTCTTTGCTGATACGGGCCACGGCATCGCCGAAAGGAAGGGGCGGGAGCCAATTGGAGCTTCTGGACATGGGGAGCTTGGCCGGGCTTGGGGAGGGGGCAAGCGAAGAAACGCCTTGGGAACGGAGCACGAACCGAATCGAGGAAGGGCGCGGCCGAGTGGGCGCCGGTATCCCCACGCAAAGCTTCGACGTCTCGGGATCCCGTCAGACACCTAAAAAGGCCGCCGATGCCTCGAAAAAGAGGGATGGAAGGAGTCGGCGATGGCGCAGCCACTAACTCGGGAAAAACCGGACCGAGTGGCTGCAGAACGGGCGAAAAGGGACGCCCGTGAATGATAACAGCCGTCCAATCCGCTCTCGCAGACTGGACGGCTGATATGTGCCTGAACCAAATACCCCCACGGGGAGTCGAACCCCGGTTTTCGGACTGAGAACCCGACGTCCTGGGCCACTAGACGATGGGGGCGTGGCACATCTGAACTTTTATCAGCACCGCCGCGGGTGTCAAGCCGCGGACTCAGAGGAAAGAGCCTTTTCTTGCGGGAAAAAACCCGACACCCTGAAGGATCGACGGACTCCGGCTTCGAGCTTGATCGCGTCGAAGGCAGGCCGCAGGATCGCTGCGGGCGGCGCTTCCCCACCCGGTCGGGCTCGACGGCGGCAAAGCGGAGTTCGAACTGTCGGTGGAAAAAGTCACCCCTGATTTTTTTCACTCGAGACACCCCCCAAAAAGCCCGGGTGTTTCGGGGGTGTCGACCGGCGCATCCGGCGCCGCGCGCTTTATCCGCGCCCCGCCAGGGCCCCGTCGATCGAATGGGTGTCGAGCCCGTGTGGATGGCCCGCGGGCGGTCAGCGGGATGGAAGCCGAAACAGACGACTGCGTCGCGGGGGAGTCCGGCCGAGGATAAAGCCCACGCCGAGGGCCACGACAGCCGCAGCAGCAACGCTCATCCACGCTCGACGCGTTGCCTCGACCTCATAACGCTCTCGTTCCATTGCCGACTGGAGGCGGAGCGTGGCGTTGCGCACCTCGGTCGTTGTCGTGCGTGCCCGACGGTCGAGCGTCCGCGTGCCGTCATGGCTGGAACGCTCGCGGAAGTCCTCGACGCCGGTGCGGAATCGGCCATCCGGCGCGGCACTGCCATCCGACCAAGCCAAGGGGGATTTCTGTCGACGGAATCCAGGAAACGCCGTTTCCTCCGCCGATTCAACCGCGTGACGCAGGTCGCCCGGGGATTGAAAACGGTCGGCCGGTGACTTGGCGAGGAGCCGGAGGACGATCGCCGTCAGGGGCGGAGGAAGGTCATCGCGGTGGATTTCGAGTGCCTCTGGCGCCTCCTTGAGGTGCGCGAGGGCCACCGCCACGCTCGTCGAGCCGCCGAAGGGGGGCTTCCCGGCGAGCAGGTGGTAGAGCGTGGCCCCGAGCGAGTAGAGATCGCTGCGCGTGTCGACGGCGTTTCCCTCGGCCTGCTCCGGGCTCATGTAGAGCGGCGTGCCGAGCGCCGTGCCTTCCTGGGTGAGGTCCAGCCCTTCTGCCACGGCCGACAAGACCCGCGCCAGGCCGAAGTCGGCAACCTTGACTTCCCCCGCGGGCGTGACGAGGAGGTTTTCCGGCTTGATGTCCCGGTGAACCACCCCCTGCTCCGCCGCCCGCTCGAGAGCCGAGCCCACCTGCGCCAGCACGGCGAGGGCCTGACGCGCGTCGAGCGGCCCGCGCTCCTGCAACCACGTCCGGAGCGTCGGTCCGGCGACGTATTCTTCGGCGAGGAAATGGTGCCCATCGATGCAATCCACCTCGTGGATCTGCACGATGTTGCCGTGGACGAGCGCGGCGGCGGCTCGGGCTTCCTGAGTGAATCGGAGGACGGCGTTCGGCCGGGCGGCCGTCTCAGGTCTGAGGACTTTCACCGCGACCGCCCGCGAGAGTGATGCCTGCTCCGCGAGATAGACGTCGGCCATCGCTCCACTGCCGAGCCGACGGAGCAACCGGTAACCCCCTAACCGCGTCCCAGACAGGTCTTTGGGGCCGTGGATTGGAAGGTTGCTGTGCATCACTCCGCCAGTATCGGACCGACGCGTGGTTTCGGCAATTCAGTCGTCCCAGCCGTCATCGGCACTCGTTGGCCGTCGCCCGCCGCGGGGGGCACGCCGTCCTCCGAGTACCGTTTTGAGGCCGAAAAACGCGAGAAGAGTGCCCCCGGTGGCCACGAGAAGTGCCCGGCCGTTGGTGCGCACATCGAGAAGTTCGTCGAAGGTCCGGCCAACAGGCCTCCCCTCGGGGAGTTCGCCCCAGGCCGGTGGAGGAGGCGGAATCGTCGCCGGCACTTGGACCGCCGAGGTGACCGGAGGAATCGCTGTGGCAGACAAACCCGCAGCCTCGGAAGGGGGCCCGACGGCGGAGGCGTCGCCACTGGCTGACTCCGGCTGGGGAGCCGGTGGAACGGACGATCCCCGGGGAGCCATGCTGATCGCCGCTGCAACGACGGGGGGCGGTGTCGGGGGAACGGGCTCGTTTGGGGAGAGCGATGTCGATGTGGCGGGGAGCGTGGTGGCAGCCGGGATGGAAGGCGATGTCGCCAGGCCCGCGGGCCCCCCTGCCCTGCCGGAGTTCTGCGCAACCGGAAGTGAAGCCTGAAGGGACGCGGCCATCTCGGGGGTCAGTCCCTTCGAGCCGACGCTCGCGAGGAAGGTTTGCACGCGGGTGGAGCAGGAACCGATCGTGCGCCCCTGGGCCTGACCGAAGAGGATTCCCGAGAGTTCACCGCGGGCGTTGAGGATCGGGCCGCCGGAATCACCCCGGCGAGCGGTGGCCTGAAGTTCGACAAACTCCAGCGGATAACCGCTCCCCGGCGCGAGGTATTGGGTGCAAGGCCCGGCCTCGGATCGAAACGGACCCTTGCCATATCCCGCGATCGAGAGTGGCTCGCCGATCGTCGGCGGCGCCGGCGCGATCGGGATCGGCACGACCCGCGGCCGCCAGATCGCGACCGCCGCGAGATCCCAAGGCTCGTCGTGGCGAATCACCGTCCCCGCCGTCTGGAAGCCGTCCGGAAATTGGACGAGGACTGCCGATGACGCCCCACGGATGACATGCCAATTGGTGAGGACGAGGCCCTGCGAGGCGTTGACATCGACGAGGACGCCCGATCCCATCGAGGTGCCCCCGTTTTCCGGGGCGATGATCCGCACCACGGCCGGGTGGGGGGGCTGACCGCTGCCGAGGTAGTCGGCGAAGACATCTGGCGAGAACGATTCTTTGGCGGGCGTCTGCGCCGACCACCCCCACGACCACGGCGCGAATTGTGCGGATGCGGACGGGGCCGTCGCCACCCACCATGGCGTCACCACCACCCACACGAGCGTGCGAGCGAGACTCCGCATCGGTTTCCTTCCCCGCTGCCCTCGCGACCACGACATCGGCCTGCCCTGGCGGCGGTGGCTCAGCGCGGCGCTCGCCGCATCGCCTGGCGTCGAATCTCCCTGGCGAGGATCCGTTGGAGCAGCTCCTCGCGCAGCCGGGCCCTCTCCTGCTCGATCTCGGCAGCTGCGGTCGCCGCCTTTCGTCTCAAGCCTTGGCCAGAATGCGTCACCATCGCCCGGTCTCCTCGGCGGGGGCGGGCGCCGCCTCCCGGCTGAAGCTCATCGGCCTGGAGGGAGGGCGCGAGCCAGCCGGGACGCACGGGGCGGAAACCTCCGCACGGTCGTCATTCCTTCTCCAGCTTTCCCAGAGAGACGCGGCCGAGCGGTGGTCAAATGGGAACGCTCAGCCCCCGAAGGTGGCCGAAACCTCGAAGCCGTCGTCGAGAAGGCGTCTGCGGAGCGCGGCTACCTGGGCCCGGTCGGCCGTCTGCACCGTCACCTCGACGGTCACGGAGAAGACATCTGCCCCGGAGAAGGTGCGGTCGTGAACGATCTCGAGAACGCTTGCTCCGGCGGCGGCTATCGTCGCGGTCAATCGGGCGATGCCACCAGGACGGTCCATGATTCGGGTCCGGAACCTCCACAGGCGACCATCCACGGCCAAGCCATGGTCGATGACCCGTCCGAGGGTCGACATGTCGATGTTGCCTCCACAGAGGAGAAGCACGACCCGCTTGCCGCGAAGGTCGGCCAGTTCGTCGCCGAGCGTGGCCGCCAGGGCCGCCGCCGCCGCCCCTTCGACGACGGTCTTCTCCAGTTCCGAGAGCCGCAGCACGGCCAGGGCCAAGGCCTGTTCATCGACGGTCACGACCCGGTCGACCAACGGGGCGGCCAGGTGGAACGACACGTCCCCCACCTTCCCCACCGCCAGACCGTCGGCAAGCGTCGGCCGCAGCGGGACCTGCACGGGGCGGCCTGCCGCGAGCGAGGCCGAGAGGCTGCCGGCGGCGGCTGGCTCCACGGCGATGATCGAGATCGACGGTCGAAGAGCCTTGGCCGCGATCGCCACTCCGGCAAGCAGCCCGGCCCCGCCGGTGGGAACGATGATCGCATCGGCATCGGGGACGTCGGCGAGCACCTCCAGGGCCATCGTTCCCTGGCCGGCGATCACGCGAGGGTCGTCAAAACCATGGATTCGTTCCAGGCCGTCCCGGGCCGCCAGTTCGACCGCCTTCGCCCGCGCATCCTCGAACGACTCGCCTTCGAGAATGATCGTGGCGCCGAGACGGCGGCAGGTGGCCACCTTCACCAGCGGGGCGAATCGGGGCATCACGACGGTCACGGGGATGTCGAGCAAGCGACCGTGCCAGGCCAGGCCGAGGGCATGATTTCCGGCGGAGGCCGCGATCACCCCACGGGACCGGGCGTCGGCGCCAAGAAGCTCCAGGGCGTTGCGGGCGCCTCGCTCCTTGAAGGATCCCGTCCGCTGGAGGAGATCGAGCTTGCACCAGATTCGGCACCCGGTCAGCTCCGAGAGCGGGATGCTGGGCGGACACGGGGTGCGGGCAATCCCCGAAGCGATCCGTACGTGGGCGGCGCGGATGTCATCGATCGTCACCAGCGGGCGTGGCTGCCGGGAAGTCATGACG
>CANGGT010000146.1 GCA_947453375.1 Planctomycetaceae bacterium
GACACCAAGGACACACCTCCCTTCGCGTGGAGGCTGTGCCCCCCCCGCGCCGGCCGCGGATCAACCCCGCATCGGGGCCTGAGTAGCACGCTCGCCGCCGGCTCAGATCGGCGGGGAGCGGCTGGCCGCATGCAAGACGATGGCCCAGCGGGCCAGAGTGCCACGCCGCGCGTCCATGGGGAAGAGCGTCACCCAAGGCCCGGCAAGCGGTGGCGGAGGCGTGTCAGGGCCCTCCGCCACCGCTGCCTTGAGCGTCAAGTATCGTCAAGCGACGAGCATGGCCCGCCGACGCCGCTGCTCGATCATCGCAAGCACGCCAGCGACGAGGGAAAGAGCGCTCCCGCCCATGGCCGGGTCGATCTCGGGGACGGCAGCCGAATCCGTTGTCACGACGGTGCCTCGAATGGATTCATTATATCCGGTACCATCAATTATCAGGTTTTGTGTGCCAATGGTTGGAGATCCAGAGGTAGTCGAAGACTTCGTGTAAACTTTCATGAAATCAGCGTTGTTTCCGTCACGCCAGCCCGTCATAAATGAGTAGCGTGTGTTTGCAAGGAGGCTCGTGTTGCTGAATGTAAATGTATACAAGCTAGGGGAGCTTGTTATCGTATCTGCGTTGATCTCGGCACTACTAGCCAAAAGTCCGCCGAGTGAAGGGTCCCAGTTATACGGGCCCGGTCCGGTGTTGGTAGCTCGGTAAAGATCAATTCTCATAAAGCCGGTTGCGGTCACCTCGTATGAATGTCCTTCACCATCGTCCTCGGTCCCGGTGTCCCTGCGCAAATACAAAGAAATCGACTGCAGGGTTGAGTCGCTGCTTGTGGTTGTAAAAGTGTTGCCCTTATTCCCATCCCCTGTGCCGAGATCGTTGTCGCTTGTTGTGTTGCTGTAAACAATACCTGCACGAAGTGATTGGCCCGAAAAAAGCATTGCAGCAAACACGGTCGCGGCTACAAGCTGTTTTGCAGAAGAAGCCATTGCAAAAGATCTAAAGCTACTGGCGAAAAATTGCCTGTTCATGTCGCCTGACCTCGGGGGTTTGTTTTGAGTCATGGGTCTGTGGATTTTTGCGATCTCTGGATTTCTACCGGTTTCGCAACCGGCTACGGCGAAGCTATCCCCTGCCCCGCTTTCCCCAAGGCGCCGGCCCCAAAAAGTGACGAAATGGGATATCCGTGCACGAATCGGGTATTGGCCCCTACGGATTGCGCAATGAACATGGCGAAAAGCGCAAGGCGGGGTGCGCACGTCTGACTCTGGGGCGCGTCACCATCCCGTGGGGATCGAAGTGCGCCAGCCCGCATCGGGAGCGACGGCGGCGGTGAGCCGGGGAGGCGTTGCGGGCACGGCGGGCAAGTCGCTGCCGGCGTGCGGACTGGGAAAGCGACGACGGTTTGCCATACTGAAAGCCGCTGGCGACCCGCCCTCTCCCGCACGTTTCCGATGCCCCTCTCCGCCCTCACGAGCCCCGAGCAGCCTGGCGTCACGGCCGCCGATGGGGGGCGGCGTCGCCCGGGCTGGCGGCGGGAGCGGATTGTCTGGGTGTTTCAGGTGCTGTTCTGGCTGGCGGTCGGCGCGACGCTCTGCGGGTTCTCCGTGGCGCTGCGCCCCGATGAGCCGCTCCCGTGGGGGGCGATCGGTCTGCGGGTCGTGACCGGCTTTGCGGTCACGAGCCTCATCGACACGCTATTTCGACTGCCGGCCCTGCGGGCCCTGCCTCGTTCGCAGCGCTGGACGCTGTTGGTGATCGTGGCGGTGTTGGGGATGGCGATGAGCTTGGCGACCACTCTGTTGCTGCTCCGCGAAGGGCCGATGATCCAGCAGACCGGGAAGGCGCTTGCCCCCTTCGCCCCGCGGCTCGTGGCGACGCTCATGTGGTGCGCGATCTATCTGGGGATCGACCTCCTCGACGACATCCACGAGTCGGAGATGCAGTTTGTTCAGGCGGCGGCCACGGCGACCGCGGCGGAAAACAGGGCTATTCAAGCCGAGTCGCTGGCCCGGCAGCACGAGCTGCGGCAGTTGCAGGAGCAGATGAATCCGCACTTCCTCTTCAATGCCCTCAACGCCGTGGTGGCGAGTAAAAACGATCCCGCTGCCGTCGAGCAGGTGACGCAGGATCTCTCCGAGTATCTGCGCTTCGCTCTCCGCGAAGCCGACACGCTCGAGCCGCTCTCCCGGGAGCTCTATGCCCTGGAGAAGTATCTGGCGGTGCAGCAGCGCCGGTTTGGCGACAACCTCGTCTGCCGCCTCAACGCCGACCGGGTCGCGCCGCGGGTGCTCGTGCCACCGATGCTGATCCAGCCGCTTTTGGAAAACGCGCTCCACTACGGGGCTCAGACAAGCAGCATGCCGCTGAAAGTGAACGTGCGGGCGAGCGTCAAAGACGACTGGCTCGAAGTCGTCGTGGCCAACTCCGGCCAGTGGGTGGCGCCCGACGCGACGCGGTCGCCCGGGACGGGCATCCGCTCGTTGCGGCGGCGGCTCGAGCTGCTCATCGATGCAACCGCCACGGTCGACGTTCAACTCGATCCCGACCTCGACGACGGCTGGGTGCGGATCGTCATCCGCATGCCTGCGAACGTGAGGGCCGCGGCGGACCGGGCCGGCGAGCCGGCGTGACGGTCGATCCTCTGCCCACAAAGACAAACAACGCCGGACCCTCACCGATGCTCACCGCCCTGCTTGTCGACGACGAACCGCTCGCGAACGAGCGGATGCGGGGCCTGCTTGCCGACTGCGGCGGGGTCGACTGCATCGGCACCGCCGGCAGCGTGGCGGCAGCGCGAAAAGCGCTGGAGGCGATCGCTCCGGACGTGATCTTTCTCGACATGGAGATGCCCGGGGGCATGGGGCTCGATCTGCTGCCGAGCGTGCCTGAGGGGACGCAGGTGGTGTTTGTCACGGCCTATGAGAAATATGCGGTGGAGGCCTTCGCGGCGGCCGCGCTTGACTATCTCGTCAAGCCGGTCAACCCGGAGCGGCTCTCCGAGACGCTGCGGAGGGTGAAGAAGGTTGCCGACCTGCAGCGGCTCCAGCCAACGGCAGCGAGCGAGCCAAGCGAGCCAAGCCCCAGGGAAGACGACGATGATGACGACCCGATCGCGAGCCCTGCCGGGCCTGGCGGATTAGGGCTCAGCGACACGATCCACTTGCGGATACGCCATACGAAGCGGATCGCGGCGGTGCCCATCGACGACATCTGCTGGATTGAATCGCTGCAAAACTACACCCGCGTTTGCCTGCGGAATCCGGGCCGCATTCACCTCTTCAGGCGACGGCTGGGGGAGTGGGAGGTCGACCTGCCCGCCGGCTTGTTTGCCCGCCTGGGGAGGTCGTTGCTCGTGCGCACCGACGCGATCGCGGAAACCGAATTTAAGTCGCGCAATGAAAAGGTCTTGACGTTCGGGGCCGGCATCGAGCCGCTCGTCATCGGCCGTCTCGCCGCGATGCGGCTGCGCGACATCCTCGACGGCGAGGGCGAAGGGGCACCGTGACCTGAGAAGGGCGGGCTGTGAACGCCGGTCGGACCGTCCATGGCCCCCCATGCTGAGCACTCCTGCTGCGGGAGCGATCTCCTTCGTCAACGCCCACGGGGGCTGATCAGGTGGAGCGAGGGGAAGTTCGTCCGAAAGCGGCGCTCGTCGCGGGTGAGCAGCGGCAATCGCTCGACAGCTGCATGGGCGCCAATGAGAAAATCGGGGAGGGGAGCGACTTTCCGCCCCCCGGCACGCCGGTACTGCAGAAAGATCTTGCCGGCGAGAAACGCGGCTTCACGCGGAATCGATCGGAGGTCGAAGCCATTCGAAGCGAGTGCGACATCCAACTCCTCGATCCGCTCAAACCTCACCGATATCTCGGCATAGACGACCGCATTGATCACCAGCGCCCCCTCGTCAGCCGCCTTCTCGAGGGCGGCAGCCGACCATTCGAACCACGTTGGGTCCTCCGTGAAGATATCGAGGAGCACGCAGGAATCGATGAAGACGGCCATCGGAGGGGCTTCAACTTCCGCGGGTGAGATTGAGAATCTCTTCGGTGGTCATCCTCACGCTCCCCTGACCGCGAAGCTTCTCGACGATGCTGCGGCCCCGTCTGCCGCTGGTGAGCTTCCTGATGAAGACACGACCGTCTCGGCCCTCGGAAAACTCCACTTCGCAGCCCGGCATCAGTCCGGCGCGTTCCCGCAACTCCTGGGGAATCGTTACTTGGCCCTTGGAAGTGATCTTCATCGTGCTTTTCCCTGGAAGTCTTACGCCGACCAGTAAGAATCTTACGCTCCGAGTTGTCGGCCGAGAAGAACAGCGGGAGATCGACGATGGGGCGTTGATGTCGGCACGGGTGGGGCTGGTGCTTGACAGCCGGCTTCGCGGCAGCGACCATGATACGTGAACATCCGTATCTTTCCGGGGAGATTCCCGATGACCGCCGAGGCCCTTCGCGATTGGATGCAACGCCGGCCCTTTGAGCCGTTTCGCATCATGATGTCGAGCGGCGACGCCTACGAGATCAGGCATCCCGAGATGGCCTTCCTCACCCGGGCTGAAATCATCATTGGCCTGGGGGAACGGGGCGGAATCCCCTCCCGCCACCGCACGGTATCGCTCCTCCACGTGACGGCCGCCGAGCCGATCGACTCCTCCGCGGCAGCCTGATCCCTCCTGCTCGATGTGGCAGGCTTGCCGCAAACGCGGCCGTGTCCTACATCGTGATACATGGAAACTACACTCACCGTCAGGCTTCCGTCGGATCTGAACCAGCAACTCGACGCCCTGAGTCGACGGACGCACCGTTCCGCGAGCGAACTGGTGCGAGAGTCGCTGCGGCGCTACATCGCCAGTGAGCAAATCGCCGCGGTCCGGAAGATGACGATGCCACTCGCCGAGGCTCAGGGATTTGTCACCGACGAAGACATCTTCAAGGCCGTCTCGTGAGGGGGGTCCTCGACACGAACGTGTTTTTGGCAACCATTTCCCGCTCTTTACGCCACCAGCCGACTCACCGCTGCCGCGGACGTGATGACGGGAATGCCGCGAAATGCGACGATCGCGAGAAGGTGAGCGTCGCCTGAGACGATCGCGTCGGCGCCGCCGGCAACAGCTGTCGCGAGCACCATGTCATCATCGGGATCGGCGAGGATGACAGGGCCGATGTCCGTCGGGACGACGAGTTGTACGAGTGCCACATATCCTTCGAACAAGACGCCAGCGGCGGTGCCCTGCTCGGCCATATGACCAGCAAACTTCTTTCGGTGAAGCACGGAATGCAGCTCGTCCAAGAGCGGCAGGCTTGCGATGAGCTTCACCCTGCCGGCCGCTGCCGCGTCGATCAATTGCCCTGGGACTCCGCCCCAGAGGAGGCCGGATACAGCCGTGTTCGTATCAAGCACCAGCCGCACGTCGCCGCTCCGCGCGATACACGCTGATCTCGGCTTCGATCTCCGCGGCTGTCATGGGTGGCGTTCCGGTTGCTTGGAGTTGGAGCCGCTGCCGGGTCGCTTGCATCTTCGCGACGCGGGCTGCCGCGAGCCGTTCGCGCAGGATCGCTTCGATTGAGCCGGTCTCGAACAAGCCTTCGGCCGCGGCCTCTTTGGCGAGGGCGTCGGAAATCGTGATTTGGATCGTGGTCATGGGTGGTTCTTCCGGCGGCGATACCGCAAAGTCTCCCAAGCAGAAGAGTGGCCCAATCATAGGCAAGAGACGGGGGGAACGCCTCCCTAGAGTCCTACGGCGGTGGGGCCCCTGTGGCGGGGCAGCGGTAGCAGCGGGACGCTGGGCCCCGGGCCAAAAGGCCATTTCCGACCGTTCGAAGGCGGGGCTCGGCCCCGGAAGCCGGGGGGGCTTCCCCGGCAGGTACCTTGTCGGCAGGGGTTTTCTTGGTTCAATTGGGGGCTTTGAGAATCTCGGGAGTTTCTTCCGTCGGCAGCGTGCGACGCTTCGCGGTGGAATGCCCACCGGGGGAAAAGTCGCTCAAGCGGCCCAGATCCCGGTCGATGGGTCGATCGGGTGGGGCTCGGTCGGATCGGACTTTTTTTGGAAAGCGTGAACAAAGGGCTCGCAATGCGTTCGACCGTCCTCGCCGTGGCAGCGCTTGCGTTCCTGCGGATCGTCATCGGCATGCACTTCTTCCTCGAGGGGATGAGCCACCTCCGCGATCCGTCGTGGTCGAGCGCCGGCTTCCGCCGCGCCGCCGTCGGGCCGCTGGCTGAGAAATACCGGGCTGACCTGCCGCAGACCGGCAACTGGGCCGGCACCCTCCGGGCCGTCGATGGCCGCGACACCGCCGAAGCCGTCGCCGACTGGAAACAGAGCGTCGTCGATGGATGGCAGGGATTGCTCGCCCGCCGGGAAAAGCTCGTGCCCCTCGCTGCGGATCAAAAGGCCGGCACGAAGGCCGCCCTCGATGCCGCCGTTGCCACGCTCGACGACGCGATCGCCTCCTGGGGAGAGGATCTCGTCGATTACCGCCTCCAGGTCGCCCGCCTTGCCACCACCGAAAGCTCCCCCGCCAGCACGGCCATTCCCTACGCCCGCGACCGGGTCGCGAAGAAGCGGAAGGAATTGCTCTCCAAGGAAGCCGGCTGGATGCAGCAGGCGAGTGTCATCGGCGAGAAGCTCGAAGGGGATTGGAATGGCCTCCTTTCGGCCGAGCAGATCGCCAAGGTGTCCGCGGCCGACGAGCCGAGCCCCCTCTGGAAAGCCGATCGCTTCGTGAGCTGGTCGCTTGTGACGATCGGGGCCTGTCTCGTGGTCGGATTCCTCGTGAAGTTCAACGCCATGGGGGCCGTCTTCTTCCTCGCGAGCGTCGTCGCCTCCCAGCCCTTCTGGGTGGCCGGGGCCCAGTCGACCTACGATCAGTGGGTCGAAATTGCGGCTCTTCTCGTCCTCGCCTGCGTGCCGGTCGGCGGCTGGAGCGGGCTCGATTACTTCCTCAAATCGTGCTGCGCCTCGTGGTGCGGCCAGAAACCACTCAAGGTGCGCGGATGAACCTGACGGAAGGCCAGAAGCAGATCGGCAAAGAGAACTTCAGCGACGTCGTCGAGATGACGCGCCGCGACTTCCTCGGCGGCACCGTCGCCGCGGGGCTCGCGTCGGGGGCCGGCCTCGGGTCGCTCTACTTCGGCTACGGCCGCAGCGTCGGCAACCCACTGCGCGTCGGATTCCTCGGCACCGGCGACGAGGGGAGCGTGCTCTTGGGCGCCCACACGCCCGACTACCTCCAGGTGGTCGCGATCGCCGACATCCGCCCCTACAACGTCTTCCGCGCTTTCCACGGCGACGTTTCGAGCCCCAGCGCCAACACCGCCCGGCCGGGGCTGATGGCGAAGTACAAGTGGAAGACCGAGGACGAAGCGCGGAAGAACGTCAAGGTCTACGGTGCCTATCAGGATCTCCTCGCCGACCCCGACATCGAGGCGGTCGTGATCGCGCTCCCCCTCCACCTCCACTCCGTCGCCGCCATCCAGGCGATGCGGGCCGGGAAGCATGTGCTCACCGAGAAGCTCATGGGGCACTCGATCCACGAGTGCAAGGAGATGGGCCGCGTGTCGCGCGACACCGGCAAGATCCTCGCCACCGGCCATCAGCGTCACTACAGCATCCTCTATGACAACGCCGTCCACACGATCGGCAAGGCGAAACTCCTCGGCGATCTCCACTCGATCCGCGCCCAGTGGCACCGGGGCAATCTTCCCGGCAAGGATTCCTGGAAGCCGCCGATGCCGGGCGACGACGGGTCGCTGAAAAAGCTCGCCGGCTGGAAAAAGGATCTCGAGAACGCCAAGCCGGCCGACATCGATTCGCTCCAGAAGCGGATCGCCCAGATGGAGGCCCAGATCCTCGACAAGGATGTCGACGCGGAGAAGTTCGGCTACACGCAGATGACCCTCGGCGACGGCTCGACGCGGACGCCGCTGGAGGAACTGATCCGCTGGCGGCTCTGGAACCGCACCGGCGGCGGCCTCATGGCCGAGCTCGGCAGCCACCAGCTCGACGCGGCGGGGATCTTCGTCTCGGCGATGCGCGGCGACGGGCAGAAGGTGAAGCCGCTGACCGTCACGGCCGTCGGCAACCGGAGCATCTTCCCGGCCGACCGTGAGATCGATGACCACGTCTACTGCATGTACGAGTACCCCGCCCCGGGCTATGAGGAGGACAAGAACAAGAAGGTGGTCGTCACCTACTCCTCGATCAACGGCAACGGCTTCGGCGACTATGGCGAAGTGGTGATGGGGACGAAGGGGACCCTCGTGCTCGAACGCGAGCAGGAGGTGATGCTCTACAAGGACAGCGCCAAGGACACCCGCGTCACCGTCGCCAAGGCGAAGGACGGGGCCCCGACCCTTGACACCACTGAGAGCGGTGGCGGCGGCGGCAAGGCGGCGGCCGCCGGCCCTGGCGGCGATGGGGCTCCCCCGTCGCGTGGCTACACCGAAGAGCTCGAGCACTGGGCTTGGTGCATCCGCAATCCGGCCCCGGAAAACCAGCCGCGCTGCAAGCCGGAGGTGGCGATCGCCGACGCCGTCATCGCCCTGGTGAGCAACATCGCCTTGGGCGACCCCACGAAGGCGCGGATCGATTTCAAGCCGGAGTGGTTTGACATCGGCAGCGACGAGACCCCAGAAGGGGTGGTGCCGGACGTCAACCGGGAAAAATACAAGGCATGACCAAGAAAACACCACCCGGCACCGACTGGACAGGCCGGAGCCGGGTGGGATAATGGGGGCCGAACGTTCCTGAAGGGGCGTTCAATCATTGGTGTCGCCGATTCTGGACGGCGGCACTTCCCTGGCGGACGGGTGCTTCTGGCGGAGCAGCCCCGCGGAGGAGAGCTCTCATGCAGCTACGGACGAAGTCCAGCCGGCCCCGTCGTATTTCGATGGCGGCCCTTCTTTCCCTGATCGCGTCGTGGGGCGTGTCGCTGCTCACGACCGCGTCGCTCGTGGCCGTGGGGTGGCTTGGCCACGCCACACACTGGACGTTTGGCCTTGCCGGCCATGCCGCGGCGCACGCTGAGCACGGTGACGCTGCCGGGCACGGTGGCTCCGCCGACCACGCGGATGGCGGCGCTGCCGGGGCTTCGGTCGACGGGCCGGGCGATGCCGCGCCGGGGACGGTTCGGTTTTCCTCGCGCGAGGCCCTCGAGCGGACCGGGATCGAGGTCGTGCCGGTGGAACGGCGGCCGATGGTGAGCGAGCTCGAGGTGGCCGGTGTCGTCGACTACGACGAGCGCCGCACGGCCCAACTCTCTTCCCGCGTCGGCGGAAGCATCTGGCGCGTGGAGAAACATCTCGGCGACGTCGTCCGCAAGGGGGAGGTGCTCCTTGTCATCGACAGCCAGGAGGTGGGGCGGCTCAAGGCCGAGTTTCTCAATGCCTTGGTGACGTTCGAATCGCGGCGCGAGCAGATGGCGATCCTCGAGGAGGTGCAGGGGGCCGTGATGGGGCGGCAGCTCCGCGAGGCCCGCGCCGCGCTCCGCGAAGCGCGGATCCACCTCGTCAACGACGAGCAGGCGCTGGTCAATCTCGGGCTCCCCGTGGCGATCGCCGATTACGAGGCGCTCGTCGACGAGGAGCGGGCCGAGCGGATCCGCACCGTCGGCCTCCCGGAGGAGGTCATCGCCGGCCTCACCGACGACGTCGTGACGTCGAATCTTCTCCCGCTCGCCGCCCCGTTCGACGGAATCGTCGTCGGCCGCGACGCGGTTGTCGGTGAGGTGGTCGAGGCTGCCAAGCCGATCTTCGAGGTGGCGGATGTCTCGCGGATGGTCATCTCGCTCAAAGTGGACAAGGAAGATTCCGGCAAGGTGGCGATCGGCCAGCCGGTTCGCTTCCGCCCCGACGGCTCCAACGAAGAGTATTCCAGCCGCATCACGTGGATTTCCACCGAGGTTGACGAGGCGACACGCACGCTCCAGGTGAGGGCGGTGGTCGACGGCCAGTCGACGCCCCCCGTCGCCGCCTCGGGCGCCCTCCGGGCCCACACCTTCGGCAGCGGCAGAATCGAGATCGGCCGCCGCGGCACCGCGATCGTCGTCCCCTCGCAGAGCGTCCAATGGGATGGCAGCCGGTGGGTGGTGTTCATCCCCTCGGGCGACGTCTCCTTCACGGCCTGTGAGGTTCAGCCGGGCGTCCGCGATGGGAATGTCGTGGAGATCGTCGGCGACCCGTCGGGGGGAACGCTCGAGCGGGTGGTGGGGGCGGGGAGCCATGTCCTCAAAAGCCAGGTGCTCCTGGAGCGGATCGAGTCGGGGGAGCTGTGAACGGCGGGGACCATCGCCTCGATGGCGCGGCCCTCTCGCGTTTGCCCTCAATCCCGTCCTGAATCCCCTCACCCCCCTCCCCCATCATGCTCGATTCCATCATTGCTTGGTCGTTGTCGCGGCGCGTCATGGTCCTCCTCGGCGCGGCCGTCGTTTGTTTGATCGGCTGGGTGGCCGTGCGCGGGCTGGTCATCGATGCCTTCCCCGACACCACGCCGGTGCAGGTGCAGATCAACACC
>CANGGT010000147.1 GCA_947453375.1 Planctomycetaceae bacterium
CTCGAGATGCACGCCCGCGTCAGCGAGGAACTGCCGCGGGCGGCCGTGACGAGCGACTTCATCGTCGGCTTTTGCGGCGAGACCGACGCCGAGTTCCAGACCACCGTCGACCTCGTCGATCGCCTCAAGTTCAAGAACAGCTTCATCTTCAAGTACAGCCCGCGCCCCGGCACGAAGGCCTTCGAGCGCCAGCCGGACGACGTGCCGGAGGACGTGAAGAAGGAGCGGCACCGCATCCTTCTCGAGGCTCAGACACGGGCCAGCCTCGCCGGCAATCTCCCCTTCATCGGCACCCGCCAACGCGTCCTCGTCGAGGGGCTCTCCACTCGCGACGAGAAGCGGGCGGTCGATCCCGGCCCCGATGGCTCGGCTCAGCTCACCGGGCGCACCTCGTGCGACCGGATCGTCGTCTTCGATGCACCGATGAGGCTCGTGGGGAGGCTCGTCGATGTCGTGATCGATGCTGCCGGCGCCTGGTCGCTCTCCGGCACCGTAGCGGATGGGCTCGCCGATGCCGTCCCGCTGCCGCTGATCGGGAACGACGGCGCGTCCGGCACCGGTGGGTGCGATGACCCGGGGCCGGTCCACCAGATCGCGCCGCGGCCGGAGCGGTGAGATGACCGCCCCCCGAGGAGAACCGCCGCCTCGGTCCGGGGAGTCGGCCGATACTTCTTCGGTCGATGCCCGCCATCTCCTCGACGACGACGGGGCCGCCACGGCCTGGGGACAGGCCTGCGGCCTCCTCCAGCCGGAGGAAGCGAGCCGGCTGCTCCGCGGGATTGCCGAGCAGGGGATCACGTTCGACCTCCTCGGCGACCTCTGCACCCGGCTCACCGACCTCCTTCCGGCGGTTTCCGATCCCGATCGGGTTCTGGCGGCGCTGGGGCGGCTCCTCGCTGCCGTCAGCAGCCCGCTCTCCACCGCGACCCTCTTCCAACGCGACCCTGGCGCGCTCGAGACCCTCCTGCGGATCTTCTCGGCCGGGCCACATCTGGCCGATGTCGTCATCGCCGACCCGGCCTCGTGGGAGGAGGTCCGCCTCGGTCAGGGGAAGCCGGAGTCGATGCAGACGCTCCGGGCCACGCTCGAGGGAGCGCTTGCCGGGCACCGCGAGACGGAAGGGGCGATGCTCGCCATGCGTCGGTTCAAGCGCCGTGAGATGCTGCGGATCGCCTATGGCGACCTTGTCGGGGAGCAGCCGCTGGAGACGGTGACGCGACAGATCTCCCGCGTCGCCGATTGTCTCATCGACGCGGCGCTCCGGCTGGCCGTCGCCCGCTTCGAGGCCGAGCGAGGGACGCCGCGCGGCCCCGGCGGCGAGCGAGCGACGATCGCCGTGCTCGCCCTCGGGAAGCTCGGCGGGGAGGAGCTGAACTACTCCAGCGATGTCGATCTGGTGTTCGTCTATTCGTCCGAGGGGCGCGTGGCGGGACCGAAGCCTTGTACGAATCAGGAATTCTTCGAGCGCGTCGTCCGGGAGGTGGTGCGGTTGGTGGCCGAGCCGACCCCGGTGGGGAGCGGCTACCGGGTCGATCTCCGGCTCCGGCCGCACGGGGCCACCGGCCCGCTCGTTCTCCCGCTCGACGCCACGCTCCGCTACTTCGATCGGGAAGCGCGGACCTGGGAGCGGCAGGCCTGGGTGAAGGCCCGCTGTATCGGGGGAGAGACGGCGCTCGGGGAGCGGCTGCTCTCGTCGCTCGCGCCGTGGATCTACCGACGCTGGCTCTCTGCCGCCGACATCAGCGAGATCAAGGCGCTCAAGCGTCGGATGGAGCGGAAGGTCACCGACGAGGGGCGGGCCGAATACGACGTCAAACTCGGATCGGGCGGGATTCGTGACATCGAATATGCGATCCAGTTCCTCCAGCTTCTCGGCGGCGGCGACACGCCGGCCGTCCGCACCGGCAACACGATCGAAGCGATGCACCGCCTTACCGAGGCGGGGGCGCTAACCGATCAGGAGCGGACGATCCTCGACCGCAACTACCGGCTCCTGCGGAAGCTCGAGCACCGGCTCCAGATCCTCAGCGATGCCCAAACCCACGCCCTTCCAGCCGATGACCGCGAACTCGGACGGCTCGCCGTGAGGGCCGGTTACGACCCCGGGCCTGATGGGCTTCAGCGGCTCCGGGACGACCTTGCCGCCGCGAAAACGCTCAACCGCCGGATCCTCGACCATCTCCTCCACGACGCCTTCCCGGACGACACCGTCGCCGAGCCGGAGACCGATCTCGTTCTCGATCCGCGTCCGTCCGACGAGGCGATGCGCGAACTGTTCCTCCGCCATGGCTTCCGCGATCCCGGCACGGCCAGGCGAACGTTTCAGTCACTCGCGGAGGAGCGGGCCCGTTTTCTCTCCACGCGCCGCTGCCGCCACTTCCTCGCCGCAATCGCGCCGCGGTTGCTCGCCACAATCGGACGAACGCCCGATCCGGATGCCACGCTCCTCCAGCTCGCCGCGGTCGCCGATTCGCTCGGCGGCAAGGGGGTGTTGTGGGAGTTGTTCAGCTTCAATCCCCCGTCGCTCGATCTCACCGTCCAGCTCTGCGCCTCGAGCCCGTTCCTCGCCGGGATCCTCGTGGGCAATCCCGGGATGATCGACGAACTCCTCGACAGCCTTGTCGTCGAGCGCCTGCCGACGCCTGAGGGGCTCGACGAGGAACTCGGCGGGCTGTGCCACGGGGCGGTCGACATCGGCCCCATCGTCCACACCTTCAAAGTCTCCGAGCTGCTCCGCGTCGGGGTCCGTGAGGTACTCGGGCGCCTCGACACCGAGGCCACGACGACGGCCCTGACGGCGATCGCCGAGACGGTCTTGCGGGCGGTCGTCCGCAACGAACAGGCACGGCTCATGCAGCGGCTCGGCCGGCCAATGATCGGGGACGATCCGGCGACAGCCCTGGTGCTGGCGATGGGGAAGTTCGGCGGCCGGGAGCTCAACTACCGCAGCGATCTCGACATCATCTTTCTCTACGATCACGACGGGGGATCGGTGCCGCTCCATCCCGAGTCGCGCGGCCAGGGCTCGACGTCGAACGCCCACTTCTTCGCCGAGCTTGCCCAACAGACGATGAAGGCCTGCAACACGCTCACACCGCAGGGGCGGCTCTACGAGGTCGATTCTCGCCTCCGTCCCTCGGGCCGCAGCGGTGCGGCGGCGGTGTCCCTCGACGAATTGGCCCGCTGGTTCGCTCCGGATGGGCCGGCGGCCGTCTGGGAGCGGCAGGCGCTGCTCAAGGCGAGGCCGGTGATCGGCGCGGTGCCCGCTCGGAAGCGGTTCGCGGCGATCCGGGCGGCAGCGATCTGGGGCCGCTCCTGGTCGGCGTCCGACGTCGCCGAGATCCGTCACAACCGGCTGCGGATGGAACAGGGGGCCTCGGCCGCCAATCTCAAGCGCGGCCCCGGCGGCGTCGTCGACATCGAGTTTCTCGTCCAGGTGCTCCAACTCGTCCACGGCGCGTCCGATCCGAGGCTCCAGACGACCGAGACGCTCGCCGGCCTCGTGGCGCTCCACGACCTTCGCATCATCCCGACCGCGTCCTACGCCTTCCTCTCCGATGCTTACCGGCTTCTCCGCCGAATCGAAGGGCGGCTGCAACTCCTCGGCGCCAAGGCCCGGCACGACTTTCCGCCACCGGGCGACGACCGGCGGACCCTCGCCCGGCTGATGGGGCATGAGCAGTCCGATGGCCTTGCGGACGAGGTGGCGCGGACGACGGCGCGGGTCCGAGAAGAGTTTGACGGGGTTTTCAATCGGACGGCGGCGGCTCTGGCGTGACGGCCAACGATCGGCTCCGGACGACACCCCATACGAGGGCCACCGGAACGACGAGCGCCACGAGCATCGCCAGCGAGAGTTCCTCCCGGCCGAGGGCTCCGAGGGCCGACCAGGCGGCGGCGATGACGGCGTTGCCGAGCGCTGCAGCCGGGAGGAATGTCCGCAGCGGCATGCCGGTCCCCCCCGCGGCTAGCGCCGCGGCTTCGGCCAACAGAGGAAGGGGACGCGTGAGGACGACGAGCAGCGGCCCGAGGCGCTCGTGGCCACGGGCGATCGCTGTTCGGTCCTCCGCGTCGAGTTGCTCCAGCGCCCTGCCGCCGAGCCTGCGCCCGAGCCACCAGCCGGCAAGCGACCCGATTGTCATCCCGAGCGACGCACAGAGCGTGCCGAGCCAGGGGCCGAGTCGGGCGCCGCCAAAGGTCGCCACGACACTCGACGGGACGGGAAGGAGGAGATCGCAGGCCAGCACCCCGATTTCAACCAGCGCCATCACCGGGAGCGAAGGGGGGGGATCGAGCCAGCCGGCGACGACACGATCGAGCCGCGTTCCGAAAAGGAGGAAGGGAATCAGCGGGACGAGCACCGCCACGACGACGAGGGAGAGGAGCAGGCGGGTGGCGCGTCGCATGGCGGGCGGTCGCTCGGGCTCGCCGAGGGCTCAGTCCTGGCAGCGGGTGACATGAACGGCGACATCCATCCCGTGCTGTCCGCCGCCGACGAACACGCCGCGGATCGGGCAGACGTCGCCGTAGTCGCGTCCCCAGGCGACCGTGACGTGGCGATCACCGACGACGCAGTCGTTCGTCGGATCGACGTCGAGCCATCCGGCTTCCCCTCCCCAGGCCCCCAGCCAGGCATGCGAGGCATCGGCTCCGACGAGTGCCGGCGACGGCGGGGCGGTGGTCGGTGACGACGTGTTGCAGAGATAGCCGCTCACGTAGCGCGCCGGGAGGTGGAGCGAACGGAGGCAGGCGATCTGGAGATGGGCGAAGTCCTGGCAGACGCCCCGTTTGAGCGAGAAGACATCCTCCACCGGCGTCGAAGTCGTCGTGGCGGTCGGGTCGTAGACGAACTCCCGATGGATCCGCCGGGTGAGATCGACGAGCGCTTCGGTCCAGGGTCTCCCCGGCGTGAATGAAACGGCGGCGTACTCTGCCAGCTGCGGCAGCCTGCGGACGAAGGGGGAGATGCCGACGAACTCGACCGTTGCCGGCGAGGTCGCAGCACGGTCGCGAACCTCTTCCCACGGAATCCGCGGCAGCGACTGCCAGGGGGAAGGAGGGGCGACGGCGACGCGGCTGGTCGAGGTGACCGCCAGCCGGAGATGCACCTGGCCGATCGTGAACATCGACACGTGGTTGCCGAACCAATCGATCCGCGAGGCCGTTGTGGCCGGCGGGGGATCGACGGCAAAGGCGTGGAACAGCACCTGCTGGTTGGCCGTGTCGCGGGGGCGGAGGTGGACCTCGTTGTGGCACACCGGCACCTCCTCTGAATAGGAGTAGACCGTCGTGTGCACGACCTCGTAAACCGTCGCCGGGCCGCGGTCCCCGGGAGCCTCGGCATCGTTGTCGATCATGCCTGGGCATCTCCGGGCGGGAGGCCGGCGCAGGCACGGGCCTGGGCCGCGATGTCGAGGCCGACGTTGCGACTCCAGGCGGCCAGCAAGCGCCCGAAGCGTGGGCCGGGCCGACCATCACCGACGGCGACGCCATCGACGCGGGTCACCGGAAGAAGGCAGTTCGGCGTGCTCGTGAGGAGGATCTCCTCGGCCGCGGCGACATCGGCCCGTGTGAGCGGCGTCTCGCAGAAGCGCAGGCCTTCGGTTCGAGCCAACGTACGGAGGTGGCCCAGGCTGACGCCGGCGAGGGCGTCGCCCGGGGGGGGCGTGAGGAGCGTGTCATCCTTCACGATCACCACGTTGGCCGTGGAGGTCTCGCTCACGCGACCATCGCTGTGGAAGAGGAGCGCTCGGGCGCCCGGTTCGAGCGCCCGCGCTTCCCGGTCGGCAAGGTGATAGTGCATCCGGCTGCGGCACTTGAGTTCGATCGGCCAACAGGAGGGGGGGATTTGTGTGGTCGCCACGCTCCGCAAGGCGACGCCGGTGTCGTAGGCACCTGCCCACGAGGCGAAGGCAAGCGGAAAGGCATGGATCATCACCCGCGGCGTGCCCGGCCGGCCGGCATGCTGGGCCGGCGCATCGCCGGGGGTCGCGAAGACCACGACCCCGAGATCGCTTTCTGCAGGTCCGGCCGCATGGCACCGGGACGTCACCTCCGCAGCAATCGCAAACAGGTCGTCGACCGGCCAAGCAGGCTCAATACCGACAATCGCGAGAGACCGTGCAAATCGAGCGGAATGCTGGGCGGGGAGAAAGAGCCGGCCAGCGAAAGAGCGAAGTTGCTCGGTGACCGTTGCCCCGAACACGAACCCGGCATCCCCCACGGGGATCACCGCTTCAGCGGCGGGGACGAACCGGCCGTCAACCCACGCCACCGCGATCCGCTCGCCACCTTCGGCAGTGCCGACTTGCAAGGCATTCACTGCTGCAGGGCATTCACCGCTCACGGCTGCCGACCGCCCAGCTCGAACCGTCACGCGGAATGGAGGATAGGGGATTTGAACCCCTGACCTTCTGGCTGCCAGCCAGACGCTCTCCCAATTGAGCTAATCCCCCGGATCGAATGCGTGAACAGGAACGGCTCGAGCTCCCGGCCGGGGCGGGCGGCTCATCAAAACCTCCACCAAAACTATCGCCCGCTTGCGGGAATGTCAACGCGAAGCCACTGTGGGAAGGGTTTTCCCGCGGACGAGTGCCCCATGCCCCATCAGCCCACCCCCAATCGCGACGACCGTCGAAGGCCCCCGGGCGCCCCGTTGCCCCTGGGAGGTTCTGCCCCGACCGGTCCCGAAGGGGGGGCGGGACGAGGACCTGTGCCCGATCCAGGCGCTCTCCAGGAAACGCTCCGAGGTCCGGCCACGCTTCTCCTGGGGCTCTACCTCGTCGGTCTCTTCCTTTGCGTGGCGGGGAACACCGCCAGCGGGACCTCGCTCCTCATCGGCACGGTCAAAGATCGATTGTTCGCGCCGTGGATGGTGCCGCTGTGGCTCGATCTCGGCCACGACACCCGCCTCACCTACGGCCTCCCGGAGGACGCTGATCATCACCTCGAGATCCGCCCGGCCGGAAAGGGCATGGGGCGGCCGCCGGCCACGCTCCGTTTCCCCGCCCAGAGGGATCACAGCGAGCGGGGAGCGCGGTGGCGGCGGTTGGCGGCAGCAGCGGTTCTGGCCGAGGAGGATGCGGAGCAGGCCGGTGTGCTGCCGGCCGCGATCGGAGCCGGGTCGTTCAACGCCGCCGGCGACGACGATCTCGAGATCCGGATCGTGCGGAGCGTGCCCCCGGACTACGAGTCGGCCCGCAGCCCGAGTGGCACCGAGACAGCCCTCGAAGTCCGAGTGCGTCGCCGCGATGGCGAACTCCAGCTGATCCCGCTTCCTCCGGCGGAGGAGGTCGCGCCGCTGATCGACTCCGCGCCGGTTTCCAGCGGGGGAACTTGACGATGGGCCATCCCTCCTCCGCATCAGTCAGCGAACTCGCATCCGCTGCAGCCCGCACCTGGGATCGTTGCTGGTTCACGCCGAAGACCGCTGGGCGTCTGGCGGTCGTCCGGGCGCTGGCCGGGCTCCTCGGCCTGCTGCTGGCCTGGAGTTGGGCGGGAGATCTCGACGCCTGGTTCGGCCCCGACGGAATCGTCTCCCCTGAGGTCCTCGGGGCATGGCGGTCGCCGACCGCGCTGTCGGTGTTCGATGTGGCGCGGACGAGCGCGGCGCTCTGGACGATTTTTCTCGTCGGCGTCGGGGGTCTCGGGATGCTCGCTGTCGGCGCTTGGACGCCGATCGCGGCGCCGCTTGCGGCTCTGTTCTGGGCCTCGCTCCTCCACCGCGGGCCGATGCTCGTCGGACCGGCCGATGACGTCCTGGCCGTCATCCTCTGGTGCCTGGTCGTCGGCCGTTCAGGGGATGCGTTCTCGGTCGACCGGCGGCTTGCTGCTGCCGATGCGCGCCCCTCCTGGCGCAACGGCCTGTCGCTCGCGCTCCTCCGCCTTCATGCCTCGGTGATCGCGGCGGCGGCGGTGGTGGCCCAACTCAAGGCCGACGTCTGGTGGAACGGCACGGCCGCGTGGTGGCTCGCCGCAAGGGAATCGACGAGGGTCGATCTGACCGGCGTGTTCGCCGGCTCGGAGATCGCCACGAACCTCGTCACGCATGCCATCCTCCTGTTCGAGATCGCCTTCGCCGCCGGCGTCTGGAATCGGTGGACTCGGGGCCTGATCGCCCGGGCGGGGCTCGTTGGCTGGCCGCTCGTCGGCCTGGTCGCCGGGGAACCGATGTGGGGGGCCGCGATGGCAATCCTCGCCTGGGCCTGCGTGCCGGACGACGACGCGCGCCGCTGATCGATCGGCGGCGGTCCGCCGTGCGTCACTCGGCCGGAGTCTCGCCGGCGAGGAGACTCGCGAAGCCGACCTCGTCGACGACCTTCACGCCAAGCTTTCTTGCCTTCTCGAGTTTGCTCCCGGCTTCCCGTCCAGCGACGAGCCAGTCGGTCTTCTTGGAGACGCTTGCCGAGGCCCGTCCGCCGGCGGCACGGATCGCCGCCTCGGCCGCGTCGCGCGAGTAGCGGTCGAGCGTGCCGGTGACGACGAGCGTTTTCCCGACGAGCGGGCCGTCGGCGGCGGGGGCCGTTCCCTGCGGCGCCTCGAGGAGGACTCCCACACCCGCCAGGCCGTCGATCACCCCGCGGCCATCGTCCGAGGCGAGCCATTCGTGAACGGTCGCGGCGATCACCGGGCCGATCTCGTCGACCGCCGAGAGGTCGTCGACGGTCGCTGCCGCGAGTCGGGCGATGCTCCCGAACCGGTCGGCGAGGATCGTGGCAACGCGTGGGCCCACATGGCGGATCCCGAGTCCGTTGAGCACCCTGGCGAGGCCGCGTGTCCGGCTTTCTGCAATCGCCTTGACGAGGTTCTCCGCCGACTTCTCCCCCATCCGCTCCAGGGGCACGAGATCCCCGACGGAGAGCCGGTAGAGATCGGGGTAATCGCGCACGATCCCGGTGGCAACGAGCTGTTCGACGAGCTTGTCGCCGAGCCCCTCGATGTCCATCGCCCCTCGCGAGGCGAAGAACCGCAATCGCTCCCGGACGCGCGCTGGGCAGGCGACGAGCGGGCAACGAAGAAAGACCCCTTCGGGATCCTTGACGATGCCGGAGCCACATTCCGGGCACGCGGTCGGCGGCGTCCAGGGGATTTCCGCGCCGGTCCGCTTGTGCTTCTCCACCCGGACGACATGGGGAATCACCTTCCCCGCCTTCTCGACCACGACGATGTCGCCGGTGCGGATGTCCTTCCGGGCGACTTCGTCGGCGTTGTGGAGGCTCGCCCGGCGGACGATCGTGCCGGCGAGTTCAACCGGCTCCAGATCGGCCACGGGCGTCACCGTCCCCCCGCGCCCCACCTGGACGCGGATCCCGGCGAGCTTCGTCGTGGCCTCGAACTTTTCAAACTTCCAAGCGATCGCCCAGCGCGGTGTCTTGGAGGTCGTTCCCGCCTCACGCTGCTGCGAGAAGTCGTCGACTTTGACCACGAAGCCGTCGACCTCGAAGTCGAGGGCGTGGAGCTCCTCGATGAGGGCGTTGCCATGCTCGACGAGGGCACCGATCGACGTGAACCGCCCTCCTCCGGGAGCGACCGCGAGTCCTGCGCCCCTCGCCCAGGTCTGGAGTTCAGCCTGCGAGGCGATCCCCAGGCCAGCGGACTCGCCGATCCCGTGACAGAAGAAACGCAGCGGGCGGGCGGCGCATTCGCGCGGATCGAGGAGGCGGATGCTGCCGGCCGTGACGTTCCGCGTGTTGGCATAGGGGGGCTTGCCATCTCGCGTCTGTGTCTCGTTGAGACGGACGAGGTCGGAGTTGGCCATGTAGACCTCACCACGAACCTCGATCCGCGGTGGCGGAGCGGCGAGGTCGAGACGGAGGGGGAGATCGCGGATCGTCCGCGCGTTGTGGGTGATATCGTCGCCGACGGTGCCGTTGCCGCGCGTCGCTGCCAGCGCCAGGACCCCGTCGTCATACGTCAGCGAGACGGCCACGCCGTCGATCTTCAACTCGAGAACCCAGGCGACCGGCCGTGGATCGCCGGCGGCAGCGAGAAGGGCCTCGACCTTTCCCGCCCAGGCGACGAGGTCGTCGGCGGAGTAGGTGTTGTCAATCGACAGCATCGGGACCGGATGCCGCACCGGGGCGAGGCCATCGAGGGCCTCCCCTCCGACCCGCTGCGTCGGGCTGTCGGGGGTGACGAGCTCTGGGTGTCGCTCCTCGAGATCGCGGAGCTCGTCGACGAGCCGGTCGTACTCGAGATCGGTGATTTCCGGCGCCGCCTCGACGTGGTAGCGCCGGTCGTGGTGGCGGATGGAATCGCGGAGAGCCGCGATGCGCTTCGCGGCGCCGGCGCTCACGGGGCCGCCTCGTGAGCGCCGTCGCTGTCCTCTCCGGCTGCCAGGCC
>CANGGT010000148.1 GCA_947453375.1 Planctomycetaceae bacterium
CGCTCAGCGGCACCCTCGAAAGCCGCCTTCCGTTCGCGCTTCACCAGTGCTCGCTGTTCCATGCCGGTTGGACGTATGACGTCGGTTCCCTGGCTCCCGGTGCCCGGTTCGATCCGGAGTCGGGGAAGGGGCCCAAGACGCTCGCTTCCGCCCTGACGCGGAGTGCCTCCGTCTACGACCGGACTCGGACTCAGGCGTGGCGGGTCGACGACACCGACATCGACCGGATCCTCGAGATCGCCGGCTTCCATGCTGCGGCGGGGGGGACATCGTACACGTCGCTCGAGGCCGGCCGGCTCGGGCGCATCGATCTTTCTCCTCTGCTCCCCATCGATCGGGCGATCCTCGTCGGCCGGGGACCGGCGGGGACGGCGTGGTCGTGTGCGGCAGCGGCGGCCGGCGCGGACGCCATGCCGATCGGGGAATCCGCGACCGACGCCACGGCCATGTGGCGAATCGTCATTCCTGTGGAAAAGCTCTCCGGCGAGAAACCGAGCCCATGATCGAGACCATCGACCTGACGAAGAAGTACGGGGATTTCTCCGCCCTGGAGTCGCTCGATCTCAAGCTCGAGCAGGGGGACTTGTTCGGATTCATCGGCCCCAACGGCGCCGGGAAGACGACGACGATTCGGATCCTCGCCACGCTCCTGTCGCCGACCTGGGGCGAAGCGTACGTTTGCGGCCATTCGATCTACACCCATCCCCGGGAGATCCGCCGCGCGATCGGTTACATGCCCGACATCTTCGGCGTGTATGACGACATGCGCGTCATCGAGTATCTCGAGTTCTTCGCAGCGGCCTACCGGATCGCAGGCCCGGAGCGTCGCCGCGTCGCCGAGCGATCGCTCGAGCTGGTGGATCTGACGGTGAAGCGGGATGAACTCGTCACGAGCCTGTCACGCGGGATGACGCAACGGCTTGGGCTGGCCCGCGTGCTCCTCCATGATCCGCAGGTCCTCCTCCTCGACGAGCCCGCCAGCGGTCTCGATCCGCGGGCGAGAATCGAGATGCGTGGCCTGCTCAAGCGCCTCCAGGGGCTCGGCAAGACGATCCTCGTCAGCAGTCACATCCTTCCGGAGCTTGCGGACATCTGCAACCGCGTCGGGATCATCGAATACGGCCGGCTCCTCGCTTGCGGTGATGTCGGCGACCTCCTGGCCCAGGTGCGTGGCCGTCCCGTGATCCGGATCCGCGTCGCCGGTCCGCCTGAGCCGGCTGCAAAGGTGGTCGAGAAAAGCCCCGAAGCGGATCGGGTGGCGGTCCGTGACGGTGAGGTGCTCGTCACCCTCGCCGCCGGCTGCGACGATCCTTCCCCCCTCGCGGCCCGGCTCGTCGCCGAGGGATTCCGCCTCCAGTCGATGCGGGAGTCGGAGGTGAATCTGGAGACGGCCTTCCTGGAGATCACGCGGGGGTCGCTCGGCCGGCCGAGCGAGGATCGCGACAAGGCTGCCAAGTCCCCCGGGTGATCGTCGTCACGGCCGGTGCTGCGGACCGATCGGGGCTTTGGCGCAGGAAGGATCGGGGGGGATTGGTAAACTTTCAATCGCCGCGTCCGGCGCGGATTGCCAGGGAAAATTCGGCACGTCATCCAACAGGCTGTCAGGGAGGAAGTGGAGATGGATCGCAAGGACGTTGATCGTTTGCCGTGCCACCGGATCGCAGGGCAGGGGAGGGGAGTTGGAGCGGCTTTGGCGCTCGTGTTCGCCAGCCTCGTCTCGAGCCCCGATGCAGCCGCCCAGCCGGGTGCTCCTGCGACCAAGCGCCCCGCCGCTCAACCGCTCGCGGCGCCCGGCGAGGCGGCCCTCGACACGCCGGAGGGGACGCTCGGCTACGCCCTCGGCCTCCGCATCGGCAGTCAGATCGCCGCTGACTTCCGTGCCCAGAAGGCCCCGTTCGATTTCGCGGCGCTGGCGCAAGGGCTCTCCGATGCGGTCAGTGGCACCCCGCCGCGGCTCCCCGACGAGAAACTTACGGCCGCCCTTCAGGCTTTCGAAGCCCGGATGCAGAAGGAGAACGAGGCCTTCCGTCAGCAGATGGTGGAGAAGGGAAAGGCGAACCGGGCCAAGGCCGCGTCGTTTCTCGCCGCCAACAAGGGGAAGAAGGGGATCGTGACGCTCCCCAGCGGGTTGCAATATGAAGTCATCAAGGAAGGGGAAGGCCCGAAGCCGAAGCCGACAGACGTCGTGGCGACCCACTACCGTGGCATGCACCTCGATGGGAAGGAATTCGATGCCAGCGATCCCGCCCAGGGGCCGATCCGGTTTCCGGTCCTTCAGGTGATCCCCGGTTGGCAGGAGGCGCTCCCGCTGATGACGGTGGGATCGAAATGGCGGCTGTGGGTGCCGCCGGATCTCGGGTATGGCGACGATGGCTCGCCCCCCGTGATCGAGCCGGGTGAGGCGCTCGTTTTCGAGATGGAGTTGCTCGGGATCGAATCGGGATCAAAAGCGGCGAAGTGATGGGGGCGAAGTGATGCGGGCGACACGGGTGGGGGCTGACCGTGACGAGGGGGCGGCCATGAGGCGAGCGGCGGCGGGAGTGGTGTCGGTGGTGGTAATGCTCGCTATGGTCGCGGCCGGTGCTGCGCCCCCTGATGCCACCGCTGAACGGATGAAGGCCCTGCGGGAGCGGATGGCCCTCGAGGACATCACCGCCGGCGGCGTCACCGATCCCCGCGTGATCGAGAGCCTGCGGACAACCCCGCGGCACGAGTTCGTTCCCCCTCCGCAGCGTCATCTCGCCTACGTCGACATGGCCCTGCCGATCGGCGAGAAGCAGACGATCTCCGGTCCGTTCGTCGTCGCCTACATGACAGAGCGGCTCGAGCCGCGGCCCACCGATCGTGTGCTCGAGATCGGCACTGGCAGTGGCTATCAGGCGGCGGTGCTGTCGCCGCTGGTGAAGACCGTCTACTCGATCGAGATCAACAAGCCGCTCGGCGAGAAGGCCGCGAGGATTCTTGCCAGGCTCGGCTACAAGAACGTCATCACGAAGATCGGCGACGGCTTCCAGGGGTGGCCGGAGCATGCTCCGTTCGACAAGATCATCGTCACGTGTTCCCCCGAGGAGATCCCCCAACCGCTCGTCGAGCAGTTGGCCGAAGGGGGGCGGATGGTGATCCCGGTCGGTGAGCGGTATGACCAGATGCTCGTCCTGCTCACGAAACGGGACGGAGAGATGGTGCGCGAGTCGCTCGTGCCGAGCCTTTTTGTGCCGATGACCGGCGAGGCCGAGGAGGCGCGGATCGTACAGCCCGACGGAACGCGGCCGGCGATCGGCAATGGCGGCTTCGAGGAACTTCTCCCCGACTCGAATGTTCCGACGTCGTGGTACTACGGCCGGCAGATGGAATTGGTCGAGGCCCCAGACGCACCCGAGGGAAGCCGCTTCCTCCGGTTGGAGAACATGGAGAAGGGGAGGCCGGCGCAGCTCTTCCAGGGGTTTGCCGTCGATGGTCGTGCGATCGGCCGGATCTCGGTGACCCTCGAGGTTCGCGGCGAATCGATCCGGGAGGGCCATTCGCCGGAGGAACTGCCGGCGCTCGGCGTGCAGTTCTTCGACGAACGGCGGAGCCGGTCATCGCGGGCTCTGCTTCCGGTCGGGAAGGGGACCTTTCCGTGGAGGCACGTGCAGGGAACGCTCACGGTTCCCGTTTGGGCCCGCGAGGCGATCGCCCTGGTGGGAATGCTCGGAAGCACGGGCACGCTCGAGGCGGATGACGTCCGGATCGAGGGGATTGCCCGCTGAGGGGAAGCCGCCCCGGCCATCACCCGAAGGCGCTCCGAAGGCCGCCCGCCGCGGGGCCGTCGTCCCACGCTCGAGGCGGCGAGGCGGGCAGTTGCCCCGCCGGGGCCCGGAAGGCCTGCCGGATCCTGCGGCATCGGGAAGGGAGGGGGATTGGGGGGGATGAACCCCATCCTGGCCCTGCGTAAACTCTACAATCCTCCCATCTTTCGGAATGGCGGTCGTTAAACGCGACGCCTCTTTCCTAAACTGCTTGCTTTGCCCAGCCGGCAAATTATCTTTGCCTCATGCGGTCGGTACGGCACCCGGTCTGCGGGTTCCGGGCGCGGGGCGGTCCCTTCCACTTCACGTTGCTTCTCCTCACCATCCAACCATTCACCGGAGAGAGATCCTGATGTCGGTCCTTCGTCACAGCGGCAAGTTTGCCGGAATTGTCACGTTTCTCGCAGTCGCCGCGACGGCCTGCGATGCGCACGCCGGTTGGCACCACCGCTACCGCACCTCCTATGGGTCGTCGGGCGGGTCGTCGGGTGGTAGCTCGGGTGGTAGCTCGGGCGGTAGCTCGGGTGGCTCCTACGGCGGGTCGTCGGGCGGTTCGTCCGGTGGCTACGGTGCCGGTGGCTCGTCGGGCGGGTCGTACGGCTCGTCGGGGTCGTACGGTTCCTACGGCGGGTCGTCGGGCGGTTCGCACGGTGGCCTGTTCGCCCACCACGCCCAGAAGAAGGCGATGCGGTCCTATTACCGTCATGGCAGCTCGGGTGGCTCCTCCGGTGGTTCCTCGGGTGGTAGCTCCGGTGGTTCGACCGGCGGCAGCTCGGGCGGCTCCTACGGCGGCAGCTCGGGTGGCTCGTCCGGTGGCAGCTCCGGCGGCTCCTACGGTGGCTCGTCCGGCGGCAGCTCGGGCGGCTCGTACGGCGGTGGCTCGTACGGTGGCTACTCCGCTCCGGCCTACTCCAGCGGCAGCGAGTACTCGACCGGCTATCCGGTCGAGACCAACCGGGTGATGGGCGATTCGTACTCCACCCCCGTCTACGGCACCCCGTCGTACGGCGGTGGCGAGATCATCGGCACTCCGTCGAGCACGACCGGTGCTGCGGTCGAGGCCGTGCCGGCCGACGGCGCGATGCTCGTCGTCAACCTCCCCGCCGATGCCCAGGTGTTCGTCAACGGATCCAAGACTGCCGCGACCGGTTCGCTGCGTCGCTATGTTTCCCGCGGCCTCGAGGCCGGCAAGGATTACGAGTTCGTCGTGAAGATGGTCGTCGATCGTGACGGCACCCCCAGTGAGCAGACCAAGTCGGTCACGCTCACCGCCGGTGACCGTTCGACCGTCACCTTCGACACCGCCGTCGCTGCTCCGAAGACCAGCCTCACCCTCCGCGTGCCCGCCGACGCCAAGGTCTGGCTGGCCGGCAACGAGACGTCGTCGAGCGGGGCTGTCCGTCTCTTCGAGACGAACACCCTCAAGGACGGCCAGTCGTGGAAGAACTACGAGATCAAGGTCGCTACCGTCGTCGACGGCAAGGAGCAGGTGGTTTCGAAGACCATCGACCTCGTCGCCGGTAAGTCGGTGGAGCTGTCGCTCGACCCCGCCCAGCGGACCGCCTCGGCCGACGCCCAGGTTTCGATCCGCTGACCAACCGGCCCCAGCGGCCAGTCTGGTGAGATTCGCTCCCGCGCGGCCCGTGCCGCGCGGGAGCTTTTTTTTGCCGCCGCGGTTCCTCCGCAAGTCCGGGGGGAAAAGCGGTCGAAACGAACGTGATTCCCCGGCCGGAGTGGACGGCTCCCGGCGGTGGTAGAGTGAATCTGAATCGATCGCCCCGACCCTGATGGACGTGCCGGTGGTCCGGCCACGCTCGCGTGAACGCCATTCCCTCCAGCCCTGTCGCCGCCGCCGGCCCACGCTGGACCCGCATCGGTCGGGCTGCCGCCACGGTGGGGATTCTCCTCTACCTGGCGCTCGTCATCGCGCCTCCGCTGGCAGGGCCGGCGCCGTCGAGCGCGCTGGCGACGCGCCTCATTCAACCGCTGCGGCCACTGGTCGGGGCGCTCTACCTCGGCCACGGCTACCGATTCTTCGCGCCCGATCCCGGCCCCGGGCACGCGATCCGCTGGGTGATGCGGATGCCCGACGGGACGAGTCGCTCCGGCTCGCTCCCCGACCCGGCCGTGGATCGCCCCCGGCTCCTCTACCATCGCCGATTCATGATCGCCGAGAAGATTGCCGGTCTCGTTCCGGCTGCCGACGCCCCTGCTGAAGTTCGTCGCGAGTCGAAGCCGCAGTGGCAGCCACTGGTGATGGGGGTCGCCGGCCAACTGCTGCGGCGGCACGGTGGCATCGAGGTCGAACTGTCGATGGTCGAGTTCGATCTTCCCGCACCGGAAGACTCGATCGCCGGTCGCTCCGCTGCCGATGTCGAGACTCCGCTTGGCGTCTATGCCTTCGCCTCCTCCGCGGAGCCGAACCGATGAACCGCCACCACCGGTCTGCAGGGCAGGGGGGAAGCGCCGCCGAGCCAGGTTGGTTCGCCGCCTGGGGAGAGGCCTGGGATCGGTTCTGGTTCACCCCCGCCGATCCCATCCCTCTGGCGGTCGTGAGGATCGTAGCCGGCACGCTCCTGGCCTGGAGTTGTGCGGTGTGGCTGATGGACGTCGATGCGTTCTTTGGCCCCCATGGCTGGCTCCGCGACGGTGACGTGTGGCGGATGAACGACCAGCCCTGGCAGTGGAGTTGGTTCTTTGCCTTCTCATCCCCGACGGCCGTTCGGGTGCTCGTTCTGATCACGTTCCTGGCGGCCGTCTCCCTCGCGGTCGGACTGGCGACCCCGGTGGCGGCGTGGGTCGCGCTCGTCGGATTCCTCGCGGCGGTCAACCGCACGCCGCTGACCGTATTCGGGTTCGACGACGCCCTGGGCATGCTGTTGATCCCGGTGGCGATCGGACCGGCCGGTGCGGTGCTGTCACTCGACCGTCGTCTCGGTTTTGCCACGTCTGGCGACGAGCCCTCGGTGTCGGCCAACATCGCCCTGCGGCTCCTCCAGGTCCACCTCTGCGTCGTCTACTTCTTCTCCGGGATCGCCAAGCTCCTCGGTGCGAGTTGGTGGGAGGGGACGGCCCTGTGGGGCGCTGCTGCCAACAGTCGCTACCGGACGCTCGACCTGACGTGGCTCGCGCGTCATCCGTTGCTCGTCAATCTGCTCACTCTCTCGACGGTGTTCTGGGAGGTTTCCTACGCGGCGCTCGTCTGGCCCCGGCTCACCCGTCGCTTGGCGATCGCCATGGGGATCTTCGTCCATCTCGGCATCGGCGTGGCGATGGGGATGAAGGAGTTCGGCCTGGCGATGATCGCTGCCAACCTCGCCTTCGTACCGGCGACGACCTGGCATTCGCTGCTTTCGCGCTTTCATTCAAACCATTCCCGTCGTTGATCTTTCGTTTCCTTCCTCTCACTCCGCGGCGCCAGCCCGGAACGCTTTCCATGATCGACACCATCGCAGTCGTTGGCGCCACTGGCGCCGTGGGCCGGATCATCGTCGAGTCGCTCCTCGCCC
This sequence comes from Planctomycetaceae bacterium, assembly GCA_947453375.1. Taxonomy (GTDB): domain Bacteria; phylum Planctomycetota; class Planctomycetia; order Pirellulales; family UBA1268; genus QWOP01. The sequence continues at coordinate 7,298 of CANGGT010000148.1, forward strand.
GGCAGTTCCCTGCCCGGCGGATCAAGCTCCTCGCGTCACCGCGGACGGCCGGCAAGCCGTTCACCGTCGCGGGAGCGACGATGGACGTCGAGGTGCTCCGCCCGGAGTCGTTCGACGGAGTCCAGATCGCGATCGGCAGCACGCCGGACGAGGTGGCCGCCGAGTTCGTCCCATGGGCCGTGGAGCGGGGCACGGTTGTGGTCGACGAGAGTGGCTACTTCCGCATGCGCCCCGATGTGCCGCTGGTGATCCCGGAGGTCAATCCTGGCGACATCGACCGGCACAAGGGCCTGATCGCGAGCCCGAATTGCTCGACGACGCAGATGGTGATGGTGATGAAGCCGCTCCACGACGCGGCGCGGGTGAAGCGCGTCATCGTCAGCACGTATCAGGCGGTGAGCGGCGCCGGCCTGGCGGCGACCTCCGAGCTCCGCGACGCGACGGCAGCGTGGCTGGAGGGCAGGGGGGAGACGAAGTCGGTGTTCCCCCACCCGATCGCCGCCAACCTCATTCCGCAGATCGGCTCCCCCCGTCCCGGCGGGAGCACGAGCGAGGAACTGAAGATGGTCCACGAGACGCGGAAGATCCTCGGCGACGAATCGATCGGCGTCTGCGCGACCTGCATCCGCGTGCCGGTGGCCAACTGCCACAGCGAATCGATTCTCATCGAGACCGAGCGCAAGCTCTCCGCCGCCGAGGCCCGCCGGCTCCTGGAGAACGCGCCGGGAATCGTGGTCGTCGATGACCTGACTTCCAAGCTCTACCCGCTTCCGCGCGATTGCAGCGGGCGCGACGAGGTGTTCGTGGGACGGATCCGCGAGGACGACTCGAGCCCCTGCGGGATCGCGCTGTGGTGCGTCTCCGACAATCTGCGCAAGGGGGCCGCCACGAACGCCGTCCAGATCGCCGAACATCTGGCGGCGCGGATGGCCTCGCCGGGCGGGGGGCCGGTGCGTTGATGACGCGCACCATCCGCCTCACGCTGGCCTATGAAGGCACCCGGTTTTCGGGGTGGCAGGCGCAGCCCGGGCGGGCGACGGTGCAGGGGACCCTCGCCGAGGCGATCCGGGCGGTGAGCGGCGAGGAGATCATGCCCCGTGGCTCGAGCCGGACCGATGCCGGCGTCCATGCCATGGGGCAAGTGGTGGCGTTCGCGACCGAGGCGCCCCACGAGGCTCGCACTTGGGTTCGTGCCCTCAACGCCCGCCTCCCTCCGGACATCACCGTGATCGACGGCGAGGAGGCCGCCCCGGGCTTCGATCCGGTGTGGGGGGCGGTGAGCAAGGTCTACCGCTACCGGATCCACGACGCCGCGTGGCGGCCGGTGTTGTCCCGGCATCTCGTCTGGCGCTGGAAGACCCGACTCGATCTCGGGGCGATGGCGACGGCCGCGGCGGCCCTGGTCGGGGAACACGATTTCACCAGTTTCGAGACGACGCCCTCCACCCGGCTCTCGAAAGTGCGCACAATCCACCGCCTCGACCTCTTCCGACGCCGGGGAGGGGACGACCTCTCCGACGCCGAACTCTGGGCCGAGGTGGAGGGGAATGGATTCCTCCACAACATGGTGCGGATAATCGTCGGGTCGCTGGTGATGGTCGGATGCGGTCGCCGTACTCCGGAATGGATGGCCGAGGTGCTCGCCGCCCGGCATCGGCCAACGGCCGGTCCCACAGCGCCTCCGCAGGGACTCGTTCTCGTGTCGATCGCGATTGATCCTTCCCGCACCCGGCCCACCCCTCCAACAACTCCTTCCTGACTGTCCGCCCCGTAGCGACGCACCATGGCCAAACCTCCCGATCGGCTCGGTCCGCTCAATCTGCAGCAGCAGCTCGGTCTCGGCCGTCAGTGCCAGGTGTGGAGCGCCTTCGACACGAGCGAAGGCCGGCAGGTGGCGGTCAAGGTTTTGATGCCGGAGTTCGTCGCCGACAAGTCGCAGCGTCGGCAACTCGAGCACGAACTCCGCGTCGGTCAGGATCTCGTCCATCCCCATCTCATCCGCATCCACCGGCTGGAGGTTCACCAGCGGATGCCCTGTCTCGTCATGGACCTGTTCTCCCATCCCAATCTTCGCCGCGGCATCACGTCGGCGACCGAGCGGGAGCGGACGATGCCCAAGGCGGTGAAGATCCTCATCGGCATCGCCGAAGGGCTCGGCTTTCTCCATGGAAAGGGCTGGGTGCACCGCGACGTGAAGCCGGCCAACGTCCTCGTCGCTCCCGATGGTGACGTGCGCGTCCTCGACTATGCCATCGCCGGCAAGCCTCCCGGCGCTCTGGCCCGGCTTCTGTGGACGAAGAAGCAGGCACAAGGGACGCCGAGCTACATGGCCCCCGAGCAGATTCGCGGGCAGCCGTTCGACTTCCGCTCCGACATCTACTCCCTCGGCTGCCTGGCCTACGAGATGCTCGCCGGAACGCCGCCGTTCACCGGCGCCGACCAGAACGACCTCCTCGGCAAGCACATCTACGCCGCCGCGCCCCTCGTCGAGGCGGCCAATCGGAATGTCACTCCGGCAGCTTCGAAGCTCATCCGGCAGATGATGGCGAAGAAGCCCGTCGAGCGGCCTGCCTCGATGGACGAGGTAGTCCGGCAGCTCAAGCAACTGCGTTTCTTCGAACGCGACCCCGCGTGAGTTGCCGGTCTGATCCGGGGCCAGCCGGCCATCGCCGGGCGGAAATGGCTTCCGGTCCGACCGCGGGGCTCCCGGCCGCCGTCTGATTCGAACCTCAACTTCGAATTGACTCCTGCCGCGCGGCCATGGGAAACTCCTGGGTCCGTCAGCCCCATTTCCACCTCCGCGCCCGGAGCGCCCCATGTCCCGAGGCCTGCACCGGCTTCCCCTCGAGAAGCCGATCTACGAGATCGAGGACCGGATCGCCGCCCTGGAGGCCGCGCCCCTCGGCGCGCTGCAGCAGGAGGAACTCCGACGGCTGAAGCGGGAGCTCGTCGAGATCCAAAAGCGGGTCTTTGGC
>CANGGT010000149.1 GCA_947453375.1 Planctomycetaceae bacterium
CGGGGCCCCGACAGCGACACGATCGAATGCGCCGAAGGTGCCTCAGCCGCCGTCCCGCAGCTCGATGCCAATCCGGGCGTGCGGCGCGGGCCTGTCGCCGAATGGCTTCGCGACTCGCTCGACGACTTCCGGGCCTCGCGCACCGGCGTCGTCCCTTTTCCGCAACGGCAGGCAAGCGTCCCCCCGAACGGCCACCGGCTCCTCGATCGAATCCGCGCGGGGGAGCGTCTGCTGACGCGCGACCGCAATGCCTCCAAGGACGACAAGGGCCAGGCCGGGCTGGGCACGGCGGCATCGGCAGGGGGCTGGCCCGTGCCGACGCCACTGCTCAAGCAGCTCGAACAGCTCTCGAAGGCCGGCGGCCCCGCAGCCCCCTGGGGAGAGAAGATGACGGCGGCGGTACTGGCCGTCGTCGCCACCACCGGCCCTGCCGATCGGGCTGCCACGGCCCCGCTCGAACAACTCGCCGTCCTGGTGGACGAGGGACTGAACATCGCTTCCACCACCGACGATCCCGCCACTGCGGCGGTCATCCGCAGGGCCACGCTCGCCGCACAGCGCCGCGCGGTGGTCTGGCAGGGGGCGGCCGCCGCGATCCTCCCCCCCACCGATCCGGGAGAGGCAGCTGCCCCGGCAGGTTCCGAGGTGGCCGGCGTCCAGAGGACGACGATCGAAACCCTCCTGGCGACCCTCGAGCGGTATGAGTCGGCACCGGCACCTACCGAGGGGGCGCTGGCCGTCGAATCGATCGACGCTCTGGCTGACAGCGGCATCGCCAGCCTGGTCGATTTCGCCACCATCGTTCGGAATCACTATTCGGCGGCGAACGTCCGCGTCGCCGTCCATCAGAAGTTCATGGAACGGGTGATGCCCCCGGCCCAGGTGACGACGGCGCCGGTCGACGACACCGTCCTCGGTCGGCAGGTGCGGGGCACGAGCCGGGTCGAACAATCGACTGCCGTGCGCTTCAGCCCCGACAACCGTGGGATCTCGGTCGTTCTCGAAGTCCGCGGCGACGTCGCCTCCCGGACCGTTACCGAATCGGGGCCGGTGGCGCTGACGTCACGCGGCTCCTCATCGTTCACCGTCCGCAAGCCGGTGAGCGTCGGGGGAACGGGCCTCCGACTCGGTCAAGCCACCGGATCGGCGTCATCCCGCTCGCAGTTGGCCGACATCCAGACGAGCTTCGACGGCGTGCCGATCATGCGTTCGCTCGTGCGGAACATCGCCCGCAACCAGCACGACGAGCATCTCCCCGAGGCCAACCGGGAGGTGATAGACAAGATCGTCGCCCGGGCCTGCCGCGAAGTCGACCAGCAGGTCGAGCCCCAACTCCTCGCCGCTGCGGAAAAGATCCGCACCCAGGCGTGGGGGCCGCTGGTCAAGCTCGGCCTCGAGCCGACGCCCGTCTCGCTCGAAACCCAGGATGGGATCGCCATGGCGCGACTGCGGCTCGCCGGCGACGACCAACTCGCGGCCCACACGCCACGGCCGCGTGCCCCGAGCGGTTCGATGCTCTCGGTGCAGATCCACGAGTCGGCGATCAACAACGCCCTCGAGCGTCTCGAACTCGCCGGTCGTCAGTTGCCGCTGGAGGATCTCGTCCACCTCCTCTGCGAGCGGGCCGGGGTCGAGCCGCAGATCCCCGACGAGCTCCCCGAGGATGTCGTCATCACGTTCGCCCGGGAGCAGCCGCTCCGGGTGCAGTACCGGGACGGGCTGGTTCACATCCGCGTGGCGCTCGAGGCGATCGAAAGCGGCCGCCGCGGCTGGCACGACATCGTCGCCAGCGTTACCTACCGGCCGAAGGCCGACGATCCACAACTGTTCCTCGAGCGCGAGGGGCCGGTCCATCTCAGTGGCCCGGGGCACCAGGGGCGGGCCGAGATCGCGCTGCGGGCGGTGTTCGGAAAGATCTTCCCCAAGGAACGCCCGTTGCCGTTGCTGCCGGAGGCGTTCGTCACCAATCCCCGGCTCGCCGACATGAAGGTTCTCCAGGCCGTGAGCGCCGACGGTTGGCTGGCGATCTCACTCGGCGAAGTGCCCGAATCGAAGCCGCCGTCGCCGGCGAAGATCGCCGCGCCCCCCGCCTCACCGGCCCGCCGCATCCTCAGGCGTTGACCGGCGGCCTTGGACGGCCCCGGGGAAGCACGGCCCGTGGTTGAAACCAGGGGCACGATGCAGGAAAAAGGTCACTTCGAGCCGCGGCCCCTCGAGCCGTGTGCCGTTCATCCCACCCTCTCCGGACCCTCTCCATGACCGCCGCCACGCCGACGCGCACCGAGACCGACAGCATGGGGGCCGTTCAGGTCGCCTCCGATCGTTACTGGGGCGCTCAGACGGAACGCTCCCGCGACAACTTCAAGATCGGTGTCGACCGCTTCCAGTGGGGCCGGGCGGTGAAGAAAGCCCTCGGCATCCTCAAGAAGTCGGCGGCGCTGGCCAACGGGGAGCTCGGGCAGCTGCCAGCCGACCGGGTGAAGCTCATCGTTCAGGCCGCCGACGAGGTGATCGCCGGAAAGCTCGACGATCATTTTCCGCTCGTCGTCTTTCAAACCGGCAGCGGCACGCAGTCGAACATGAACGCCAACGAGGTGATCTCGAACCGCGCCATCGAGATCGCCGGCGGCGAGATGGGCTCGAAGAAGCCGGTTCATCCCAATGACGATGTCAATCGCGGCCAGTCGTCGAACGACACCTTTCCGACCGCGATGCACATTGCCGCCGTCGAGGTGATCCACGACCGTCTCCTGCCGGCGGTGCGACAGTTGCGCGACGTGTTCGCCGACCTCGAGCAGCGGACGGCCGACATCGTCAAGATCGGCCGCACCCACCTCCAGGATGCCACGCCGATCACACTCGGCCAGGAAGTGTCGGCCTGGCGGGCGCAGCTCGACGATCGGGTGGCCGCGATCGAGCGGGCCCTCCCCGGTCTCTACGAACTGGCCATCGGCGGCACGGCCGTCGGCACCGGGCTCAACGCCCACCCGCAGTTCGGCGACGTGGCGGCGCGGTTCATCGCCCGCGAAACCGGCCATCCGTTCGTATCGGCGGAGAACAAGTTCGCTGCCCTCTCGGCCCACGATGCCCTCGTCGATGTCAGTGCCGCCGAGCGAAGCCTGGCGATGGCGCTGCTCAAGATCGCCAACGACATCCGCTGGCTCGCATCGGGCCCGCGTTGCGGGATCGGCGAGATCTCGATCCCGGAGAACGAGCCGGGGAGCTCGATCATGCCGGGCAAAGTGAATCCGACGCAGTGCGAGGCGATGACGATGGTCTGCGTGCAGGTGTTCGGTAACGACGCCGCCGTGGCCTTCGCCGGCTCGCAGGGCAATTTCCAGCTCAACGTCTACAAGCCGGTGATGATCCACAACGTGCTGGAATCGGCCGATCTGATGGCCGACGCCTGCGACTCGATGCGGATCCACTGTGCGGTCGGCATCGAGCCGAACCTCGCCCGCATCCGTCATCATCTCGACGAATCGCTGATGCTCGTCACCGCCCTCAACACCCACATCGGCTACGAGAAGGCGGCGAAGATCGCGAAGAAGGCCCATCTCGAGGGGACGAGCCTCAAGGCAGCCGCCGTCGCCTCCGGATACGTCAGCGCCGAGGACTACGACCGCTGGGTGATCCCCGTCGAGATGACCCGCCCCCTGGCGACCTGACGTGCGGATCGACCGCCTCTCCGGCCTCGATCGGCTCATAGACGCCCGGCTGCCGTATGGGCTTTGTCCACAGCGCGGTCTCCGCCGCTGCCGGGACCTCCGCGTCGCGGAGGCCCGCGGGCGCCCGGAGGTGCGACCGCCAGCCCGCCCGGCGAACCCTCGGCGTTCGCCGCGGCGGGCCAAGGCGGCACGGCCAGGGATGGCCGTGCCGCCGTGAACTCAGATGGCGGCGCCGGAGGTCTCGCCGGTGCGGATGCGCACGACCTCGGAGAGATCGGTGACGAAAATCTTGCCGTCGCCCACCTGACCGGTGCGGGCGGTGGTCATGATCTTGTTGATCACGGCCGGAGCTTCCTCGTTGCTGACGACAACCTCGATCTTCACCTTCGGCAGGAAGTCGACGGAGTACTCGGCGCCGCGGTAGGTCTCCGTGTGCCCCTTCTGGCGACCGAAGCCGCGGACTTCGGTGACGGTCATGCCGCGGACACCGGCGGCGTTGAGGGCATCCTTGACCTCTTCGAGCTTGAAGTGGCGGATGATGGCTTCGATCTTCTTCATGGCACGGACTCCTGAACGGGGTGTGTTGGTATGGGCTTCGCGGTACCGATCCTCGAGACCGGCTCTGGGGTTCCTGCAATGCACCAGGCGTGCCAAACCGTCAGGAAGACTTCATCCCCACGTTTCAGGCTCCGAGACCGCGTTCAGGAGCACCGAAGAGGGGCACGATGCGTCGCGCCCGTGGCACATCGTTCGCCCCCTTGCCGGCCCGATCGCGCCCAAAAGCCCAGGCAAACAGGCCGCGAGAACGGCTGTCACGCTGGTGTGGCGCGGTGTCGCGCCGATGAGACAGCCCGTCTGGGCGGGCTCCTCGTGGCAGGCAGCGGAGGAGGTGATCGCGATCAACCGGGGGAATCGGCCGGGGGGACATCGCCCCTCGGCTCCGGCGGGCGGCGGAAACTCGCCCCATCGAGCGCGTGGGATTTCATCAGCCGGTAGAGCGTGCCCCGGGGGAGGCGGGCCTCCCTGGCGGCCGCCGAGACGTCGCCGAGGTGCCGGGTGAGGAGTTCGGTGAGATAGGTGCGTTCGAAGCGAGCGATCTGCTCGGCCCGTTGGGCGAAGAAGCCGATCGCGCCCGCTTCGGCCCCGGCGGACCTTCCCGCCGCCGTGACGACGTCGTCGGGGAGATCATCGACCCCCGCCATCGGTCCGCGGGCCATGGCGATCGCCCGGCGGACGACGTTTTGCAGTTCGCGCACGTTCCCCGGCCAATGGTAACTCTTCAGTACCTGGTAGGCATCGGTCGAAAGCCCGGCCACCGGCCTTCCCATCTCCTGGCCGGCCCGGTTGGCGAACCATTCCGCCAGCAGGCCGATGTCGTCGCCGCGGATTCGCAGGGGCGGGAGATCGATCCGGACGACGTTGATGCGATAGAAGAGATCGCGACGGAATCCGCCCCGGTCGACCATCTCGTCGATCGGCCGCGACGTGGCCGCGACGACGCGGACGTCGACGGCATTCTCCTGCCGAGCCCCGACGCGCCGCACGCGACGCTCCTGGAGGACACGGAGGAGTTTCGCCTGGAGCGGCAGGGGCAACTCCCCGACCTCGTCGAGGAACAGCGTGCCGCCGTCGGCGAACTCGATCAGCCCCATCCGGCGGGCATCGGCGCCGGTGAACGCGCCGCGCTCGTGGCCGAACAGTTCACTCTCCAAAAGCGTGTCGGGGATCGCGCCGCAATCGACCGGCACGAACGGCCCCTGCGCCCTCCGGCTCCGCTGGTGGATCGCCCGCGCGACGAGCTCCTTGCCGGTGCCCGTCTCGCCGGTGACGAGGACGTCGACGTTGCTCGTCGCCACCCGCTCGATGACGGAATAGACCTGCCGCATCGGCGGACTCTCGCCGAGGAATCCCTCGAACGAATAGGGGCGCTCGACAACCCGGCGGAGCACCTCCTCGGCGTCGCGCTTGTGACTCGTCGCCAGCAGTCGCACCAGCGCGTCCTCGAGTCCCGCCTCGACCTGGTCCATCGCGAGGTAGTCGCATGGCCCAGCCTGGAGGCAGGACCGGGCGGCTTCGACCGATGGCTGCGGATCGACGACGAGGAGGGGGAGGCGGGGATCGGCGCGACGGATCGCCCCATGGAGCGGATCGATCGACTGTTCACCACGAACGGTGACAATGCCCAAATCCCAGGCGTCCCGGGAGAGGCTGTCGACGGCCCTCGCCAGCGACGACTCGACACGCAACTCCATCGGCTGGAGCCGGGCCACGAGTCGGGCGTACGGGAGGCCGGTCGCTCCGGCGGCGTCGACGACGAGAATACGCGGCTGTCGCATGGCGAATGGGGACCGTCGTCCGGGGACCGCGGACCGCACGGATCGGAAGATCCGCCGACCGTGAATGGGGGGGCCGGGCTCTGGTCGCGCCGGCCGCCTGCCCCGCGCTCCAGTCATGGAGTATGCAGGGCGTCGGGAAACGGGGCAAATGTCCCTTGCCAGCCGCCTGCCGACGGCGCCGGGCTCTGGTACATTCGACGATCTCAAAACCCTCTCCCGACCACCGGAGTTCGCCCGCGCATGCCGATCGATCCTTACGCTGCCTGCCCCGGGGGAACGGGGAAGAAGATCAAGTTCTGCTGCCAGGATCTCGTCGGCGAACTCGAGCAGGTCGAACGGCTCCTCGAAGGGGAGCAGGTGACCGCGGCCCTCGAACAGGTCGAGCGTCAACTCGCAAAAACCCCGGGAAGGGCCTGCCTCCTCGCCACCCGGACGAAGCTCCAACTCGCCAACCGGAAGTTTGCCGAGGCGGCAGCCGGCTCCGCCGAGTTTCTCGCGGCGTTCCCCACCAATCCCCTCGCCCTCGGGCAGGCGTCGGTGGCCGAGGCGATCAATGGTCGGATGCAGGAGGCTGCCGGTCTCTTCGACAAGGCCCGTGAGGCCGCCGGCGCCGAGATCGGCCCGGAGATGGAGCGGATCGCGGCGACGCTCGTTCAGGTGGCCGCCCAGACCGGCCACACCGGCTTCGCTCAGGGCATCGTCGAATGGCTCACCGACGCCGGCATCGGCTCCCCGGAAGACCGCCACATGCTCGCTTCGGTGGTCGGCTCGGCCGGTGTCGCAGCGGCGCTGCGGGCCCGCGTTCCCTTCGAAAGCTGTGCCGAGGATTCCCCGTGGCGGTTCGAGTTCGACATCGGCCTCAAGGCGGCCCGCGAGTGGCGGCTCGGCAAGGCGCTGACGACGTTCCGCAGCCTGAAAAAAGTGGCGGGGCAGAGCCCGGAAGTGTTCACGAACCTGGCCCGGGTCTGTGAGCTCCTCGCCCTCCCCTACGAGGCGGCCGAGGCCTGGATGACCGTGGCGAAGCTCCGCCATGCCGACCACGATTCGGCGGTGGAGGCCACGGGCCGGGCGATGGCCCTGGAGACCGAAGCCGATCAGGATCGCTCCCCGGTGATCCCCCTGATCCGCGTCGCCGGGCCGCTGCCGGCCGAAGTCGCGTCGGGCGACGGCCTCGATCTCCTCGAGGATCGCTTCCGTAAGGATGGCCGGCTCGAGCCTGCTCCCTTCGAGCGCTCGGAGTGGGTGTCGCGTGGCGCCGTTCCTCCCCGTTCGGTATGGAGGGTCTACGATGCCGGGCCCGACGCCGCCAAGCCGGGACGTTTGCTGGCGACGCTCCTCGTCTTCGGCCGTCAGACGGACCGCGAGGCCGAGTTGGTGCTTCAGGGCTTCCAGCCCGATGTTCAAGACGCCGAGGGCGTGATCGCGGGGCTGACGACCGTCACGTTCGAGCGTCTTCAGGACGGCGGAAAGCTCCCGCTGGCGACGCCGACGACCTGGCTCCTCTCCACGCAGTTCCGCATGGTGCCCCCAGCGGTTCCGACCGCGGGCACGCCACCGGGAGAGCCAGGCCCGCTCGACATCCTCCTCGACGTGCAGCGTGAGGCGCTCTGGTCGCGGTTTGACGCCCTCTGGCCCGACAGCCCCCTCCCGGAACTGCTCGGAAAAACTCCCCGGCAGGCGATCGCCGACGGCGATCCCCGCGTCGAGGCGTTGATCGTCGAGGGGGAGGCGACCAGTCGCCGCTCCGACGCCACCGCGGCCTGGATGAGGATGCGGGAAAAGCTCGGTCTCAAGGCCCCGGCACCGATCACCACGGCCAACCCGCTCGAGGCGGTGCCACCGATGCGCTGGCACCGAGTGGCCCTCGAGGGGCTCGACCCAGCCGAACTCCGCGGCCTGTTCCTCATGGCAGCGGATGCGGGCTTCGACCTGGCCGCCGAGCGGGCCGCCACGGCAATCCTCGCCCGCCCCGACGTGACACCGGAAGAGCGTTGGGAAGCCCTCTCGTTCCTCGAAGAGCGGGCCCAGGGGAGCGTCCGCAAGCTCGAGATCATCGCCGACTTGCGGAAGATCATCGCCGAGCTCAAGGCGAACGACGGTATGGTCGACGTCACCGAGTTGAGGATCCGCCTCCAGCGGGGCGATCAGACCGAGACGATGCGCCTCCTCGACCATCTCCGCCGCGAGCACTCGCGCGACGCCCGGATCATGGAGGCGGTCGCGGAGGTCCTCATGGAGGCGGGCATCGATCTCCCCGGTCTGGCCGCGGCCAGGGCCGGCGGCGGCGCCCCGGCGGCGCTCGGTGGCGCCGGATCGCCTGGTGCAGGAGCCGCGCCGGCGGCCCAGGCCGGTGGCGGGATTTGGACCCCCGGCGGCGGCGGTCAGGCCGCTCCCCAGGGAGAGAAGAAGGCCATCTGGACCCCTGGCAGCTGACATGGATGGCGAGGCGTCGGCGATGGCGCGGGCCCTCGAGCTGGCCCGCCGCGGTGAAGGATTCGTGGAACCGAATCCCCAGGTCGGGGCCGTCGTGCTCGCGGCCGACGGCCGGGTTGTCGGCGAGGGTTGGCACGAGCGTTATGGCGGGCCGCATGCCGAGGTCGTGGCCCTCGCTGCCGCGGGGAAGTCGGCCCGCGGCGGCACCCTCGTGGTGACGCTCGAGCCCTGCTGCCACCACGGTAAAACGCCCCCCTGTACCGAGGCGGTGATCGCGGCGGGGATCTGCCGGGTGGTCGTGGGGGCGGGCGATCCCTTCCCGGCAGTCGCCGGCGGCGGAATCGCGAGCCTGCGGGCCGCAGGCATCGAGGTCGAGAGCGGAATGCTGTCTGCCGAGGCCGAGCGTCTCACGGCGCCATTTCGCCGCCTCGTCACCTCGGGCCGACCGTGGGTCATCGCCAAGTGGGCGATGACTCTCGACGGTCGGATCGCGGCTGCGAGCGGGAAGTCGAACTGGATTTCGGGAGAAGCGTCGCGGGGAGTCGTCCATGAGCTCCGCGGCCGGATGGATGCCATCCTCGTCGGTATCGGTACGGCTCTGGCCGACGATCCGCTCCTTACGGCCAGGCCTCCGGGGCGCCGCGTGCCGCTCCGGGTGGTCGTCGACTCCGCAGCCCGGCTGCCTCCGGAGAGCCGACTCGTGCAGACCGCCCGCGCGGTGCCGATCCTCGTCGCCGTCGGCCCCGATGCACCGGAAGACCGGGTGGCGACGCTCCGTTCGCTCGGCTGCCTGATCTGGCGGGGGGCCGAGGCCGACCGTAACGCACGGCTGGCATCGCTCCTCGGCCATCTCGGCGGTCAACGACTCACAAACCTCCTCGTCGAAGGGGGCTCGGGCATCCTCGGGAGCCTCCGCGATTCGGGCCTCATCGACGAGGTGTGGGCCTTCGTGGCCCCGAAGCTCCTCGGCGGATCGCGATCGCCGGCGGCGATCGGCGGAGAAGGGGCCTGGGTCGTCGATCAGGCTCAGCGGATCGCCGTCGAGGGCGTCACGCCGCTTGGCGAGGATCTCCTCATCCGCGGCCTCGTGAGGCCGGCCGGGGCCTGAAGCACCCTGGCACCCCAGCCGTCTGCCAGCCCCAAGTCCTGTCGAGCGTACGTCGAGTCAGGGCGTCGGCGTTGGGGCCTGGATTCCCTGGAGGGCGAGGAGATCGCGGACAGCAGCCTCCACCTCGGCTTGCTTGGCTGCAGCCTCGGCCTCGGCCGCCGTGACGGCTGCAGCCGCCGCTTCCACCACCTTCGCCCCCTCGGCAAGAGGCCCGTCCATCTCGGCTGCCGCGGCGACGAGCGCCGGCATCTCGGCCTGCCGCTTCGCCATCATCGCCACCGTCTCGGCCGCCTGCTTCTCCCAGCCGGCTCGTTCGGCGGCCAGGGCCTCCATCCCCTCTCGTATTCCCTTCACCTGGGCCGCCTTCGCGGCGAGGGTGTCGACAAGGAGTTTGTGGGCGGCGGCGAGTTCGGCATCGCCGGCGACGACGTCGAGGGCGGCCTGCGCCTGCACGGCCGCCTGTTCGAGCATTCCCGTGGCCTTCGTGATCGTGTCGATCGTCCCCTGCTGGGCCACGATTTCCTGTTGGCGCTTGGCGATCTTCTCGAGGAGCC
>CANGGT010000150.1 GCA_947453375.1 Planctomycetaceae bacterium
TCACCTGCGATTACCGGGAGCGTGCCGCCGCGGCGGGCAAGTTCCCCGGTGGCTTCCTCAAGCGCGAGGGGCGCCCGACGATGAAGGAGACGCTCACGAGCCGTCTCATGGATCGTCCGATCCGCCCGTTGTTTCCCGATGGCTTCTACGACGAAGTCCAGATCCAGGCCTCGGTCCTCTCCAGCGACAAGCAGAACGACGGCGACGTCTTGGCGATGAACGGGGCCTCGGCGGCGCTGTGCATCTCGCAACTTCCCTTCCGCGGGCCGCTCGGGAGCGTCCGTCTGGCGCAGGTCGACGGGGTGTTCATCCCCTTCCCGACGCAGGATCAGCTCGAGGAGAGCGATCTCGACCTCATCGTGTCGGGCAGCGAGACCGCCGTCCTCATGATCGAGGGTTTTGCCCGCGAGATGCCCGAAGCCCGCATGCTCGAGGCGATCAGCGAGTGCCACCGGATCATCCGTGAGTTGTGCGCGATGCAGCACGAACTCGTCCGTCTGGCCGGCAAGCCGAAGAAGGAGTACGTCCTCGCCGACTACAGCAATCTCCGCGAGCGGCTCACCCGCGATTACCTCCACGACCTCAAGGCCGCCAAGGCGACCGCCGGCAAGGCCGAGCGTGGTCAGGCCGTGAAGGCGCTGAAGGAAAAGGCGAAGGCGGCGATCGTTCCGCTCGAGCCGGCCGCGGCTGCCAAGGCGGGCGACGCCGGCGGCGTCAGCGAGGCCGACTTCTCCCACGTCTGGCACGCGCTCGAGGAGCGGGCCGTTCGGGATCTGATTTTCGAGGGGAAGCGTCCCGATGGTCGTGACTACACGACCCTCCGCGCGATTGCCTGCGAGGTCGATCTCCTCCCGCGTGTCCACGGCTCGGCGCTGTTCCAGCGTGGCGAGACGCAGGCTCTGGTGACGATCACCCTCGGCACCGGCAAGGACGAGCAGCGCGTCGATGGCCTCATCGACGAGTATTCCAAGAAGTTCATGCTCGACTACTACTTCCCGTCGTTCTCCGTCGGTGAGGTCCGCCCGATCCGCGGCCCCGGTCGGCGCGAGATCGGCCACGGGGCGCTCGCCGAGCGGAGCGTCAAGCCGGTGCTCCCCTCGCCCGATACGTTCCCCTACACCATCCGCGTGATCTCCGACATCCTCGAGTCGAACGGCTCGAGCTCGATGGCTTCGGTGTGCGGTGCGACGCTCGGCCTGATGGCTGCCGGCGTGCCGATCACGAGCCCCGTCGCGGGGATCTCGGTCGGTCTCGTGAAGCAGTCGGAGCACGAGTGGAAGCTCCTCACCGACATCATCGGTGACGAGGACCACTACGGCGACATGGACTTCAAGATCGCCGGCACCCCGACCGGGATCACGGGCATCCAACTCGACCTCAAGATCGACGGCATCTCGCCGGCGATCATCGAGGCGACGCTGAAGCAGTCGCGCGAGGCCCGGCTCGAGATCCTCCGCTCGATGCTTTCGGCGATCCGTCGCCCGCGTCAGGAGATCTCCCCGTGGGCCCCGCGGCTCCTGCGGACGCAGATCAATCCCGAGAAGATCGGGCTCCTCATCGGACCGGGTGGAAAGACCATCCGTGCCATCCAGGAGTCGACAGGCGCCAGCATCGAGGTGGAAGACGACGGCACGGTGACCGTGGCCAGCCACGACGCCGAGGGGGCGATGGCGGCCATGGCCAAGGTCGAGGCGCTCACCGCCTCGATCCAGGTCGGGCGGATTTACGAGGGACGCGTGACGAGCATCAAGGACTTCGGTGCGTTCGTCGAACTCGTTCCCGGCAAGGATGGTCTGTGCCACATCAGCGAGCTGTCGGACGAATACGTCTCCAGCGTCGGTGATGTCTGCCGCGTCGGCGACATCATGCGGGTCAAGGTGATCGCCGTCGACGATCAGGATCGCGTCAAGCTCAGCCGTAAGGTGGCGATGCGTGAACTGGCCGAGAATGGCGGCGGCGCCGGCAATGGTGGCAACGCCGGCTCCTGAGCCGTCGGGCGACCAAGCGTGATCTCCCGGGCGCCGCTGCCAATCGTGGCGGCGCCCGGGGCTCAGCGCAGGAGGGGAAGCATGTCTTCGGCAGCCGAAACGGTGCATCCCCGTGCGGAGACGTATGCCGAGTTTGCGGCGCTCGTCGGGGCCCTCGCCCACGAGATCCGCAATCCGCTCTCGACCATCCGGCTCAACATGGAGCTTCTCGCAGAGGACTTCGAGAACACCGATCCGCAATCGCCGACGAAGCATCGTGACCGGCGGGCCAAGGCGAAGATCGAGCTGGTTCGGGAGGAATGCGATCGGCTCCAGAAGCTCCTCGGCGATTTCCTCGACTTTGCCCGGCAGGAATCGCTGACCCTCGAGCCGGGCAATCTCAACGTCGAGATCGATCAACTTCTCGACTTTTTCGCCCCGCAGGCAGGCGAATCGAACGTCGAGCTCGTCCGCTATCTCGATCCCGAACTGCCAATGGTCCGCCTCGACCGCGAGACCTTCCGCTCGGCGCTCCTCAACCTTCTCATCAATGCCGTGCAGGCAATGGATGCCGGTGGGCAACTCGTCGTCCGCACCCGTCCTTCGGGTTTGGGGGTGGCGATCGAACTGATCGACACCGGCCAGGGGATGTCGGAGGAGACCCTCGCCAAGGTGTTCCGCGCTTTCTACACGACGAAGCAGGGGGGGAGCGGCCTCGGCCTGCCCACCTCCCGGAAGATCGTCGAGGCCCATGGGGGAACGATCGACATCGAAAGTGCGCCGGGGCGGGGCACGAAAGTGACGATCTGGTTGCCGGCACCCCCTCGGCTCCCCACGGCAGGGATCAAGACTCCTCAGCCTACGCCGTGATGCTCCTCCCCCGTCGAGCCACCTGCCGGGCTGTCCCGGCGAGGAACGGCGACGGGGAACTGGACGGGCCCGCCCCACGCTACGTACTCTTCTACCATGACCGGATCCCGTGAATCCCCGCCGTCGCCCGTCCCGGTCCTCCCCGACGCGGGAACCCAAAAGCTCGTGCGCGTGCTCGTCGTCGACAACGACATCGTGCATGCGCGGACGATGGGGGAGGGGCTCAGCCGCCTCGGCTACCAGTGCTCGATCGTCGGCAGTGGCACGGAGGGAGCGCGGAAGATCGAGCAGGAGTCGTTCGACGTCGTCGTCACCGACCTGATGATGAACGACATCGGCGGCCTGGAGATCCTCTCCCGAGCCAAGGCTGCCTCCCCCGAGACCGAGGTGATCGTCGTCACGGGCCACGGCACCGTTCCCTCGGCCGTCGCGGCGATGCAGCAGGGGGCCTTTACCTACCTCCAAAAGCCGCTCGATCTCTCCCACCTTCGCACGGCCGTCGACCGGGCGAGCGAGGGGGTGAGGCTGAAGCGCCAGAACCTCGAGCTCCATCAGCGCCTCGACGAGAAGTTCGGCTTCGAGGGGGTCGTGGGATCGAGTCCGCAGATGCTCGCGCTCATCGAGCGGCTCAAGCGGATCGCCCCCACCGACGCCACGCTCCTCATCCAGGGGGAGACCGGCACCGGCAAGGAGCTCGTTGCCCAGGCCGTCCACCAAAACAGCCCACGGAAGAACAAGACCTTCGTCGCCCTCAACTGCGCGGCCCTCAGCGAGAACATCCTCGAGAGCGAGCTGTTCGGGCATGTCCGTGGCGCCTTCACCGATGCGTCGAGCGACCGGGTGGGGAAGTTCGAATACGCCAACGGCGGGACGCTGTTCCTCGACGAGGTCGGCGACATGCCGATGGCGACACAGATCAAGCTCCTGAGGGTGCTCGAGTCGGGCGAGATCACCAGGGTGGGCTCGAACACCCCCGTGCGCGTCAACGTCCGGATTCTCTCCGCCACCAATCGCAACCTCGAGGAGGCGATCGCGGCCGGGGCTTTCCGCAGCGATCTCTACCATCGCCTCAAGGTCGTGACGATCGCGATCCCGTCGCTCCGTGAGCGGTCGGCCGACCTCCCCCTCCTCATCGAGCACTTCATCCGACTGTTCTCGAAGCGGCACGGGAAGTCGATCAAGGGGATGTCGCTGCCGGCGCGGATGAAGCTCGCGGCGTACGCCTGGCCCGGGAACGTGCGGCAGCTGCGGAACGTCATCGAGAGCATGGTCGTCGTCGACTGCGACGAGACCCTCGACGTCGACGACCTGCCGCTCGAACTCGACCCGGCGGGGGCGACAGCCGCGGCGCCGGTGGAGCAGGCCGGGGTGGCCGGGCTTCCGGGCCTCGCCGGGCTGGTCGGGCGGCCCCTCGAGGAGATCGAGCGGTTGTTCATCGCCGAGACTCTGAAAGTGACCGGTGGCAACCGTGAGCAGGCTGCCGAGATGCTCGGGATCGGCGAGCGGACGCTCTACCGCAAGATCAAGGAGTTCCAGCTGTCGTGACCCTCTCCGTGGCGCCGCCGCCACGGTGGTCCGATCGCCTGCCATGGGACGCATCCACACTCTGCCGATGTCGGTCGTCAACCGGATCGCCGCCGGCGAGGTGGTCGAACGTCCGGCAAGCGTCGTCAAAGAACTCCTCGAGAACGCGCTCGACGCCGGGCCGTCAAGGATCGCCGTCACGCTCGAGCAGGGGGGCGTGGGCCTCGTGCGGGTCGTGGACGACGGTGCAGGCATCGACGCCGAGGATCTACCCCTGGCGGTTTCACCACACGCCACGAGCAAGCTCCGGGTCGCCGACGATCTCGAACGGATCGGAACGCTCGGTTTCCGTGGCGAGGCCCTCGCTTCGATCTCCGAGGTGGCGCGGGTGGTGATCCGCTCGCGCACGCCGACGGGGGAGCATGGCGCCCGCCTCGAGGTCGACAGCGGGGTGATGGGGGACGTCGCGCCGGAGGGGTGTCCCGTCGGCACGACCGTCGAGGTCCACCAACTGTTCTCGAAGGTGCCCGCCCGGCGGGCCTTTCTCCGCGCGCCATCGACGGAATGGTCGCACGCCTCCGAGGCGTTCGTGCGCACCGCCCTGGCCCATCCGGCCGTGGCGATGACGCTCGATCACAATGGTCGGCGCGTCCACGATCTCCCCGTGGCCGAACGGTGGCGGACGCGAATCGGCGACCTGTTCGGCACGCAACTGGCCGAGCGCCTCATCGAAGTCGAGGCTTCCGACGATGGGATCTCGGTGCACGGGCTGGTCGGGCGTCCCGAGGACGACATGGCCGGCACGCGGCTCCAACATCTCTTCGTGTCGGGCCGGCCGTTCCGCGACCGTTCGATCCTCCATGCGGTGCAGGAGGGGTATCGGGGGGTACTCCTCACCGGCCGGCAGCCGATCGCCTTCCTTCGCTTCGAGATCCCCCCCGATCTCGTCGACGTCAACGTCCACCCGGCGAAGATGGAGGTGCGGTTCCGCGATCCCTCTCGGCTCTATCGACTCGTCCTCTCTGCCCTGCGGACGAAGTTCCTCACCCTCGACCTCCGCGCTCCGCTCACGCCGCCGCTCGAGCCCGGCCGGAGCGGACCTCCCCCCCAGGCGACCTGGCCCTCGGTCGGGGAGCCGCGCCAGCCGACGGGGACGGCGGACGAGCGGTGGACAGCCGCCGCGGCCGAGCCCTGGTTCAACGCTCCTCTTCCCCCCTGGAAGCCGCAGACGCCCCTGATCCAGTCCCGTCCGGCCGCCACCCTCCCGGGCTGGGAGGAGGATCGCGACGACGGAAAAGCCGCGGCCGCCGAGCGCGTGGAGCGGGCGGTGCAGATGCACGACCGCTACCTCGTCGTCGAGAGCCACGAGGGGATCGAGGTCATCGACCAGCACGCCCTCCACGAACGGGTCCTCTACGAGCGACTCAAGGGGGCGATCGCGGCCGGCAGTCTCGAGGTGCAGCCGCTCCTGATTCCAGAACGCCTCGACCTCGCCCCGGCCGAGTTGGAGGTCGTGACGGAGCATGCGGAGGCGCTTGCCTCGGCCGGCCTGCGGGTCGAGCCGTTCGGTGGATCGACCGTCATCGTCACGGCCAAGCCGGTTCTCGCCGGTGGGACGTCGGCGGCCGAGATGCTCCGGGAGGTCGTCGACCGCCTCGCCGCGCTCCCCCCTGCATCGACCGCCGGCCCCGGCGGTGCGACGTCGATGCTCGTCGACGAGGTGCTCCACGGATTGGCCTGCAAGGCGGCCATCAAGGCGGGCGATCCCCTCTCGCAGCCCGAGATCGATGCCCTCGTCCGCGACCGGCGCCTCGTCACCGATGCCCACCACTGCCCGCATGGGCGTCCGACCTCCCTGACCCTCTCCCGACACGAACTCGATCGCCAGTTCCGGCGGACATGAGCCCGCTCCACCGGCCCCGAACACCCTCGGAGCCCCGCGACGGGGCACACCTACCATGATCTGCGTGGGGATCGCTCGCGGCCGTCACCGGCACATGATCGCGGAACACAAGTTCCTGGCCGACAACGGGATCGGCTTGGTGGAACTGCGGCTCGACTTCATCCAGGGGAAGGTTCAGGTCAAGCGACTGTTTCGCTCGCGCCCTTGCCCTGCGATCGCCACCTGCCGGAGGGCGGCCGACGGAGGTCACTGGGCCGGCAGCGAGGAGGAGCGGCAACTCGTCCTCCGCACGGCCATCGTCGAGGGAACGGAATACGTCGACCTCGAGGACGACATCGCTTCCCAGATCCGCCGCTACGGCCCCACGAAGCGGATCGTCAGCCACCACGATTTCCACAAGACCCCCGCCGATCTCGCCTCGCTCCACAAGCGTCTGGCCGACCTCGACGCCGACATCGTCAAGATCGCCACGATGTCCAATCACCCCAGCGACAACCTGCGGATGCTCGAGATGGTGCAGTCGGCAACGGTGCCGACGATCGGGATCTGCATGGGCGACATCGGGATGCCGACGAGGGTGCTCACCGGCCGATTCGGCTCGCCGTTCACCTACGCGACGTTCCACGAGGACCGCCTCCTCGCCCCCGGGCAGATCGGCTGGCGGCAGATGCGCGACGTCTATCGCTACGACCAGATCGGCGCGGCGACGCGGATCTACGGCGTCGTGGCCGATCCGGTCGGTCATTCGCTCTCGCCTGTCGTCCACAACGCGGCGCTGGCCGCCGCCGGCATCGACGCGGTCTACCTCCCTTTCCGCGTCCCCGCGGAGCAACTCGACGAGTTTGTCTGGGAGGCGGGGCGCTGGCCCCTGTCAGGCCTGAGCGTGACGATCCCGCACAAGGAAGCGATCCTCCGCCATGTCACCACGAAGGACGACCTCGTGACGGCGATCGGGGCGACCAACACGCTCACGTTCACGCCCGACGGGATCTCGGCCCACAACACCGACGCCACCGCCGCTGTCGAAAGCCTCGAAGCCGCGCTCCAAAGGCAGGGGGGCGAGGGGCTCGTCGATGTCACGGCCGTGAAAAGCGCGCTGGTCCTCGGCGCTGGAGGGGCGGCACGGGCGGTCGCCTTCGGCCTGCGGAAGCGGGGGATCGAGGTCACGGTGTGCTCGCGGACGGTGGAGAGGGCCAAGCGGATCGCGGCGGAGGTTGGCTGCAAGG
Source organism: Planctomycetaceae bacterium (assembly GCA_947453375.1). GTDB lineage: Bacteria > Planctomycetota > Planctomycetia > Pirellulales > UBA1268 > QWOP01. Next base: position 7,491 of record CANGGT010000150.1, read on the forward strand.
CGATCGATTGGACGGCCCGGTATAAGGTTCCCTACGACTGCATCGTCAACGCCACGCCGGTGGGGATGCATCCTCTGGTCAACGAGACGCCGTTCGAGAAGGAACACCTCCGCCCCTACATGGTCGTCTTCGACACGGTTTACAATCCGGAGAACACGCTCCTCGTGAAGGAGGCACGCGCGGCCGGCTGCCGGATCGTGACGGGCGTCGACATGTTCGTTCGCCAGGCGGCGATCCAGTTCCGACTGTGGCATGGCGTCGATCCGTCGGAGACGGTGATGCGCGAGGCCCTCAAGCGGGCGACAGCGTCGGCCAAACTCCCCGGCTGACCGGAGGCGAACCGTTCCATGCCCGTCGTCACTCTCATCGGCTACCGCGGCACGGGCAAGTCGACCGTGGCCGCCGCCCTGGCGCAGAGGCTCGGCTGTCCTTGGTGGGATGCCGATGTCGAGCTCGAGCGGGACGTCGGCACGTCGATCGCCTCTTTTGTTCGCGAACACGGGGAGCCGACGTTTCGCGATCGGGAGTCGGCCGTGCTCGGCGAGCTCCTCGCGAAGCCGGATGGGGTGCTCGCCACCGGCGGAGGGGTGATCCTCCGTCCCGGAAACCGGGAGCGTCTCCGTGAGCAGGGGGGCTGTGTCGTCTGGCTCACCGCGCCGGGCCCGATCCTCCGTCGCCGGCTCGCCGCCGATCCGACGACGGCCTCGCGGCGGCCCGGGCTGACCGGCGCCGATCCGCTCGCCGAGATCGACGCGGCCCTGTCCACCCGTGAACCGCTCTACCGCGAATGTGCCGGAGTGGTGATCGACACGTCGAGCGACTCCCCCGAAAGAATCGTGGCGGCGATCCTCCGGGTCCTCGAGGCGCCGGCCGGTAGCGGCCGACCGTGTCCCCCGGAGGTGCCTGACTGATGCCCCTCCCCGACCCCGGCCTGCTCGGCGGCGGTCTTGTCGCCACCCTGATCGGTGGCGTCCTCGCAATGGCACAGACGGCGATCACGGGGCGCTGGTTGGCGGCGTGCGCCCGCGAGCTCGCGGAAGGAACGTCGGGGCCTTTGGTCCCCGCGACACCGGCCGAGGCGGTCGATCGCTCGGCCTCGATCCGTCTGGCCACGCTCGCCGTCGTCGTCGGCCTGTGGTGGTGGGAGGTGCGTTGCTTCGGGGAACTCCCCCGTGACGCCGCCGGCCTCACGCTCGCGGTCCCCTTCGCCGCGGTCGCCGGCCGCTGGTTGGCCCACTCGCTCCTCTTCTGGCTCCTGGCAGCCGCCAGCTGGATCGACCTCCGCTATCGGGTGATCCCCGACTGGATCACCATTCCGGGCTTCCTCGCCGGCCTCGTCATCGCTTGGATCCTGCCCGAGACGCTCCTCCCGGTGGCGGCCGAGGTCGCCCGTCCCTTCGCGACACCGCTGCTCGAGGCCGACGTTCTCGGGTGGGCGGGTCCGCTCGTTCATGGTCTGGCTGCCCGAGGTGCCGGGGGAGGGGCGACGCCGATCATGCTCGTCGTGGCCCTCGCCTTGTTCACGGTCTGGTGGATCGTCGGCACGGGGCCCGACTTCAGCGGGGTGGCCGACGCGCTGCCTGAGGGGGATGGGGCCGCCGCGGTTGCTGCTCCCCTGCCCCCAGCGTCGTGGTGGCCACGACTGGCCCTGTTGGCCGCCGGATGGCTGGCGGTGGCCGGCGCCTGGGCGATCGGCGGCGTCCGCTTCGAGGGGCTCTTCACGGCGCTGGTCGGTGCCGTGGTGGCGGGAGGGATCGTGTGGGGGACGCGGGCGGGCGCGAGCCTGGCGCTCGGCCGCGAGGCGATGGGGCTCGGCGATGTGACGCTCATGGCGATGGTCGGCGCGTGGCTCGGCTGGCAGGCAAGCGTCCTGGCCTGCTTCCTCGGCGTGCTCTTCGGGCTCGTCCATGCCGTTGTCCAGATCGTTCGACACCGCGAAAGCGAGCTCCCCTTCGGGCCGGGCCTGTGCATGGGGACTGCAGCGGTCGTCGTCGGCTGGCGACCACTTTGGGAGACGGCAGCGGCCTCGTTTGCCGACACCGGTCAGCTCGTCGGGATCGTCGTTGCCGTCGTCGTGGGAACGGCGTTGTCGCTCTGGGTCTGGTCGTCCCTGGGGCCGGCGGCCCGGCGGCTGGTCCTGGCGGCGATGGTCCTCCTGGGGGTGTTCCTCGTCGGCTGGCTCCTGATGCTCCAGGGGTGAGGAGCAGCAACGCACGCCTCAGGAGCCTTGTGGCAGCGGAGGCCTCGAGGAAACCGGGCAAACGGCGGTCTTCCCAGGGGAGCGTTCGGGCTTGTTCCCCCCCCGATCGCTCCCTACCATCCCGCCCCTCCACCGGCGTCCCCCACCCACCACCGGCCCCGCGGGGGGCCGGGGATCGGAACAGGCACCATGGCGGCCCAGTACCTCCGCATCGCTGCCTGTCTCCTGGTCGCCCCGGTGGCGATCGGCTGCACGCAAAACCCCTTCCGCGCCACCTCCGGCATGATGCCGGTGAGCTTCGCGCCGCAGGCGCCGTCGGTGCCCCTCGCACCGGCCTCGGTGTCACCGCTGCCGTCGTATGCCAACACCGATCCGA
>CANGGT010000151.1 GCA_947453375.1 Planctomycetaceae bacterium
ACGGGTGGCCGGCGCGCATGTCGTCGCCAACACCGAGAGCCATCAGATCATCGAGGAGTTCATGCTTTCGGCGAACGAGGCCGTCGCCGAGCGATTGTCGGCGGCGGGGGCGGGATTTCTCCGCCGCATCCATGCCCCCCCCGATCCACGCAAGCTCCGCCAGCTGACGGAGTTCGTCTCTGAATTGGGGTTCGAGGTCGACACGCTCGAGAGCCGGTTCGAACTCCAGCGTCTCCTCGGCCTCACCCGCGGCCGGCCGGAGGAACATGCGGTCCATTTCGCCGTGCTCCGGAGTCTCGCCCGGGCCGTCTATGGCCCCCAGCCGGAAGGGCACTACGCCCTGGCGAGCGACTGCTACTGCCATTTCACGTCGCCGATCCGCCGCTATCCCGATCTCGTCGTCCACCGCGCCCTCGACAAACTGGCGCGGGGACGCCGGGCCCCCGAAGACGGGCTGGTCGATCTCGGCCTCCACTGCTCCACCCTCGAACGCCGCGCCGAGGCGGCCGAACGGGAACTTGTAAAGCTCAAACTCCTCCTGTTCCTCTCCTCGAGGATCGGCACCGAGATGGAGGCGGTCGTGACGGGGGTCGAGCCGTTCGGCCTGTTCCTGCAGGGGCTCGAACTGCCGGCCGAAGGGCTCCTCGCTCTGGCCGATCTCCCCGCCGACACCTACCGCTTCGAACGTGCCAGCCACACCCTTGCGGGGCGGCGCCCGGGGCAGTCGTGGCGCCTCGGCGATCGTGTCCGCGTGGCGGTCAAAAAGGTCGACCTCGACCGGCGGATGCTCGAGTTCCGGTTCGTCGGCGATCGGGGAAAGGCACCGCCGGGGCTCCGCGCCGCCCGTCACGTGAAGGGCTCGCGGCACGCCCGCAAGAAGCAGGGGAAGGTGAAGAGCAAGGGCAAGTCGAAGGCCAAGGGGAGGGCCAAGGGACGACGCGGCCGCTGATCAGCCGGGCTCTCTCCCCCGAGGGATGCCGAGCTTCGTGGCGGGATCGGGCGGCAGCCCTACAATCTTGCGTCTTGGCCCTGCCTCCATCCTGAAAACGACAGAACGACAAGGAACGCTCCCGTGAGTGAGTCGGCGACGCCCCCCCTGCCCCGACCGACGAGCCTTCGCGAGACCGCGCTGTGCCAATGGCATGCGGCGCACGGTGGCCGCATGGTCGACTTCGCCGGCTGGAACATGCCGGTCCAGTACGCCTCGATCGTCGACGAACACCTCGCCACGCGGTCGTCCGTCGGCCTCTTCGATGTCTCGCACATGGGACGACTGTCGGTCACCGGCCCCGGGGCGCTCGAGTGGCTCGAGTCGATGTTGACCAGAAAAGTGGCCGGGATTGTCCCCGGCCAATTTCGCTACACGCTCGTTACCGCCGATGCCCCAGCGGCGCTCGAGATCCTCGATGATGCGCTCGTCAGCCGTGACGCTGATGCCACCGACGGCACGCCGCGGATGGGGCTGGTCGTCAACGCCGGGAATCGGGAACGGGTCGTGGCTTGGCTCCGCTCCCGACTGCCCGCCTCTGGCGTCGAACTCGTCGACCACACCCTCGACACCGCGATGATCGCCGTCCAAGGGCCAAGCGCGGTCGACGTCGTCGCCGGGCTCTCTCCGGGGGGCGATGGCACGCGGATCCGCGCCCTGGTGAATTATCGGGGAACGACGGCCACGGTCGCCGGGCATGCAGCGGCGGTGAGCCGCACCGGATACACCGGCGAGGATGGCGTCGAGGTGACGGTGGCGGCGAAGGACGCCGTGGCCGTCTGGGAGGCGATCCTCGCCGCGGCGGCCCCGCTCGGCGGCCGCCCCTGCGGACTCGGCGCCCGCGACACCCTCCGCCTCGAGGCGGGGATGCCGCTCTACGGTCATGAACTCCTCCCCCACAGCGATCCGTTCGCCCTCGGCCTCGGTTTGGCCGTGAATCTCGACGGGCGAACGTTCCCTGGTTGCGGGGCCCTGGCCACGATGAAGGCCGGGAAGCCGGCCCGCGTCCGGGTCGGCCTCGATCTCGGATCAAAGCGATCGGCCCGCGAGGGGAACGTCGTCCTCGGCGGCCCAGGCCACAGGCCTGCCGGTGCCGAGGTCGGGGTCGTCACGAGTGGTAGCTTTGCCCCCACGATCGGCCATGCGGTGGCGATGGCTCTGGTCGATCCGGCCGTGGCGGCGGAGGGAACCGAGGTCGAGATCGCGATTCGCGATGCCCGCCAACCGGCCCGCGTGGTCGGCTTGCCGTTCCACCGCCGGCCGGCGGGTGGTGGAAAAACCCCGGTGGCGGGATGATGGGGCGCGACCATCCGAGGGTGGTCGGCCACGACGAGGCCCGGTGCAGGCCAAGGTTCGGTTGAAGAGAAAACAGGAGGAGCGACGTCGATGCAGAAGGACGTGCGGTTCGCAAAGTCCCACGAGTGGATCAGTCCCGTGGCTGGCGGTGTGGCGACGGTCGGGATCTCGGCGTATGCCGTCGAGGCCCTCACCGATCTGGTTTTCATGCAACTGCCGGCGGTCGGCCGGAAGGTGAAGGCCGGGGAGTCGATCGGTGAAATCGAAAGCGTGAAGGCGGTCAGCGATCTCTATGCGCCGGTGTCGGGGGAAATCGTGGAGGTCAACACGGCGCTCCCCGATCAGCTCGAGACCCTCGGAAAGGATCCGTTCGGCGCGGGGTGGATCGTCAAGATCCGTCCTGATCAGCCGGCTGAGATCGACGCGCTTCTCGACCGGGCGGCCTACGAGGCGCTCATCGGCAGCCAGCCCCACTGAGGCGCCCCCCTTGAACCGAGCCCCAGACCCCTCGTCCGCAGCCCACGCCCGGCCGGTGCTCGCGTGGTGGGATCCGCCGGCCGACGGCGCCACGAACATGGCGCTCGACGAGGCGTTGGCCGCGGAGGCTGCGCGTTTGGATCGGGTGCTCGTTCGCATCTCCACCTGGTCGGAGCCGACGCTGTCGCTCGGCGCCTTCCAGGCGATCGCGGAGGCGCGTGCGCACCGAGGGCTGGCTGGTGTGAAGATCGTCCGTCGGCCGAGTGGCGGCGGCGCGATCCTTCACGGCAGCGACGTCACCCTCGCGGTAGCCGTGCCGCGTCTCCACCCCAGTGGCGGCACCCAGCAACTCTACGACGCGGTCCACAAGGCGCTTGTCGCCGAGTTGGCGGCGCGGGGGATTGCGGCGGGCTTGTCAGCGGGGGGCACGCGGGGGGAGCAGACTGGGGGCGACCCGGTGGATTCGGGGGCCGGGGCGCCTTCCGCGGCTGGGCCACCGGCGGAAGGGCCGCTCCTCTGCTTCGATCGGCGGGCGGTCGGGGATGTGGTCCTGCCGGTGGCCGATGGTCGCCTCGGCGGCGACTCGAAGATCCTCGGCAGTGCCCAGCGGAGGCTCCGGGGCGCGGTCCTCCAGCACGGCAGTCTCCTCTTGGGAGCCAATCGCCTGGTGCCCGAGGAATCCCGCCATCCAGGCCTCGCAGACTTGCAACAAAGCCAGGGATTTGGCGGGGATTGGGCGTGGGGAACTCCCGCCGGCACGGGGCTGGTGCGGGGCTGGCTTACCCGCCTCGCTGCCACCCTCGGAGCAGGTCTCGAGATGCCAGAAGGTCGGTTCGTCCCTTCCCCGGAGGCGGGGTTTGAGGAAGGCCTCACTCGTTTTCAACAAGACAGTTGGAATGCTCGTCGTTAAGATGGAACGCGGATCAGGACGTGTTCCGGGGCGATTTCGATCCTTCCTGACAAGCGGCCGGTGAGAACGACTGGTCGCCAGAAGGCTGGGTTTGTAAGGTTAGTCGGGTCTTCGGCGGCCTGCCGGCTCGCGTGGGCCGATGGGGATGGCAAGGGTCGGTCTCGCGTGGGGGGAGACAGCCGCACCATGATCACGAAGTTGATCGTCGCCTCTGGCAAGAGCGCCGGGCGTTCGATCGCCATCAAGAAGAACACGCTCCTCATCGGCCGCGCCGAGGAGTGTGATGTCCGTCCGTTGAGCGAGGACGTCAGCCGGCGTCATGCGGCCGTTCATGTCGGCCCTGCCGACGTTTGGGTCGAAGATCTCGGCAGCCGGAACGGCACGTTCGTCAACGGCGCGCGGATCACGGCGAAGACGAAGGTCGTATCCGGGGATTTGATCCGGGTCGGCGCGCTTGAACTCACCGTCTCGTGTTCGGAGCCGGTGGCCCAAGGGGGGGGCGATCAGGATGTGTCGAAGTGGCTGATGGCGGATGACGCCCCGGCCGGGATGTTCGACACCACCCGTTCCCTGCGGGCCACGACCGAAGGGGTGAAGGCCGCGACGGCGGGCCCTGCCGAGGCCGATCCCAGCAGCATTCACTCAGCGTCGGGCTCGGACGACGTCCACGGATCGACGATCTCCGGGATCGCCGGGGATGCTCCCTCGACGTCCGTGTCGGGCTCGGCCACCGCCAAGAACAGCGGGAGTTCGACGAAGGTCGGCCAAACCGTTGGCGATACGAAGTCGGACAGTTCGGTCGCGATCGATGCGGTCAAGCAGTCGCACTCCAAGCCCGGCTCGCTCCCCCCTTCTGCGCAGAAGGGCACGGTCAACTCGCGGGATGCTGCGGCCGAGGCTCTGAAGAAGTTCTTCGGCAACCGCTGACCGATCTGCCGGCCGCTCTGGGAACAGTTCTGGGAACAGTTCTGGGGAACGGGCTGAGTCGCCGGTCGGAATGATCGGAATGGAACGGTTGTGCCGGCAGCAAAGCTTCCCTGATCGGAAGCTTTTTCCCAAAAAGCCGGACCGGCGCCGTCGGAGGCGGGAATACTTCCGGCAGAGTTTCGCCAACCGCTCCAGTTACCCGTCGAGGAGATCCGTCCGATGCCCGCCACCGTCACCGCCGATTGCCCTTGCCTCGAGACCCCCGCCCGCCGTGACACCGCTGCCGGCCCCCACCGGAGTCCGAAGGGGCCGCGCCGTCGTCGGTTCATCGATCCGACGACCTGCGATCGCGACTACGGTCCGGAAGAGGTCGAGTTCATGCAGGCCCTGGAACGCTACAAGCGGACGAGTGGTCGGATGTTCCCGACCTGCAGCGAGATCCTCGAAGTGGTCCGCTCCCTCGGCTACCAGCGCAATCTCCCCGCCTGACCTTGGCGTCGGGGCCATGCCGCCGCGGCGGCTCACGACGGCGTTTGGGGGGAATGGGGGGGTGGTGTTGCCCCCCCTGGACTTGTCGGAGGGCGGCCTGGCCGGTACCGTCCGCCGCCCCTTCGCTCCGCCGGGATGCCCGTCGTGCTGTCCAAACCGCTCCCCACGCTGCCGCCGTCGTCCTGCACGCGTGCCTTCGTCATCGCGGCGGCGGTCGTGCTGTCGGCAGGCTGCGGATCGTTCAAGCGGAACGAGAACGCCGAGGGGGTAAAGCTCTACCAGCAGGGCAACTATCTCGGGGCCGTGAACCATTTCCAGCAGGCGTTGGTGCAGCAGCCGGGAAGCCCGGACTGCTTCTACAACCTCGGCGCTACCTACCACCAACAGGCGAAGGTTTTCGGCAAGGGGAGCGATTGGCGTTCGGCGGAGCAGTACTACCACCTCTGCCTCTCCCGGAACCCGAACCACGACGCCTGTCAACGGGCGCTGGCGGTACTCCTCGTCGAGGAGCAGCGGAGCCCGGAGGCGATCGCCCTGCTCGAGGATTGGTCGCGCCGGCAGCCGAACAACCCCAACCCACAGATCGAACTGGCCCGACTCTGCCAGGAACATGGCGACCTCCACGAAGCTGAGAATCGGCTCGTCGACGCGCTGGCGATCGATCCTTCGAATCCTCGGGCACTCGTAGCCCTCGGGCAGATTCGCGAGGCCACGGGGGACAGCCAGCAGGCCCTGGCCGACTACTCCCGCGCGCTGTCGGTCGACGGCGTGCAGCCTGTTGTTGCCGCGCGGGTGGCGACGCTCGCCGGCGCGGCGCCGACCGCCACCGTCAGGACAGCCGCGCTGCCGACGAGCCCGAGTGGACTCCAGCCCCCCGGGCCTCCCCCCACCGGAGGAGTGCCGTTGCAGGCCCCGCCATCGTCATGGGGGCCGGCGTCCGCGGCTCTCCCGCCGGCCGTTCCGAACGGTTTCCCCGCCCCACAGCCGGTCTCCGCTGCGGCGGCAGTTTCCGCCCGTTGACCCTTCCCGCAGCGGGTCCTATCCTGCGGCGTTCCTGGGACACCGATGGCTCGGCCGCCGGTGACGGGGGGGCACTCCGCCTGCTCCCCTCTTCGCCCGGGGGTTTTCCGGATGGCGTTGGTCCCCGGGCCATACAGCCCCGGGAGGATCGAATGCCCCGGGAGCCGCGGCACCGCTGGGCGGAATGGAGAGCACCCGAGTGATGGATCGCACAACGCCGACTGCCGGGACCATGGATCGCGTGTTCAATTTTTCCCCTGGCCCGGCGGTTCTCCCGCTCGAGGTGCTCGAGCGTGCCCGGGACGAGATGCTCTCCCTGCCCGGGGTGGGCATTTCCGTGCTCGAGGTCAGCCACCGTAGCCCGCCCTTCGACCGGATCCTCGAGGAGACGCTCAACGATCTCCGGCTCCTGCTCGGAATCGGGGACGATCACGAGGTGATCCTCGTTCAGGGAGGGGCGAGCCTGCAGTTCTCGATGGTTCCGATGAACCTGCTCCGTGGGCAACCGGGGCCCGCCGACTACCTTGTCACCGGCACGTGGGGGCACACCGGGGCGAAAGAGGCCCGCCGCGAGGGACGCGTGCATGTCGCCTGGGACGGCGAGTCCTCGAATTACGATCACCTCCCGGCTGCCGGAGAGGTCAAACTCTCCCCCGATGCCGCCTACCTCCACGTGACGAGCAACGAGACGATCCAGGGGGTGCAATGGAAGCATGACCCGGTCTTCGGAACCGCCCCGCTCGTGTGCGATTGCTCGAGTGACTTCCTCTCCCGCCCGATCGATGTGGCGAAATACGGGCTCATCTACGCCTGTGCCCAGAAGAACGCCGGTATTGCCGGGGTGACCGTCGTGATCATCCGGAAGGATCTTCTCGAGCGGTCGCGTGACGATCTGCCGACGATGCTCGACTACCGTACCCACGCGAAGAACGGGTCGCGGGCGAACACCCCGCCGGTTTTCGCCGTCTATGTTCTCGGTCTGGTCTGCCAGTGGATCAAAAACCGTATGGGGGGCCTCGACGGGATGGCCCGCCACAATGCCGCCAAGGCAAAAACGCTCTACGACGTCCTCGATCGTTCGGCCGGTTTCTACCACGGGCATGCCCGTGCCGATTGCCGCTCCGACATGAACGTCACCTTCCGCCTCCGCGACGAGGCGATGGACAAGGAGTTCGTCAAGGGCGCCACCGCCCGGGGGTTGGTCGATCTCAAGGGGCACCGTTCCGTCGGCGGTATCCGGGCAAGCATCTACAACGCGATGCCGGTCGAAGGGGTCGCTAAACTCCGCGACTACATGATCGAGTTCCAGAAGTCCCACGGTGGCTGACACCTGAATGCGAGCCTCCATCGCGACCCATTGATCGGTCGAAAGAGACCGCCAAGCCTCCCCCACCCTGCCGAGAAGCCGTTCATGCCCTCCATCATCGTGCTCGACACTCTCAGCCCCGACGGTCTGGCCCTCCTCGACGCCGCAGCGGCGCACGGCATCACCTACGAGGTGGCGACGGGCCTCTCCGGGGACGCCCTCCGGGGGGCTCTGGCCAGGCACGACGGCGCGATCTGCCGCAGTGGCGTGAAGATCACGGCCGAGTCACTCGCGGGCAACCAGCGGCTCAAGGCGATCGTGCGGGCCGGGGTGGGCACCGACAACATCGACAAGGATGCCGCCACCCGGCAGGGCATCGTCGTCATGAACACGCCGGCCGGGAATACGGTGAGCACGGCGGAGCATGCGTTCGCGCTGCTCCTGGCCCTCTCCCGCAACATCGCCGCCGCTGATGCGAGCCTCCGTGCTCACCGCTGGGACCGGAACAAGTTCATGGGTGTTCAGGTCGCCGGCAAGACCCTTGGCATCGTCGGCCTCGGCCGCATCGGCCAGACCTTGGCGGCCCGGGCCCGGGCCTTCGAGATGCGGGTGCTCGGTTTTGATCCCTTCCTGTCGGTGGAGCGCGCTGCCGAGTTGGGGATCGAGTTGGTTCCCAGCGTCCACGCCATGCTCCCCGAGGTCGATTACCTCACCGTCCACACGCCTCTCACGGCCGAGACGAAGTATCTCGTGGGCATGAAGGAACTCGATCTCCTCAAGCCCGGCGTCCGCCTCATCAACTGCGCCCGAGGCGGGATCTACGAGGAAAAGGCGCTCGCCGAGGGGCTCGATCGGGGCGTGATCGCCGGCGTCGCCCTCGACGTCTTCGAGAAGGAGCCGTGCACCGAGTCTCCTCTGTTCGACAAGCCTGGTGTGCTCGTCACGCCGCACCTCGGGGCGAGCACGGAAGAGGCCCAGTCCCAGGTGGCGGTGGAGGGGGTCGGCCTGCTCGTCGACTTCCTCGCCACCGGTGCCATCCGCCATTCGGTGAACTCCAGCCCCATCGATCCGGCCTCGCTCGAAGGGGTGAAGGGCTTCCTCGACCTCGCCTGGCGCCTCGGCCTGCTCCTGTCGAAACTCGACGACGCGCCGCCGCGGTCCTGCTCGATCGCCTACCGGGGGGAGATTGCGGCCCGGTCGACGAAGCTCGTCACCGCCGCGTTCGCAGCGGGGCTCCTCGAGGGGACCGCCGACGATGTCAACATCGTCAACGCGGAGGTCCTCCTCCGGGAGCGCGGCATCGATCTCGTCGAACAGAGCCGGACCGACCCCGGCGCCTTCAGCTCCGTCGTGGCCGTCGACCTCGTCGCCGAGGGGCGCGTGCATCGCGCTGCCGGGACGCTCTTCGGCCATGCGATGCCCAGGCTCGTGCAACTCGAGGGGCATCGCCTCGAGGCCTACCTCGATGGCATCGTGCTGATCTTCACCCACCAGGACGTGCCGGGGATCATCGGCAACGTCGGCACGGCCCTCGGGGGGCTCGGCGTCAACATTGCCCAAATGACGGTCGGCCGATCGGCTCCAGGGGGGGATGCGATCGGCGTCCTCAATCTCGACGTGGAGCCCACGGCGGCAGCGATCGCTGCGGTGGCCGCCGTGCCGGGCATCCGCTCGGTCAAGGTGGTGCGGATGCCGCCGGCGGGCCAACTCCCCAACTGGCTGGCGATGTCGGCTTCCGCGAGCCGTGCCACCCGGAAGTGACGTGCTGCGGGCTCCTGGTGTTTGACGCCTCTGCGGCGATCGGCACAATGCAGGGAAGGTTCTAGGCGGGGGAGCGGTCGGTAGCCTTGGCGGTCTGGATCGTCTGGCCCGTCGTCCCTTCCTGGCGCGACGACAGACCTTCGAAGGGCGCGGTGCGAGGCCCTCGGTCGTCGCGGTGCGAAGATTCCTGGGGAAGGATCATGGTGCGTTTCCACGGTGGCCGCTGGGCCGGTCACGGGATCGGTTCGATCCTTCTGCTTGGCGGCATCCTGGCGGCGCTGCCGGTGCTGATGGTCGACCGCGGGGCGGTGCTTGTCGCCGCGCTCCTGCAAGGTCAGGCTGGCGGGGCGGTGGGCCCAGGCAACGCCGAGATCGCCACACGTCGCCTCCTCGACGCCCTCACCGAGAAACGCTTGCACGATGTCGTGCTGGCCGTGCTCGATCGGGTGGCAAGCGACCCAGGGGTCTCCGCCGAACTGCGGCAGAGTCTTCCGCTCCGACGCGCCGACGCGCTGACTGGGCTTGCGCGTCGCGAGCCGCCGGGAACGCGGCGGGCCGCGATGCTCGAACAGGCCGCCCAGGAGGTCGATCGGTGCCTCGCGGCAGGGCCAACCGGCGACGAGGCGATTACCGCCTACACGCAAAAGGGGAACCTCCTCGTCGAGCGGGGGCGGATCAAGCTCGCGCAGGCCAAGCGTCCCGGTGAGGACGCCCCGAAGCTCATGGCGGAAGCCATCCCCCTCTTCGATGCCGCAATCGCCGCTCTCGAGGCACCGCCCCGCGATCCAGCGGCGGAAGTCCCGCCGCCGACGAACG
>CANGGT010000152.1 GCA_947453375.1 Planctomycetaceae bacterium
CAGACCGTCGCCTCGGCGTCGTAGGCCCCGGCGATCGTCGTGATCTCCTTCGGGTCGAGGCCGCGGTCGGGATCGAGGAGGCCGATCACGCTCCGCCCTTCACCAACGACAACGTCCGCGGCGTGTTTGTCGCGCATCCGGAGGATGAAGTCGGCAAGCCGAGCGAGCGTCTCGATTCGGTCGGCTGCCTCGAGGGAAGCGAGCGTCTCGGCGTGGCGCTTGGCGAGGAGCCAGAGCGACGGCTCGATCTGCCGGTATTCGCGGTCGGTCGCTTCGAGCCGGTCGCGGATCAGCGGTGAATCATCGCGGGCAAATGCGGCGAAAGCAGCGGCGGCGGCCTGTGGGTCAGGCTTCAGAGCGGGCCTCGCATCCGGCTTCGCATCCGGCTCGGCGGCCACAAGGGACGCGTGCTCGATGCCGATCGCGAAGAGGACGATCAAGACTTGGATCAAAGCGTGGATCAAGGCCAGCGGCCCTCCGGTGGGAATGGGCCAATTGTGGCACAGCGTGGGACTGGGGACGCGAATCGACGCTGCACCGTCGTGAAAAACTTTTCCCGAATGGAGCGTTGACGGTCGCTCTGCCGATGGGTACTGTACGCGCGTACATATTTCGCGGGAGGCGGGACCAGTGGCCGACGACACGACAACCTCCGCACCGACCGCCGCCGACACGACCGCCGGCAGCCTGGCTGATCTCGTGGCCCGGGGCGTTGTGAGCCGGGCTGGAGGGGGGGCTCGAGGCCAATTCGGCAGCCAATTCGGCAGCCAATTCGGCAGCCTGTTTGCCAGCCAGAGCGTCTGGACGTGCCTCGAGCCTGGCGACGCCACGGCAAGCCTGCCGCGGGCAATCTTCGCGAGCGGCTTCCGGGGGATCGATCGGCTCCTACCGGCCGGAGGGATTGGCAGCGGCAGCCTGATCGAATGGATCGGCGGGCCGGCGTCGGGAGCGGCGACGCTCGCCTTCGCGGTCGCTGGGAGACTGCGCGTGGCCCGGCCCGAGGGGGCTGTCGGGCCGATCCTCGTGATCGATCGGCAGGGGCGGTTTTATCCGCCGGCGGTGATGCCCTGGCTCGAAGGGCCTGCGGCGGGGAAGCCGAAAGCCGGCGTGGCCACCGTCGGGGCGATCGTCGTCGTTCGGCCGTCGCGCGACGAGGAGGAGATCTGGGCGATCGATCAGGCCCTCCGCTGCCCCGGCGTGACGGCCGTGCTCGCCTGGCCAAAGCGTGTTTCCAATACGGCGATGCGGCGCTGGCAACTGGCGGCGCGCGGCAGCGGCACGGTGGGATTTTTGGTGAGGCCGGTGGCGGCCCGGCGCGAGCCGTCTTGGGCCGAGGCCCGGCTCAACGTGGCGGCTCTCCCGATGCTCGGACGCTGGCGGGGGGGCGACGATCCCCTCTCGTCGCATCGCTGGGCGCCCGCCGTCGGTTCGCTCGCGGTCCGGCGGCTACGGCTGTCGCTCCAGGAGGGGCCATGGTCGTGTGAACAGCCCCCCGATGTGCCCACGGTGGAGATCGCGCTCGATCTGGCCACCGGCCGCGAAGCGATCGGCGACGCCACCGCGAACACCCTCCGCAGGGGCGGCCCATGGAGCGGCAGCGCTCCGGTTGGTCGGCCCTGGTCGCCAGGGACGCTCCCCGATGGAAGTGGGGCAGGAGGGGTGTCGTGCCACGCATCCTGACCCTCTGGCTGCCGCGTTGGCCGGTGCAGCGGCGCTTGAGCGGCAACGCCGAGCTGCGCCATGGGCCGGTGTTCGTCTGCCAGCGTCAGCCACAAGGGGCGATGACGGTGGTGGCCTGGGCCATTCCCCGTCGTCCGGCAGCGCCACAGGTCGGTGGGGAGAGGGCCGGGCCAGCAACAGCCGGGCCAGCAACGGCCGGCGATGGAGTGGCGATCCAGGCCGGCATGCCCCTGGCGGAGGCGATGGCGGCCGTGGCGCTTGTCCATGGCGCGCACGCCTGTCGCCGAGCTTGGATCGATCACGACGATCCGGTAGCCGACCGCGACGCGCTGCTCGAGATCGCCCGCTGGTGTCGGCGCTTCACGCCGGCGGTGGCTGTGGAGGGCGGGGGCGAGCACCAACGGCCGGAGTGCCTCCATCTTGATGTCACGGCCACGGCAGGCTTTTTCGGTGGCGAAGAGAGACTTGCGCGCACGGCCGTTTGGACGCTCGCCGCGCGGGGCCTCCATGCCCGCGGGGCGATCGCCGACACCCCTGGAGCCGCCTGGGCCGCCGCTCATCACACCGATCAGTTGGCGGCGCTGGCCGGCGAGCCGGCGCCACGCGGCCGGCGGCGGAGCGTGGTGGTGGCGCCGGGGAGCCTCGTCGATGCGTTGCCGGCCACGGGGCTGCGGTTGGATGGCGGCACGCTCCAGAAGCTCCGTGAAGTCGGGATCGATTCGATCGGTGGGGTGATGCGGCTCCCACGCCGGAGCCTCGCGTCGCGCTTCGGCCCGCTGCTGGTCCGCCGGCTGGCGGAGTTCACGGGAGAACGGGCCGAGCCACTCGAGCCATTGCCGGGGGGAGAGCTGCCGCAGGCCAGCCATGCCTTCGATTTCCCCCTCTCGCTCCGCGGCACCTCGGAGGAGCAGTTTGCCCAATGCCTCCGCCCGCTCCTCGAGGCGTGTGTCCGGCCCCTGTCCGCCGCGGGGCATGGCGTGACGGCCCTTCAGCTGAGGCTCGAACGGGCGCGGCCCGAACGCCCCGGTTTGGTCGGCGCCGATGCGGCGACCGGGCCGGCGGGCCGATCCACGGCGACGAGCGCCCCGGTCGTCGTCGATGTCGGGCTCTTCCGCCCGAGCGTGGCAGTCGCCCATCTGGCAGAGCTGATCCGGCTGCGGATGTCGCGCATGCAGCTGCCGAAGGAGATCGACGGGGTTTCGATCGAGGTCGTGGCCGCCGGTGAGGTCGGCAGCCGGCAGCGGATGCTGTTCGGAGAGGCGGAGGAAGCGGGGGACGGGGAGGTCGCGATGCTGCTCGAGCGTCTGGCGGGGAGACTCGGCCGCGCAGCGGTCTACGAGCCACGCCCGGTGGCCGATGCCCAGCCGGAGCACGCTTGGATGGCGGTGCCGCCGGGGCAGAGCACGCGATCGCCCGGACGCGTCACCAGAACGCCGACAGACGACCCCGGCAGGCCTGCCCGGGGCAGCTCGCGCAGCGACAGGAGCCAGTCTGGCCCCTGCCCCGCCCCGGAGCGGAGGCCGCTTTGGATGTTTCCCCGTCCCTTGCGCTTGGAGCCGCTCCTGCGGGGAGCAGCCCGTGAGCCGGCGGAGCGCCGGGCGGCGGCCGGGGTGCCGATTCGCTTCCGCTATGAGTCGCGGGTCCATCGGGTGCTCTGCGCCCAGGGGCCGGAGCGGATCGAGACGGCGTGGTGGCGAGGCTCCTCCGTGCGCCGCGATTACTTCCTCGTCGAGGCGGTGGTCGAGGGCGTGGTCGAGGGGAGCGGTGAGGCCAAGGCCGGCGGTGACCAGCAGCGGGACGATGGACACGACCGAGTGGGGAATGGCGAAGAGATCCTCCGGCTGTGGATCTTCCGGCAGGTGCGGGACGGAGTCTGGTTTGTCCATGGTGTCTTCGCCTGATCCGAGCAGCCGGTGAGTGGCCGGAGGAATCCTCCAAGGAGCCTTGTCATGCCGTCGTCGCGACCCGTGATCGCAAGTCCACGTTCGGGGGGCAGCCTCGAGGGCCCGCGCGAGCCCCCCCGCTACGTCGAGCTCCATGCCACGAGCAACTTCTCCTTCCTCCGCGGCGCCTCCCATCCGGAGGAGCTTGTCCGCACCGCCCATGCCCTCGGGTATGCCGGCATCGCGATCACCGATCACGCGACGCTCGCCGGCATCGTCCGGGCGCACGGGGCGGCGAAGGAGGTCGGCATCCCGCTCATCGTCGGGGCCACGCTCACGACGATCGATGGCGAGGCGCTTGTGGTGTGGGCGGAGAACCGAGCTGGCTACTCAAACCTCTGCCGCCTCCTCTCGATCGGCTACGGCGGGATCCCGGCGGAGAGCGGGCAGGAGCAACGCGATGGCGCAGCGGCGGCCAACGCCATCGCGGAAGACGAGAACGATCGCGGCCCGGTCAGCTGCCGGCTCTCGCGCGCTTTCGTTGCGGCCCATGCGGCGGGCCTGCGGGCCGGCGTGCCGCTGGCGGCCGCAGAGGGAGACTGGCGGCGGCTGGCGGCGTGGCGCGAGGTGTTCGGGGAGCGCGTCTGCGGGCTGGCGGAAGTGGCGCTCGAGGGGGACGACGCGGTGCGGCTCGAGAGCTTCGCCCGTGCCTGCCGGCGGGCGCGGGTCGACGTCGTGGCGGCCGGCGATGTCCGTTGCCACATCCGCGCCCGGCTTCCCCTCCTCGATGCCCTCACGGCGGTCCGGCACGGCGGCACGATCGAGGAGGTCCGTGGCCGCCTCCTCACCAACGGCGAACGCCATCTCCACGATCAGGCGACGCTCCTGGCCCGCTTCGCGAGCTTGCCGGGGGCCGTTGAACGCTCCGTGGAGTGGGCCGCGGCTTGCACCTTCTCCCTCGACGAACTGCGCTACGAATACCCCGACGCCGTCGTGCCGGCCGGCGCGACGGCGTCGGGATACCTTGCCGAGACGGTCTGGCGCGGGGCTGCGAAACGCTATCCCGACGGGGTGCCCGAGAAGGTCCGCGGCCTTCTCGAACACGAGCTCGCGCTCGTCACCGAGCTCGGCTACGAGGCCTACTTCCTCACCGTTTTCGACATCGTCCGCTTCGCCCGCCGCCGCGGAATCCTCTGCCAGGGGCGCGGGTCGGCGGCCAATTCGGCGATCTGCTACTGCCTCGGGATCACGTCGGTCGATCCGGCCAGGATGCAGGTTCTCTTCGAGCGCTTCATCAGCCGCGAGCGCCGCGAGGCCCCCGACATCGACATCGATTTCGAACACCACCGCCGCGAGGAGGTGATCCAGTACCTCTACGACACCTACGGCCGCTCGCGCGCGGCGATGACCGCCGAGGTGATCTGCTACCGCCTCCGCTCGGCCGTGCGCGACATGGGGAAGGCGCTGGGACTGTCGCTCGATCGGGTGGCACGGATCGCCGAGGTACTCGATGTCGGCGACCGGGTCGGGCAGTTGCCGGAGCGGCTCGCCGAGGCTGGGCTCGATCCCGATGGCGACACCGGCCGGCGGCTCACGGCCCTCGTCGGCGAGCTGATCGGCTTTCCCCGTCATCTCGGCCAGCATGTCGGCGGCATGGTGATGACGCGTGGCGATCTGTGCGACCTCGTGCCGATCCAACCGGCGACGATGGAGGGGCGCTCGATCGTCCAGTGGGACAAGGACGATCTCGACGAGCTGGGGATCCTGAAGGTTGATTGCCTCGCGCTCGGGATGCTCACCGCCATCCACCGGGCGTTCGATCAGGTCGAGGCGGCGGGGGGCCCGAGGCTTACCCTCGCCACCGTGCCGGCGGAGGATCCGGCCGTCTACGAGATGGTGTCGCGGGCCGACACCGTCGGCGTGTTCCAGATCGAGAGCCGGGCGCAGATGAGCATGCTCCCTAGGCTCAAGCCTCGCTGCTTCTACGATCTCGTCATCGAGGTGGCGATCGTGCGGCCGGGGCCGATCCAGGGGGGGATGGTCCATCCCTACCTGCGGAGGCGCAGTGGCGAGGAACCGGTCTCCTACCCCAACGAGGCGATCCGCGGCGTTCTCGAGAACACGCTCGGCGTCCCCCTCTTCCAGGAGCAGGCGATGCGGCTGGCGGTGGTGGCAGCCGGGTTCACGCCGGGGGAGGCCGATCAACTCCGCCGGGCGATGGGGGCGTGGCGGCGGCCGGGTGTGATCGACGAGTTCCACCGCCGGCTCGTCGAGGGGATGACGTCGCGCGGGCTCGCGGCGGAGTTTGCCGAGCAGGTGTTCGCCCAGATCCGTGGCTTTGGCGAATACGGATTCCCCGAGTCGCACGCGGCAAGCTTCGCCTTGCTTGTCTACGTGTCGGCATGGCTCAAGTGCCATCATCCGGCGGCCTTCACCGCGGCGCTCCTGGCGAGCCAGCCGATGGGTTTTTACGCGCCGGCCCAGCTCGTACGCGATGCCCGGCAGCACGGCGTGCGCGTGTTGGCGGTGGATGTGAACGCGAGCACCTGGCATGCCCGCGTCTGCTACCAGGCACGGGGGGCTGGGGAAGGGGCACCGCCGGGGCCCGAAAAGCTTCCCTGCCTGCGCCTGGGCCTCGAGCAGGTGCACGGCCTCGGCGCGGCGGAGGGGGAGCGGATCGAGGTGGCGCGGCGCGACGGCCTGTTCGGCACCGTCGAGGATCTCGCCCGCCGCGCCCGGCTCGGCCGCGACGCGCTGTTGAGCCTGGCGCGGGCCGGGGCCCTCGCTTCGCTGGGGATGGACCGGCGGCGGGCGGTGTGGGAGGCGCTGCGGGATCGGGAACGCCCCGGCAGCCAGCCGCTCCTGGTCGACCTCGCCGACGACGAGGATGGCGAAGAGGTCGAACTTCCGGCGACGAGTGCCCGCGAGGAGGTGATCGCCGATTACCGCACGTCGGGCCTCTCGCTCGAAGCCCATCCGCTCCAGTTCGACCGGGCGGGGCTCGCCCGGCGCGGGGTCGTCACCACGGCGGAGGCCCACGATGCCCCGGAGGGGCGGCGCGTGGCGGTGGCGGGAATCGTGCTCTCCCGCCAGCGGCCTTCGACGGCCCACGGGATCATCTTCCTGTCGATCGAGGACGAGACCGGGCCGGCGAATGTCGTCGTCCGGCCGGAGGTGTGGCAGCAGTCCGAGGCGCTCGCGCGGCGGGCGGCGGCGGTCGTGATCGAGGCCCGCGTGCAGCGCCGGGGCGGGGTCGTCCACCTCCTGGCGACACGGATGGAGCGGCTCGTGTCGGACGAGTCCGCAGGCGGGGAGGCTGCGGCGATCCCGACCGGGGGAACGCTCCCACGGATGTCTCGCGACTTCTGTTGAGCGCACGGCGGAGGGGAACGCCTCCCGGAGCGTGCCGAAGCGGGGGCCGTGATGCTACAACTTTCCCCATGAGCACCTCCGCCAACCCTGCCGTCGTCAGCACCGATCTCCCCCTCGGCCCCGTCCACCGCGGCAAGGTCCGCGATTGCTACCGCCTTGCCCCCGAGCGGCCCGGCGGCGAGGCGCGGATGCTGATCGTCTCCACCGATCGGATCAGCGCCTTCGACTGGATCCTCCCCACGCCGATCCCCGACAAGGGGCGCGTCCTCACCGCCATCTCGCGCCACTGGTTCGACTGGCTTTTCCACGGGCCCGATCCGGTTGCCCACCACCTGATCACCACCGATGTCGACGCGATGGGACTGCCGGCTGGCGTCGACCTCGGGCCGCTCCGCGGCCGATCGATGCTCGTGCGAGCGGCCGAGGTGATTCCGTTTGAGTGTGTTGTCCGCGGCCGGCTCGCCGGGAGCGGATGGGCCGAATATCGGCGCAGCGGCACCGTCTGTGGTGAGACCCTGCCGCCCGGGCTCTCCGCCGGTGACGAACTCCCCGAGCCGATCTTCACGCCGGCCACGAAGGCCACCAGCGGCCACGACGAGAACGTCTCGTTTGAGGTCATGGCCGAGAGCATCGGCTCGGACTTGGCAGGCCTGCTCAAGGCGAAGAGCCTCGATGTCTTTCGGCGCGGAGCCGCCCACGCCGCCGCCCACGGGATTGTTTTGGCCGACACGAAGTTCGAGTGGGGGCGGGCCGCTGATGGCACCGTGATCCTCGTCGACGAGGTTCTGACCCCCGATTCGTCGCGCTTCTGGCCGGCGGCGGCCGTCGGCGGGGGACGCGTCCCCGATTCGTTCGACAAGCAGTTTGTCCGCGATTGGCTCGAGGCGAGCGGCTGGGACAAGGCGAGCCCTCCCCCGGAGCTTCCTGCCGAGGTCGTCGTGAAAACGCGGCAGAAATACCTCGAAGCCTGCCGGCTGCTCACCGGCTCGCCGCCGGTCGGGGTGGCCTGAGCGGCCGGCCGGACCGGAGGGGCATTCCGGGCCAACAATGCCCTAGGGATGCGGCCGGAGCGGAACTAGAATCGTTGGTCCGGCTCTCTCCCTGCAGGCCCGTTTGGCGGGCCCCCTCAACGCGAACCCCTCCCCTGCCCCATGCTGCGCTACTGGACCGCCGGCGAATCGCACGGCCCCGCCCTCCTCGCCCTCGTTGACGGTTTCCCGGCGGGACTGGCCGTCGACCTCCCGGCGATCGACGCCGAACTCGTGCGCCGACAGGGGGGCTATGGTCGCGGGGGACGGCAGCGGATCGAGACCGACAGCGTCCGCTTCCTCTCGGGGCTGTGGCGGGGAACGACGCTCGGCAGCCCGCTCGCCATGGAGATCGTCAATCGCGACGCCAAGCTCGAACGGCTCGACGATGTCGACCGTCCGCGCCCGGGGCATGCCGACTTGGCCGGGGCCGTAAAGCATCTCGGAGGCGTGCGCGCGGTGCTCGAACGGGCCAGCGCCCGCGAGACCGCGGCCCGCGTGGCGGCTGGAGCCCTCGCCCGCCAACTCCTCGCCACGTTCGGGATCGAGGTTGGCGGCTGGGTGACCTCGCTTGGCGGCATCGAACTTGGGCCCCGTGAGGGCACCCTTCCCGAACTGCGGGCGCTGCGGGATTCCAGCGCCATCTATTCGCTCCACCCCGAGCGCGACGGGGAGGTGACGGGACTCATCGACCGGGTCGGCAAGGAGGGGGACACCCTCGGGGGCGTTGTCGAGGTTCGCGTCGACGGCCTGCCCATCGGCCTCGGCACCCATGCCCAGTGGGATCGTAAGCTCGACGGGCGACTTGCCCAGGCCGTGATGGCCGTGCAGGCGATCAAGGGGGTCGAGATCGGGCTCGGCTTCGAGGCAGCCAAGCGGCGTGGCTCGCAGGTCCACGATCCGATCCACTACGACGCCGCTCGGCGCGATCAGACCGATCTCGGCTTCACGCGCCCGACGAACAACGCCGGCGGCCTCGAGGCGGGGATGACCAACGGACAACCGCTGGTGATCCGAGCCGCGATGAAGCCGATTAGCACGCTCCGCAAGCCGCTCGAGAGCGTCAATCTCCGCACGAAGCAGGCCGAGGAAGCGGCCTACGAGCGGAGCGACGTCTGTGCCGTGAGTGCCGCCGCCGTGATCGTCGAGCATGTCGTCGCCTTCGAGATGGCCGCGGCGCTCGTCGATAAGTTCGGCGGTGACAGCGTCGAGGAGATGCTCGCACGCTTCAAGCTCTACCACGAGTTGGCCCGCGCAAGGTGACGAGGTCGGAAGGCCACCGGGGGAAGGATCCCCCGGAATTCCGCGAGGGACAAGGATGTTCGTCGCCCAGCAAGCTGCCCGCAGCCGTCTTGTCCGCACGACGTTCGTCGTCGCCTGTCTGATCCCCTGCGCGGGGCTCGTGGCCTGGGCAGGATGGCGGCGTACCGGGGGCCATCGCGACGCTCTCCTGCGGCAGTGGGCCGGGGCCATCGGCCTGCCGCTGTCGGTCGAATCAGTCGAGCACGTCCGTCCTGGTTCCCTCCGGCTGCACGGCGTGAGCGTGGAGGACGATCGGGGGGGACGGCTGGTCGAGATCCCTTGGATCGAGGTCGAGGGAGCGGCGACGGAAGTCCGCATCCGCGTTCCCCAACTCAACTGCTCCCCCCCGGCGATCGCCGCGATCGTGCGCCTCTCCCGGGCGTGGCTCGACGAGCCGGCCCGATTCGACCGCAACGTCGTCATCGATGTCGGCCGGTTCGGGTTCGCGGACGCTGTCGGGGCCAACGCCGCAGAGGCGACGGCCGACCGCGCCGGCATCCGCATCGAGTGTGTCGGCACCGATGGCGGACGGGCGATCCGGCTGCGCACGGAACCGGAGTCTGAGGAAGGGCTCGTCGTCCAATCCCTGGCTGGAACCGAAAGCGCCGGACGGCGGATGGCGGTGCGGGGCACGATCGCGACGCCGGTGCCGATCGCCGCAGTTGCCGCGGCCCTGGGCTGGTCGCTAGCCGGGCAGACGGCCGGGCCGACC
>CANGGT010000153.1 GCA_947453375.1 Planctomycetaceae bacterium
GAAGCCGCGAAGGCCTCCGTTGCCGCCAAGACGACCGAACACGATGCTGCTCAGGCAACGCTCGTCGCCGCCCGTCAGGCCTGCGATGGGTTGCTGGCGAAGAGGCCAGCGGCCGACGCGATTGCGGCTGCCGATCAGGCTGCGATCCTCGCCCGCAGCACCCGCCAGGAAGCGGGCTTCGCCCTGGCACGCACCGATCTCCGCCTTGGCCTCGCCCGCGACCTCCTCCGCCACGGCGATCTTGTCACCGCCGATCCGGCGGCCGCCGCCGTTCTCCGCGCCTCGATCGTCGATCGCTGGACGACGCTCGGGCAGATGGCGAGGCTCCGCCCCCTCTCCCCGGAACAGCTGGCCTTTTCGCTCCTCACGGCGAGTGGCTCGATGCAACAGTTCCACGCCGCCGCCGAGGCGAAGGTGGAGAAGGAGCCTCCCGAAGTGCTCAAGAACGCAGCGCCGGAAGCGGCGCCGGCGATCCGTGCCGTGCAGGTGGAGTTGCAGACGATTCAGCAGGTGGCGGGATACCTCGCCACCGTGGCCGGGCTCTACAGCGATCCGCTCGCCACCGATTTCCAGACGTCGGTCAATCAGGCCCTCTGGATCGGCAACTCTCCCGACGTCGCCGGCACCCTGAGGCCCGGCGGAGAGAACCTCGCCGCCCGGCTCCTCGCGCTCGCCGACGACGGGGCTGTCGCCGACGAGGCCTTCCTCACCGTCTTCGCCCGGCATCCCGGCGCCGAAGAGAAAGCCGACGTCGCCGCGGCCCTCGCTGGCCGGGCCGACGATCGAGCGGTGGCCATTGCCGAGCTGCTCTGGGCGATGCTCTCGAGCAACGAGTTCCGTTTCAATCACTGATCCCTCTTCTCCAGAGCCCGTCGTTCCCAGGAGACGTTTCATGCCATCCAACACGAACCCCGCCTGCGGCTCCGCCGACCACGCCCTCTCGCGCCGCGCCCTCCTCGGTGGTATGGCAGCGGCGGCGGCCACCGGCCTCGTGCGCCGGCCGGCGCTCGCCAAGTCGGTGCAGGGCTCGGGAAAGCGCGTCCTCCAGATCTTCCTCCATGGTGGCGTCAGCCAGCTCGAGACCTGGGACCCGAAGCCGGGGACGGCGACGGGTGGCCCCTTCCGGGCGATTCCGACGAGCGTGCCCGGTCTCCACATCTCCGAGCTCCTCCCCCATACGGCGCTCCAGATGCACAGGCTCGGTCTCATCCGCAGCATGACCAACGCCTCCGACGATCATGGCCGTGGCCAACGGGAGATCTTCAGCGGCCGCAACCAGCCGGCACCACTCGACATCCCCGATCTCGGGGCCGTGGTGGCGAAGACCTGCATGCCCGACGACTTCCCCCTTCCCGGTCATGTCCTCATCCGTGGCGCCGGCGGCGGCCCCGGCAACGCCTCCTACCTCGGCCCCCGCTACGCCGGCGTGATCATGGAGGATGCCAAGCCGCCGGCCTTCACCGATCGCCCCGAGGGGCTCTCCCCCGAAGCCGACCGGCGCCGCTCTGGGCTCCGCAGCCGGTTCAACGACCGCTTCGCCTCCCGTCGCCGCACCGCCGACACCGAGGCCTACACCTTCTCCTACGGCCAGGCCCTCGATCTCCTCGACCAGCGAAAAGTCTTCGACGTCAGCCTCGAGTCGGCGCGCGATCAGGAGCGTTACGGGAAGCACGAGTTCGGCCGCCACTGCCTCATGGCCCGCCGCCTCCTCGAGCACGGCGTGTCGTTCGTGCAGGTCAATCACTCCAACTACGACACCCACTTCGAGAACTTCGACTTTCACATCGAGCAGCTCGGTGAATTCGACCAGCCGTTCGCGACGCTCGTCTCCGATCTTGCCGCTCGCGGTCTCCTCGAGGACACGCTCGTCTGCGTGATGAGCGAGTTCGGTCGTACGCCGCGGATCAACGCCGGCTACGGCCGCGACCACTGGGGAAAGTCGT
Source organism: Planctomycetaceae bacterium (assembly GCA_947453375.1). Taxonomy (GTDB): domain Bacteria; phylum Planctomycetota; class Planctomycetia; order Pirellulales; family UBA1268; genus QWOP01. The sequence continues at coordinate 1,944 of CANGGT010000153.1, forward strand.
GGAGCGTGCTCCTCGGCGGCGCTGGCATCCAGCCGGGGGCCGTGATCGGCGCGACCAGTGCCGACGGCACCGAGGTGACCGATCGCCCCGTCGATCATGGCCACGTCTTTCACACGATCCTCCAGGGGGTGGGTGTCGATTCCACCGCCGACTTCCACATCGGCGGCAGCGATTTCCCGATCGCCGATCCGGCGAAGGAACCGATCCGCGAAATGCTCGCGTGACGCCCGCCACTCCGGAGCCCCGACATGCCCGATCCCGCCCCCATCGATCCCGCCGCAGCCCACGAGATCGCCTCGCACAAGCACGACCGGCCGCTGGTCAGTTGCGCGTGGGATCCGCTCGGGAAGTTCGTCCTCTTCGGCAGCGAGGATAGCGCCGTTCACCGCCTTGGTATCGACGGCATGGCCGCGGCCGCATTCACCGGGGCTCACGATTCCTGGGTGCGGGCCCTCGGCTTCTCCCCCGACGGCCGCTTCTGTTTTTCCGGCGGCTACGACGGCAGGCTCTGCCAGTGGACGCTCGACGGTGAGCCTGCCCCCCCGCTCCGCGCTCTCCAGGCCCACGACGGCTGGCTGCGGGCGATCGCCGTCAGCCCCGACGGCACGAAGCTCGCCACCTCTGGCAACGACAAGCTCGTCAAGCTCTGGACGATCGTCGACGGCCTCATCGCCGAGACGCCGACTGCGATAGGCACGGGGCACGAGTCGCATGTCTACGAAGTCGCCTGGAAGCCCGACGGCTCTGGGCTTGCCTCCTGCGATCTCAAGGGGAATGTCAAGGAATGGAGCCCGGCCGGGGCGCTCGTTCGCGACGTCGGCAAGGCCGAGGCCCTGTGGAAATACGACGAGGGATTCCGGGCCGACATCGGCGGCGCGCGGGCGATCGCCTTCCGGGCCGACGGGGCGCAGCTGGCCGTCGGTGGGATCACGGCGGTGACCAATGCCTTCGCCGGCGTCGGCCATCCGGGGGTGTCGGTGCTCGAATGGGGCGACGGCAAGCTCGCCACGCTGCTGGAGCCCAAAGAGAAGCAGCAGGGAGTCTGCTGGGGGATCGCCTGGCATCCGCAGGGGATCTGGGTTCAAGTCGCCGGTGGCGGCAGCGGCGGCTGGCTGCGGTTTTTCAAGGCGGGAGAGGCGAACGAGTTCCACGCCGTGAAGCTCCCCGCCAACGGCCGGAGCTTGGCCCTCTCTCCCGACAAATCCAAAGTCGCCGTGGCCCTCGCCGACGGCCACCTGAAGATTTTTTCGCTCCTCCCGAAGCCGGCGTGAGCGTCTGGCGGAAGGACCAGCGAGCATGCTCACCCACCACGGGCATGGGCACGTCCACAACCGATCCTTGAGCAGCGACGTGAGCTGGATATCCCAGGCGTGATCTGCGCATCCCTCATCGCCTTCCCCCCTTGATGCCCCGGTGGGTGCCATCCCCCTGTTTCAGCGTTGTCAAGACCTCGTACGAATCGAAGCGTTCGGCTTCCGAAAGCCGCAGGGCATCGACATCACCTTGTTTCACGTCCTCGGGCGGCTACCGGAACCCAACTTCACCCACAGATGTGCTGAGGAGGCTCTTTCCGTGGCGGGGCACCGAACCGCTGCGCGATCCGTAGGGGCTGGTGCGCGAAGCGTCGTGGACTTTGGCCCATTCGTGCCCTGGGGCGACCGATTCATGCCCTTCGTAAAACACCAGTTTGAAAAATTGCTACCCTCTGCGCCCAATAAATGTCTTTGGGCGCGGTCGGACTCCCCTCCGCGGATCCTCCGATGCATGACCGGCGTGTTCGAACTTTCTCCCTGATCCCCGCCGCTCATCGCCATCCGGTCGCTGTCGGAGATCCGATGTCGTCCCAGTCATCCACCATCTCTTTCCACTCCTCGCTCCGGAGTGCGGTCTACCAGGTGATAATAGTCATGAAATCATCCCGAGTCCGACGGATCTGCTCCGAATTGAGTCGTCTCGCTCTTGCCACCGCGGTTGTCGCCCTGTCGTTGCTGACGCCGGCGTCTTCGAGCGCTCAGCTCTACACGACAACCTCGAGCACCGATGCCTGGAACTCCGCCCGGTGGTCGACGGACTCCGGCGGCCCCTTCACTTCGGCGTGGGTGACTGGCACCAGCACGTCGTTCGTCACGTCTGGTACCTACACGTTCGGCTCGATGTTCTCGACGACGGGGACGATCGGTGACATCACGACCGGCACGAATGTGACCATTGGTTTCACGAACTCCACGTCGCAGCAGTATGGGTTCGGTGGCGCGATCAAGACGTTCGACGTCGGTGCTGGAAGCGTGATCGACTTCGGGGGCATCGCCCTGCTCGGAACGGGGGGGAATGGGCTCGTCAAAAACGGTGCCGGATCGCTGACGATGTCGGGCGGCAACTACCAGGCTGGGCTCACCCTCAACGCCGGCAACATGGTGGCGAGGACGAACAACGGCTTCGGGACCGGGGCGTTTAACATCAACGGCGGTGCCATCGGTTCCACCACGAATATCACCTCACCGTCCGCCCGCATCAACGGGATCAACATCGGTGGCGACTTTCAAATCGGCATCAGCGGGTCTACGGGATCGGCCAGTAGCACCGCGAACATGACGCTCTCTGGTACCGGGAGCGTCGTGAGCCTCGGCGGATCGACGCGGAAGATCACGCTCGGCAGCAGCGGGTCGATGACGTTCGGTGGCGTGATCAGCAACGGTGGACTGACGCTCACCCGCAATGCGGACGGGGCGGCCGGTTCTTTTGGCATCTCTGGGGTCAATACCTTTACCGGCGGCCTGACGATCGACGGTGTGAAGGTCAACGCCTCGACCTCCAATGCCGCTCTCGGTGACGGTCCCGTCACCCTCGGCGGGGCCACCGGGTTTGACTCCACGCTCAACATCAAGGCCGCCCTGACGCTCGCCAACAACATCACGATCGCCAACTCGGCCGGCACCAAGACGATCACGAACTCCGGTGTCGATGCCCTGATCAGCGGCTCGATCACCAACAACGACAGCACGGGTGGGCTGCAGATCGGTTCGACGACCGGCCGTGTCTTCACGCTTGCCAATGGCATCGGTGGAACTGCGACCACCAATCTTCTGATCGGCGGGACCAGTGCGGGAAGTGCCTTGTCCGGGGCGGTGACCATCAACGGTGCGAGCACCTACCTCGGCGACACGAGCATCAACTCGGCCAAGGTGAACCTCGGTGTGAACAATGCCTTGGCCCAGAATGACCTGACGCTGCTCGGTACCGCGATCCTCGATCTCAATGGATTCAGTCAGACCGTGACGGGTTTCGCGGGTGACAGCGCGTCGAAGGTGCAGTCGACCGGATCCCTCGGCACGCTCGTCGTGAGCAACAGCACCTCGTCGACCTACGCTGGCACGATTTCCGGCACCTCTGGGAGCGTCGCGCTCACGAAACTCGGCGTCGGCGACCTCGTCCTCTCCGGCTCAAACAGCTTCTCCGGTGGCACGACCCTCGGCGCTGGCACGCTCTCCCTCGGCAATGCCAGCGCCCTCGGCTCGACCGGCACGATCACGTTCAATGGTGGCTCGCTCCAGTCGTCGGCGAGCAACACCGCCGACTACTCGGCCCGGTTCTCGAATGCCGCCAATCAGGCCTACCGGATCGACACCAACGGCCAGACCGTCATCCTCGCCTCGAATCTCACGAGCTCCGGTGGCACCTTCACGAAGCTCGGGGGCGGATCGGCGATCCTCACCGGCACGAGCAGCTACTCCGGGGCGACGACCGTCTCCGGTGGAGCGCTCGTCATCAATGGCTCTCTGACGAGCTCGGCCGTGACGGTCGAAAACCTCGCCACGCTCGGCGGCCGTGGCACGATCGCCTCGTCGGTCACCGTTCTCGCCGGGGGGACGATCTCGCCGGGTAACAGCCCCGGCCTGTTGACCGTCGGCTCGCTTGATCTCCGGGCGGGGAGCACGACGCTCATGCAGATCATCGGCGTCGGGAGCACGGCAGGTACCGCCGGCACCGACTACGACAAGCTCGCGATCACCACCGCCGGCGGCCTCGGCTACGGCGGCACGCTCGATTTTGACTTCGCCAACACGGCCACCTTCCTCGACGGCACGACCTTTAGCCTCTTCGGCTTCAGTGGCTCGCCGACCGGCACCTTCTCCTCGGTCACGAGCACCGGGACGGGGAGCTACGGCGGTCTGACCTTCGCCGGCCTCGGCGGGGTGTGGACCGCCACGCTTGGCAACCAGCTCCTGAGGTTCACCGAGGCCACCGGCCAGTTGGAGATCACCGCCACCGCCGTCCCCGAGCCCACCACCTGGGCAATGGCCCTGATGGGCGCTGGCTTCGCCGGCTGGATGGCCCGCCGGAAGAAGCTCACCCGGAATCGTCGGATAGCTTGATCCCAAGCACGGCTGAGTTGGCTCGGCTGGCTCGGACGCTGCACGAGAGATTCAGTGGAGGGAGCGTGCTTCGGCCCGCCCCCTCTTTTTTTGTGGCTCCTCGCCGGGATTCGTGGATGAAGAACGGCCTTCCGGCGAGCGCTGCGCGGTGATCGAGCGCCTGCTGAAGGGGCCGACCCGTGTCTTGAGGTTCGGATCGAGCCCCGAGCCAATGGCCGGGCGATCTGCTCGAAGTGCGGCAAGCCGCGGCCCGGCTGAGACCGGCTCGCCGCGAGGCGGTTCGAGTTCGTGCCGCTGTGGTACATCGCGGTGTTCTTCGTGTACGCGATACGGCGATGGTGCCTGCTCAAGAGGCCGGAGAACCTCACGGAGGCCCAGGCCACCAAGCTCGCCACCCTGCTCCGCTACAACCTCCGGAGCGTGAAGGCCCATCTGCTCCGCGAGGCCTTCCAGCGATTCCGGGAGTACACGAACCCAGCGGCGGCCGGGAAGTTCCGCGACGAGTGGACCGCCGAAGCGATGCGCAGTCGCCTCGACCCGATGAAGAAGGTCGTCCGCAGTCTGCGACGTCATCGCCATGATTCGTGCCTTCATGCCGCGACGTCCGACCATGACAAACGGATCGGGCGCAAGATCAGATCACCGAGCACTCCTCACACCGCCCCGAGCCCCGGCCTGCCGGCGAGGCAGTCGGTGTGGAGACAGCCGTCGGTGATCTTGAAGAGCCCCGGGAGCTTTTCTTCCCACGGCTTGTTGGCCTCTGGCATGTATTGCCGGGCATTCGCTTCGAGCCCCGCCGTGCCCGGCACCCAGGCGGCGATCCCTGCCGAGTGGACGAGCGCCGCGCCGGGGCAGGTGAGATCCTGAACCGTGAGAAACATCCCGTACTTTCGCGCCGCCGCGGCGAAGAGCATGGAATGGGATTGCCCCTTGCAGGCCTTGAGGGCAAGGCCCGTGTAGCCGAGCTCACGGGCCTCGAGGAGGCTCTCGAGATCGACGAGCCCCTCGTCGACGACGATCGGCCGGAGCTTGTTGGCGGCGTGCATGTCGACGCGTGGCAGAGCGCGGAGATTCCGCGACGTCGGCTGCTCGACATACTCGATCGCGGCGAAGCAGGCGGGAGACTTCTCCTCGACCTTCCGCAGGTATTCAAGGACATACTCGACGTTCGGACAGCGCTCGTTGAAGTCGGCGCAGTATTTCCACTCCGTGTCGGGCTTCGTCGCCCGGGCCTCGCCATCGATGGCGAGCGTCCGCTCGATGTCCCACCCGAGATCCTCCCCTTGGAGCTTGATCTTGATCCGGATCAGGTCGTTGAACCGGATCCAGTCGGCGAGCGCCTGCGGCAGGCCGTCATCGAGCTTTTCCTTGATCTCCGACGCGCGAACCGGATCGGCGCCACCGACGGAATGAAACAGCGGCACGCGCGGCGCGGGGGCGGGGCGGATCGAGTCCTGGAGATTCTCATGCTTGAAGTCGTCGCCGAGATAGCGGGAGAGATCGTGGCCGATGAGGTCGGGCGTGAGCGTGAGGAAGGCACTGCGGCCGAGCGCCTTGCCACCGGCGTCGTGGAGCGCGGCATCGAAGGCACTCGCCGTGACAAGCACGGCCAGCGGCGGGATCGGCTCGGCCAGCCCCCGCGCGGCCGATTCCTCCGCCGCGGCCTTCACAAACTCGGGCTCGAGGATCCGCGAGAGTTCCAACGGATGGGCGGCCTCGGTGCAGCCGGCCACGATGGCTTCGATGCGGCCGGCAAGCCCCTTCATGGCGCCGAGCGTGACGTCGTAGGGGAGCGTGCGCGTGGGGAACGACCAGACATTCCCCAGCGGCATCGACGCGAATCCGGTGACGCGCCGGCCGTCGGCGCCGACTGTGTCGACTTCGACGTCGAGGATCGTCGCCCGATCGACCGGCACGCCGCCAAACTTGTACGGCGTGCGGTAGCGGTACTCCTGAAACGCCGTCCGAACCCGCTCGATGCGGATCGCGCCGGCCGGCACCGCGGCCCGGGCGCGGCCGGCGCCCGTTGTGGCCGCCAGTGCCGCCCCGGCCGAGACGGCAATCGCCCGTCTCCTCGACATGTCCTTCATGCTCTCCCCCCGCAAAGACGTCGCCGGCTCTTTCGGAATGGTTCCCACCACGCCGCATCGGCAAGAGGCTACCAGCCCGGAAGGGGAAGGGGCCAACGGGATGCGGCAGGAAAAGTCGCCACAGGCATAGGCCGGCTACGGCTTCGCGCCACCGAAGCCGGGGAGACGCGGGGCTCCCCCCGTGCCGCCGAGTTGCTCGAGATCGATGAAGCGGGCGTCGTTGACCTCCACCTGGTTGAGGCCACGCCAGTAGAGGATCTTGCCGGCCGAGGCGCTCGACGTCGGGGCGCCGACGCGCTCCTGGCGGAAGAGCTGCGCGTCGCTGCGGCCATCTCCCTCGAAGACGAGGAGATCTTTGGCCTCGCTGTAGGAGAGCCGGGAACTCCGCGCCGTGAACGCCTCCCCTTCGACCATCACGTTGCCAGCAGCGCCGAGCTCGAGCGTGCCGCGACGCAGCCCGGGCGCCAGCGGCGCCTGGCCGACCGAGAGGATGTCGCTGGTGATCGCCACGGCGCGGGGTGGGAGACCGTCGGCGGCATGGGCGTCGAGGGTGTCGTTCCAGCCGCCGACCGGCCCCCAGATCGCCTCGACGCGCTGATGAAACTCCATCTGCCGCCGGTTGATGTTGCCGCGGATGCCACGCTGGAAGTCGACGCCGAGATAGCTCAGTTCGTCGGGGCGCGGGGCCGGCGTCGGCTGGGCAGCACCAGCCGCCCCCGGCAGCCCTCCCGCTCCCGGCAGGGCGATGCCTGGCGCGGCGCCGAACCGTGTGCTCGCCAGCCGCCCCGGCCCGCTGCCGGTCACCTCGCCGGTGGCCCGATCGACGAGGAGGTCGCGGAGAAAGAGCTTCTCCACCGACTTGCCACCATCGGCCGCCACCGACTCGCTCTCGATCCGCACGCCATTGCCACAGGCGATCCGGGCGACGTCGGTGTTGCGGGCCGTGCGATCGGAGGTGCTCGCCGAGAAGTCGACCTGCTTGGTGAAGACGACGTCGAGCGATCCGGCCCGCAGCGCCGTGTCGCCGCTGGTCGTCACCACCCGATCGACGAACCGGGCGGTGAGGCCGTCGAAGTCCATCCGCCCCTGCCAGCCGATGTCGAGCCGGCCGGCGACAGCCGCCGGCACGGGGACGACGGGCTGCGGGGCAGGCTGGGCCACCGGGGATGCGACGGCAAGCGACTCGAGCCCGGGGAGCCCGCCAGCGATCGGCAGGCCGAGCTTCCCCGCGCCGTCGACCGAGAGCCGGTTGCGCCCCCGATCAAACTCCACCAGCGGCCCCTGGAGATCGATCCCCCGCCCGGCAACCTGCGCCGGCCGTCCGGAGACGACCGCGCGGGCATCGAAGCGATTGGCCCGCGAGATCTGCAACTGGTCGCCACGGAGCTCGATCACCTCAGGCACCGGCTGGCCCGGTGCCCGGGGCGCGGCCTCGGGCTCCTCGATGAGGTGCACCTGCCCCTCGAGCGAGAGCTCGTCGAGCTGCGGCCCCTGGGGGGCAAAGGTGACCAATCCACGGACGAGCCCACCGGTGAC
>CANGGT010000154.1 GCA_947453375.1 Planctomycetaceae bacterium
GCCGAGTTTGTCCTGGAGCCAGGCAAGCAAAACCCGTTGTTCGACGTCGAGTTGGCCCCGTCTCTTCAACTCATCGAGGAGTGAGACGGCCTGTCTCCAGCATTCCGGCTCCTCTCGATCCATGAGGATCGCGAACTCGATCCGGATGTCCTCCGGCGTCATTTGTCCCTCAGCGTCGACGTTCTTCCGGAGGAAGCCGAGAGTCTCTTGGAGCTGGCGGTACGAGACGTTTCTCGTGAAGTCCTGAGCGAGCTTGCGGCGGGCCCAGTAGAGGCTCGTCGTTCCTTCCGCTTCGGGCATTGCGACGATCCGAAGAAGCTCGTCCTTCGCCGGCTTCAAGAGGCCGCGACGAAGGAGGAACTCGGCGTATCGTCGGGCGACCCGGTGGTCTGCCGGCGAGGCCAGAGTTGCGTTCCGGTAGGCCTCCTCCGCTTTTTCGGCATTCCTCCGCATCTCGTGGTAGATGGCCGACACAATCTCTTTGTCGGCTGCCTCGAGGACGGCCGTGGCCCGTTGCAATGAGGCATCGGCCTGTTGGAGGGACCCCATTTGGAGCTGCTGCCGGATGAGCTCGATCCAGCAATCGAGCCTCTCGGGGGCGAGTTCCACGGTCCGTTCGAAAACCTCCACGGCGCGGTCCCGCTTTTCGCACGCCTGCAGCAACCGTGCAAACCAGAGGAGATGCTCGACGTTCGATTCGTCGGCCGGAGTGATTTCCTCGGCGTGGGCCACGGCCTCCTCGAACCGGCCGGCCTGCACGTCGATGTCGGCCCTGATCCGCGCCGCACCGAGACCGGCTGATGCGCCCATCGTGGCGATGACGTCCTGGGCCTCGTCGAGGCGACCCGCCTGACGCAGCATTCCAGCGAGCATCCGTTGGACGCCGGGGTTCGTGGCTCCCTGCTCGATTGCCTTCTGGAGGTAACCGATGGCCGCGGCACTGTCGCCCCTGATTCCGGCGATGTCCGCGAAGCACTGCTGGATCTGGAACCATCCCGGGCGGTCGTTCTCCGCTTCCATGAGATAATTGCGAGCCTGTTCGAGCGAATCGCGATCCTCCGCGGAAAGGGGCGGGGGGACTTTGTCTTCGCCGAGTTGCTGCTCGCGCTCGAGCCGGACTTTCAGGATCAACACCATCGCCTGGGCGACGCGAGACTGCGGCGAGGATCGTCCGGTGAGGTCGCCGATCTGTTCGGCATAGGAGGCGAGTTTCTCGACGTCCCTCTCGTCGATTGCGATCTGGAGAAGCGAGGAGTGAGCGCGGACTTCCGAAGGCTCCCGTTCGAGGATCACCGCGGCGATCCGCTCTGCCTCCGGGATCTTCTGCTGCTGGATGCGGATTCCCATGAGGGTGAGGAGAGCGATCACGGCATCCCTGGCGGGGACTTCCTCGCACGCCTTCTCGACTGCCGCCAGCCGGGCCTCCCCTGCGTCGCCCCCGATGCTGGCCGCCACCCGGGCCTCGGCCGATAGCACGCGAGGATCGCGGCGGACCTCGACGGCCATCCGATCGACCGTCTCCCTCGCACGCTCGAGATCTTTGGCAGCAAGGAGGAGCGTGATCAATTGGGCGGCGACGTGGGCATCGTTCGGGGCTCCGTCATAGGCCTGGGATGCCACTTCGACGGCCGCCGCGTAGTCCCCTCGCCGTTGCATGACATTCGAGCGGATCGACGCCAGTTGGGCATCCGCGATGTGGTGCGAGGTGCTGAGAATCTCGACGAGATCGTCGACTTTTTTCCAGTTGCGCTCCTCCTCGGGGCGACGGAGCTGATCCTTGACTCGGAGATCGAGGAGCGGGGCCCAGAGGAGTTGCATGCGGGGGAGATCATCCGCCGTCTGGATCGCCGCCAACGATTCGAATTCCGCGAGGGCCTCGTCGACGCGACCTGCCTGCGCATGGGCCGTCGCGATCGCCACACGTGCTTGGTAGGAATTGGGGTCGGTGGAGAGAACCCGCCGGCTCGCTTCGAGGAGCTCGTCGGATTGCCCGAGGGCCTGGTGGCAGATCGCCATCGAGAGATCGACGGCGTGGGTGAGTGGCTGGGAACTGGCAACGTTCGGCCGGAGTTCCTTGAGCTTCTCGAGTGCCGGGTGCCACTGGCGGCGTTCCATGAGCAGGCGGGCATCGGCCCACATCACGACCGCATTGTCGTCCCCCTCGAGTTCGCGCATGGCGTCGACATGGGGAACCGCCTCCTCGCCGCGTTCGAGGTCGAAGAGGAGGTCGATGATCCGCCCGAGGATGGACGGATTGTCAGGGAGCGACTCCAAGCCCTTGGTCAGGATATCGAGCGATGTTTGCGGCTCGCCCATCTGCCTGGCGAGATCGGCCCGGCCCAGGATCACGCGGGCGTCGTCGGCATAAGGGGCCAAGCCTTCCTCGATCACCTTCCTTGCCCGCGCGAAGTCCTTCGATCGCATCGCGATGTCAAACTCCGCGAAAAGAACCTGCGGAGAATCGGGCGCCAGTTGGACAGCCCGCGAGATCTCGATGCCGGCCGCGGCGAGATCGTTGTGGTAGACGCTCCATGACGCCATCGACAACCAGGCGTTGGAATCGGTGGGATAAACTTCCGGAAGGCGACGCATGACACGCGAGGCGGTCGTTTGGTCGTTGTAGCGGCGGGCGAGGATCTCGGCGATGAGGAGGTAGGCGTCGGCGCAGTCGGGCAGCGGCTCCCAGGACGTGTCAAATGACTTCGTTCCGAGATCGAAGCCGATGAGTTTCGAGGCGACTTCCGCCGCCTCGTCGTACCGCCCCATCCCGGCGCACGAGGTCGCATAGCGCAAATTGATGACGTGGTCTGGGGTCGGGGGCTTCGCCTTTTTCTCCCCCTCCGCGGCGGCATCGTCCTGGCTTGCCGCAGCGATCGGATTCGTCAGGCGATGGTCGCGGATGAGCCCGAAATGCTGCCGTGATTCGGTGTAATTTCCGGTTCGGAAAAGGAATCCGGCGAGCTGCTCGCGGAGATCGTCGTCGTCGGGGTTCATCCGGACGGCCGTTTCCAGGGCGCCGTAGGCCTGTGCGTAGCTCGCTTTCGAGGCACGCGTCGCCCCCACTTTTCGAAGCATCAGTTTGGCAAACTCGGCCCGCGCCTGTTTGTCGTCTTGACGCAAACCCATGTAGCGAACGTAGAGGCCGACGGCCTCTTCCGATCGGCCCTCCTCGGCTCGTTCACGGGCGAGGAGGAGGAGGTTGTCGGCGTTGCGATAGACCTGAAACTCGTGGACCGCATACACGCCCCCCATTCCGCCGACCGCGAGAACGGCGAGAATGATCAGGAGCCTGAGGTTGACCGTTTGCATGGTGCGTCACTCTCCGCGTCGTGGGCGGATCCTTCTCGTCGCCAGCCGGACTCGTGACTCGGGGCGGGGATCGTCGAGCAAAACGGCGGGCCTTCCGGCACGGGCTCCGCCGTCGTGGCCGCGCGTCGCCGGACCGTCGGGCGAGTTCCCAATATGCCGGGGAACATTGCATCCCTTCAACCACCCGTCGCACCCAAGAAAACCCGATTCCGGCCTCGAGCGCGGGGCAGGGATGATCCGGGACGTGCGTCTGCCGCCGAGCCGTCGCCGGAGAGTCCACCGTCCGCAGGGGACGATGGGGCAGTCCGGGGGGCGGCCGACGCCATCCCGATGTTCCCTCCCATCCTAACGTTTCGGGCAAATTGGGGGGAAGGAACGGGTCGGTGGGAATCCTTGAAAGTCCGATCAAAGAAGCGGGAGGGATTGGGACGAATATTCCTCGTGAGTCGGGATTGGCGGTTGTATGGGCCGATGATCCCGCGAACACCACGGTCAATTCACTGCGAGGCCACGCATGCCCCTCCCCTCCCCCAGCACCCGATCCCGTCAAGCCCGGCCGTGGGTGTTCCTCGCGGGGCTCACGGCGGCTGCCATCTTCGGAATCGCTGCCGCCGCGCCCCTCTGCGCCCAGCAACCCGCCGCGGGCTCCGCCCCCCGTCGTGCCGCAGCGCCACCGCAGGGCCAACGGGCCGTGGCAGCGACCGCCCCGGCGAAACGCAGTGGCAAGGGAACGGCGACCGCTGCGGCCGCGACAGCGACGCGCTCCCGAGCGAAAGCAGGGGCTCGCCCCGCCGCTTCAGGCGTGCAGCAGACGAGCGCCACGGTCACTGCGGAAGGTGGCGTGGTGCTGGCCGGGGGGGCGACGGCGATCGCCGATTGTCGCCAATGCGGCCGGCAGGACTGCGGGAAATGCCGTCCGGCGGGTGGTCGTCTCGGGCTCCATTGCAATGGCCTTTGCGAGCAGGGGGGGTGCCCAGCGCACTGCCCGGTGCGGCCCGATCAGTTCGGCTACTACGCGACCCGTTGGAGATCCTGGCCGGGGCAGGGAGTGAAACAGGTCGGACACTTTGACCCTGCCACCACGCCGGTGGTGCCGCCCCGATCCGAAGTCCCCGGAATGGAGGAGGAACTTGCCCTTCCGAGCCTGCAAGACGAGGCGCCTGCCGAGGAGGAGGAGGACGAAGAAGAGGAGGCGATGACCGACGGCGAGGTCGATGATGCAGCCAAGGACGATGCCGCCGCAGGAAACGCCGAGCCTTCTGGCGGGGACGGAGGTGCCTCCGGATCGGAAGGCGGCACCCCCGCCGGCAACCCCGCCGGCGACTCGGCGGCCGATGGAGAGGCGAATGAGGAAGGCACGGCAGCAGGGGACAAGCCTGCCACGCCACCCAAGGCGAACGCTCCTCGCGATGGCCTCCTCGATGCTTCCGGCGCTGACGCATCTCGTCCCGCCGCCCCCGCCACCGACGGCGCCTGGTCGAACTGGTCGCGCGCTTCCGCGAACGAGCGGCAGCCGACGCCATCTGGAAGTGTCGTGCGTACGAGTGGCCCGGCGGAGACATCGGAGGATGCCCGTCCCTCCGACGATCGCCGCGACGGCCCCAAACTCCGCTCGCCGGCCCAGCGGATGGTGGAGGGAAGTGAGCGGGCCGTCGGGCGCTGGCGGGCCAAGGCATCCGCGTTGGGGGAGGCCCCGGCCGAGGCTCCTGCCAATCCGCTCCGCGGCGTGACGGCCCAGCCGGGGAATCCGCTCCGTTGATTGTCTGAGTCGCCGACATCCATCCACTGCCCACTGCGAGAGGCGGGACTCGAACCCGCACGCCTTGCGGCACTGGATCCTAAGTCCAGCGCGTCTGCCAATTCCGCCACTCTCGCCTGCTGCGAGTGTAAGTGGTCCGCGGAAAAAGCCATGCATGGCCACTCGGCTGCCGGGAGACAGCCGGGGGACTGGATCGGCTCAGCCCCCTGCAGCCCCCCAAAAAAGCGAATTCGGTCCGCGGCTGCCCCTTCCAGCGTCGGGTCGCGCCGTCGGCCTTCCGTCACTGCCCCTGCCCGCCCGGCACGGCGGGGCCTGGAACGGCTTCGCGTGACGTCGGGGGAGCGTCTCGCAGGAACCGTTCGAGGTTGCCCTGGCCCGACGGCGAACGCGGGGGCCAGGTAGCCATCAGGACATCCTGGATCGTGCCCGGCTGGGGGGCCGCAATCATCCGTGCTCCGTGGATTTCCAGGGAGACGACTCGGTGTTCGGGGGCGTGATTGGAGTTCCATTCTCGAGCCAGCGCCCTGGCGATGTCCGCAGCGAAAGCGCGGTACTCAGGTTTGGGAAGTTCCCAGAAGAGCTTCTGCCGCCGCTGGTTTCCGATCGCGTGGAAGCCGCCAGCGGGGAGCACCGGCTCCACGGGACGGCCCTGACGGAGGAGGTCGACGATCTCCCCGTTGGCCAATTCGGCTAAGCCGTAGACCCACTGGCGCTGTGGGCGGATGTCGCCGAAGACTCGCCAGTCTTGCTCGAGGAAGGTCAGTTGGACTGCATGCCTGGGGCCCGCTGGCATCTGCAGCTGTCGCCAGGGGCCGTTGGCGTGGGCAAAGGCGATGACGGCGACGAGGATCGCCCCGCCGCAGAAAAGGCGGCGTAGCGGATCGAGGCCATCGCCGACGGGCACGTTGGTCGGGGGAGCCGTTGCCTTTCCTCCGATCCGTTCCCAGAAGCTCCCCGGCAGAAGGGAGGCCCAAGCCGCGATCCCTACCCAGGGAAAGAGGCAGACATCCATCGTCACCGCGATCGCCAGGTGAAGCGTCGCGAACAGGCCGACGAGCAGGAGTCGCAATCGCGGGACGAGGAGGAGGAAAGGGCCGAGGAGTTCGACGACGAGCGTGGTCCACGTCAGCCAGCGGGCGCCCCATCCCCAGTCGGCGATGGCGTTGCCCATTGGCGTGCCATGATCGTGGACCGACAGCGCGTAGCCCACGGCCTCGCCCGACCACCAAACGTCGTTGCACTTCGCCAGCCCGGCAGAGAAATAGACCGCCGCCACCTGGAGCGTGAGGGCAAAGGCCGCGATCCCCCCGCATGATCGGGTCCCCGGTGGCCACCGCCGGCCGAGAGGCAGAAACTGCCCCCAGAAGAGGAGGACGGCGAGGAAGACATCGCCGGCATTGGTCACCGGCGCGGTACGGCGAACGAGGCTGACCACCACCACCCAGGCCGCTGTCGTCATCCATGGGAGGCCGACTCCGGCTCCGAGGAGCAGACCGCAGAGCCCTTCGGCGGCAAGCAGACCGTAGCTCCACCAGGCGGTATCGAACCACAGCCCGATCGACCACGACCAGGGATAGCCGACGAACCGGCGGACGAGGTCGGGGGGAAGCATCCCGTCTGGAGTGAGCGTCAGGGGGGCATCGAACGAGCGGACCACGGCGTCGGCCACGAGGATCGAGCCGAGCAACACGCGGAACACCGCGAGGCTGCGGAGGTCGAGCGCGGATACGCGGCGGAGGTATGCGGCGGCTCGGGCTGGCGTTGGCGGGGGCTTTTCGCTCCGGCCAGCCGAATCGGTGGGGCAGGCATTCGTCATGGGAGGCCTCAAGCGGGCATGGAGCAGGGGCCGGGCTGCCGTGACGTGGTCGACAGGAGGGGGGCGGCTCACGGAGTGTTTCTTGAAGGAACCGGTTACCGCAACTACAACAACGACCCATTCCTGCCCCGTCCGCTTCCTGTCAGCCGTATTGGAGTCCGAGCCGATGACGACGCATGTTCCGCTGGTAGTGCTCGGGGGTGGTCCAGGCGGGTATGCCGCGGCGTTTTTGGCGGCGGATCTCGGCATGGAAGTGGCTCTTGTCGAGCGGGAAGAACGGCTTGGCGGCACCTGTCTGCTGCGGGGCTGCATCCCGTCCAAGGCTCTGCTCCATGTTGGCCGCGTGCTGGCGGAAGCCAGGGAAATGGAGGCCTGGGGCATCGATCTCGGCAAGCCGAAGATCAAGCTCGATGCCCTCCGGGCCCGCAAGGAGAAGGTGATTTCGACGCTCACTGGCGGTCTTGGCCAACTCGCGAAGCGGCGTAACGTCCGGATCATCCAGGGGGCCGCGAGGTTCACCTCTTCCGGGGCTCTCGAGGTGGTCGGGGCCGACGGCAGCCAGACGGTGACCTTTGATCACTGCATTCTGGCGAGCGGGTCGCGGCCGGCCCGAATTCCGGCCTTCGATCTCCCCACGCCCCGGGTGATGGATTCGACTTCGGCGCTCGAACTCCAGGAGATCCCCGACTCGCTCTTGGTGATCGGAGGGGGGTACATCGGGCTGGAAATGGGCACGGTTTACGCAGAACTCGGATCGAAGGTCTCCGTCGTCGAGCTCACCGATACGCTCCTCCCCGGCGCTGATCGGGATCTCGTCAAGCCGCTCCAGGCGCGTCTCGAGAAGCTCTTCGAGGCGATCCACCTGAAGACGAAGGTGGCCGGCCTCGAGGAGAAGAAGAAGGGGATTCTGGTCCGGTTCGAGGGGCCGGAGGGGCCTTTTGAGAAGGAATTTTCCCGCGTCCTCGTGGCGGTTGGCCGGCGACCGAACTCCGACGGGCTCGGGCTCGAGAACACCGCTGTGAAGATCGACGCCAAGGGCTTTGTCCAAGTGGACGGTCAGCAGCGAACCAGCGACCCGAAGATCCTTGCCATCGGCGACGTCTGCGGCGAGCCGATGCTCGCCCACCGGGCCAGCCACCAGGGCAAGGTTGCCGTTGAGGGCCTCCACGGAGAGCCCGCGTTGTTCGCCCCGCGTTGCATCCCTGCGGTGGTCTTCACCGATCCGGAGATCGCCTGGGCAGGCCTTACCGAGCAGGAGGTGAAGGCGAGTGGCAAAACGGTGGAGATCAGCCGCTATCCCTGGGCCGCCAGCGGCCGCGCCCAGGCCCTGGGGCGGACCGAGGGAATGACGAAACTCCTCGTCGACCCGGAGACCGACACCGTTCTCGGAGTCGGGATCGTCGGTGCCGGAGCCGGCGAACTGATCGCCGAAGGCGCTTTGGCGATCGAGATGGCCGCCAGTGCCCGCGACCTCGCCGAGACGATCCACGCCCATCCGACGCTTGGAGAAACGGTCGCTTTTGCGGCCGAGAATCATTTCGGGACGGCCACCGAAATCTACCGCCCCAGATCCTGACGCCGGGCGATCCCCCCCCTTCGCGTTGGGGTGGGCTGCGGGGGAGGCTCGATTTCCAGCCGAACTTGGCCCCGGTGGCAGGGCGGGTGCCTTGTCGAAAAGCGTTTCGAGCAACCGACTTTCGTCGCGCGGCCCGCTGACGAAACGGCCTTTACGGCCGCCGGCAAGGGCGGAATAATGGGCAAAGTTTTCCCAGCCCTCCCGGAGTTGCCCATGGCGAGCCCCGACGTCCACGAGTCCGGCACTGACGGAGCTACCCAGGCTTCGCAACTCCCCCCTGGCGCCCATGCCCAAATGTCGATCGGACGGGTGACGGACACCTCCGCAGGGCAACCCATGCCAGTCGACGGCACGGCGAGCGTCGACGCCGATCCCACGGAGACTCGCGAGTGGCTCGACTCCCTCCGCTACGTGCTCAACAGCCGTGGCGAGGAACGGGCTGCCTATCTCCTCCATGCCATCGAGCAGGAGGCGTATCGGCTCGGGGTTTCGATCCCGTTCTCGGCGACGACCCCCTACATCAACACGATCCCGGTCGACAAGCAACCGCTTTTCCCCGGCGACCGCGAGCTCGAGCGGCGGATCAAGAGCATGATCCGCTGGAATGCGATGGCGATGGTGGTTCGCGCCAATCGCGAGGACAAGAGCATCGGCGGCCACATCTCGACCTTCGCCTCCTCGGCGACGCTCGTCGAGGTGGCGATGAACCACTTCATTCGCGGCCGCGGCGACGATTACTCCGGCGATCAGGTCTATTTCCAGGGGCATGCCTCGCCGGGAATCTACGCCCGCGCCTTCGTCGAAGGGCGGATCACCGAGAAGCAGTTGGAAAACTTCCGCCGCGAGTTGGCCGATGGCGGCGGGCTCTCGAGCTATCCCCACCCCTGGCTGATGCCCGGCTTCTGGGAGTTCCCCACCGTATCGATGGGGCTCGGACCGCTGATGGCGATCTATCAGGCCCGGTTCAACAAATACCTCCAGGACCGCGGCATCAAGGACACGAGCCGTCAGACCGTCTGGTCGTTCATCGGTGACGGCGAGAGTGACGAGCCGGAGACGCTCGGCGCGATTACGCTGGCGGCCCGCGAGAAGCTCGACAACCTCGTCTTCGTCATCAACTGCAACCTCCAGCGCCTCGACGGGCCGGTACGCGGCAACGGCAAGATCATCCAGGAACTCGAGGGGCTGTTCCGCGGCGCCGGATGGAATGTCATCAAGGTGATCTGGGGCGACGAATGGGATCCGCTCCTCGACAAGGACGACGAAGGTCTCCTCGTCAAGCGGATGAACGAGGTCGTCGACGGGCAGTATCAAAAGTACGTCGTCATGCCCGGCAGCTACATCCGCGAGCACTTCTTCGCCGCCGATCCGAAGCTCGCCGACATGGTCGCCCACCTCTCCGACGACAAGCTCAAGAAGCTTCGCCGCGGCGGCCACGATCCC
>CANGGT010000155.1 GCA_947453375.1 Planctomycetaceae bacterium
ATTGGAGCCCGGCCCCTGAGTTCCCGTGGAAAAAGTCATCCATGACCTTTTTCCACTTGGAAAACCTCCGGTTTTCTCGAGTGCTACGCACTCGCGACCGCCTCGTGCGGTCGGGCCGGCACTTTATCCACAGCCTGCTGACTTCCTGAGTCAATTCCGAAGCCGGCGTCCGGGCCGATACACTTCGTCAGGGCGTCGCGAGCGGGGAAACGATCGATCCGGACATGCCATTTTGTTTTCTCACCTCCCCGCTGCCGCTGCTCAAGCGGCTCTCGCAGGCGCTTGTCTGCGTGGTGCTGGCGGGGATCCTCCGCAACTATCCCCGCTATCTTCCCCCCGACTTCACCGTCGACTTCCTCGTCGGGCGCCGCGGCTCCTTCCATGGGGCCTACGCATGGGCGTTCTACGCCCATCTGATCTCGGGCCCGCTGGCGCTCCTCCTCGGGCTGCTTCTCGTCGACAGTGATTTCCGGCGCCGTTTCGCTCTCTGGCATCGTGCGCTCGGCCGCGTGCAAGGAGCCAACGTGCTGCTCCTCCTCGTGCCCAGCGGCCTGTGGATGGCGGGGCACGCCGACGGCGGCATCGTCGCCCGTCTCGGATTCGCCCTGCTGGCGGTGGCGACCGGGCTGTGCGTTGCATGCGGCTGGAGGGCTGCCGTCGCACGACAGATCGACAGCCATCGGAGGTGGATGCAGCGATGCTTCGTGCTGCTCTGTTCGGCGGTCGTCCTGCGGCTCGTCAGCGCCGTCGCGACGCTCACCGGCGCCTCACCCGATTGGCTCTACCCGCTCTCGGCCTGGACGACATGGGTCGTCCCACTTCTCGTCAACGAAGTCGTCATGGCTGCTCGGCCCGATCGTCCTCGTCCGTCGTCGTGATCCAGGCCCGGCGTCGCTCGGCATCCAAGCTTTCCAGATCGATTCCCCGCGTGCGTCCGCCGAGTGCTCCGAGGCTGAAAAAGACACCGCCATGATTAGTCACGTCTTCCTTGCCGACTCCGAGCCACGATTCCAGATCGGTATCCTGCGGCGCCATCCAGTCCACCGCGTGGCGCCAGGAAAAATCGCCCACGAGGAGGGTCTCGGGCGCCGCGTCGGTGAGATCCTCGAGCGCCACCGGGCCGTCAGCGGGAAAGCACGACTCCGGTGCCACCACGACCATGTACGTGGTCCGGCCAGCGGGCGCCTGCGAACTCGGACAGGCGTAGACCTCGGGCATCGAGCGGCTAGCCCGGGCATTGGCGGGATCGTCCCATGGCTTGGAGAGATCGATCGCTGAAAAAAGCTTTTCCTCGCCGAGAAAGGGAAGGATGAGGGTTCGCCAGCTGTGAAGCGGCGTGCCGTCCGGACCGCGCGTGAACGGCGGGGGAAGCGATCCATGGATCTCGCCGTACCGGAGCAGCGCCTGCGTGATCCGCTGCAGGTTGTTTCGGCATCTCGCGTATCGAGCCGCCTGCGGGGCGTATCGGCTCGCTGGCAGAGCGAGCCCCACGGCGAGCAACGCGCACACCACTACCACGGCCCCCCAGAGCAGCCGATCCCGCCACGTCCAGGGTTTGCGATCGCTGCTAGCGACCGAGTCGGCCTCGTCGTGGCTCATGGCATCCATCGGCATTGCTCCTCGGTCGGCAGGCATTCCGAGTTCAGGGAACGCCCTTCGACCGGCGGTCGATCGACCCCTCCCCTTCGCTCGCACTCGCGCGAAACGGTGTCGGTCACACCCCTTCCGGCCGCGGGTGCTTCCACGGAGCGCGGTACTCGCGCGTCAGATGGCCGTTGGCTTCGTCGTCGCCAACGATGTTGCCGTCATCGTCGAGCGACAGGCTCCGCCCCAGACGCATCGAGACGTTGGCGAGGATGCACGCGGCACTCGAGACATGCCCCTCGGCAATGTCGGCCACCGGCTTCCGCCCCGTCGCCCGGGCGTCGAGGAAGTCGAGCATGTGGCGACGCGTCGCCGGGGCGGCGAAGGGCTCCGTCTCCTGGTGCTCCACATCCTCCGGATACTTTTCGCGCTCGTCGAGAAACTCCCCGTGCTCCGCCGGGCCGCCATCCTTCGGCTTGAAATCCCACTTCGCCACGCTCAGGCGAAGCGTGCCTTGCGAGCCGTAGAGCGTCGCCCCCCACGGATACTCGGGGTCGGGGTTCTCACCCCAGTTGCGCTGCGTCCATACGACCTGCACGTCGCCATGATCGAAGAGCGCCGTCTGCGTGTCGTGGAGTTTGACGTTCGAGGCCGGGTTCCGGACGAGCGAGCCGCCCGACGCTGAAATCCGCTCTGGCCACGAGAGGCCGAGAAAGGAGCGGACGAGGTCGTAGAAGTGGACGCACAGATCCCCCGTCTGCCCGTTGCTGAACTCATAGGTGTCGCGCCAACCGCGGGGATGAATCTGGGGGTTGTAGGGAACGAGCGGCGCCGGGCCGCAATACATGTCCCAATCGAGCGTCGCCGGCGCGGGGGCAGCCGGCGGATAGGCCTCGCGCGTGCCGTAGTAGCTGTGGATGTCGACGGCGGCGATTTTTCCGAGGCGGCCGGAGGCGATGAAGCGGTCGCGGGCCTCGAGGAGATGAGGGGTGCTGCGGCGTTGGAGGCCGACTTGGACGGTGCGGCCATGGAGCCGCGCCGCCGCCACCATCGCCCGACCCTCGACGACGTCGAAGCTGATCGGCTTTTGCACATAGACATCGGCCCCCGCCTCGCAGGCGGCGATCATCGGCAGGCAGTGCCAGTGGTCGGGGGTGCCGACGAGGACGATCTCCGGCTTGGTGTCGGCGAGGAGCTTGCGGTAGTCGCCAAACAGCGGCGGCGTGTTGCCAGAAGGCTGCCGCTTGGCGACGAGGGCCGCGGCCGCCTCGCGCATCGTGGTATCGACGTCACACAGCCCGACGACCTCCACCGGCGCCACCTGCATGAGATGGAAGAGGTCGGTCTTCCCATACCAGCCGCAACCGACGAGCCCGACGCGGAGCGGCTTGGGGGGCTCGGCCGCAACGGCCGAGTCAGCCCGCAGGGCGCCGATCGCGGCCAGCCCGATCCCGGTGTGAAGGAAGTCTCGGCGTTGCATGGAAGCTCTCGCTTGAAGGACGGGGAAGGGGATTGGAGGGGGGGATGAGGGCGACGCCCGGCGGCGGCATCGCTGCTCACGGGAAAGCCTACCGAGGCGCGGCGTCGGGTACACTGCCGGCGTCACTGCGGGGCCTCTGGATTGGTCCCGTGCCCCACCTTTCCGAGGAGTCTTGCCTGTGGTCCATCCTTCGTGGTTCGGTGTCTGGAGCGTCTGTCTGGGCGTGGCGGTGGGGTTGGCGATGTCGGTCGCCTCGACGTCGGTCTCTCATGGCGACGAGCCCTCCCGGGGCCCCCGGATCGTGTTCCTCGGCGACTCGATCACCGAAGCCGGCGCCGGCCCCCACGGCTACGTGACGCTCGCCCGGCAAGCGCTCGCCGCGGCCACCCCCGCCACGCCCCCTGAGGTGATCGGCGCCGGGATCTCCGGCAACCGGGTGCCCGACCTCCTCGCCCGCCTCGACCGCGACGTCCTCGCCCGCAAGCCCGATGTCGTCGTCATCTACATCGGCATCAACGACGTCTGGCACAGCCAGAACGGCCGCGGCACGCCGAAGGGGGAGTTCGAGAAGGGGCTCCGGACGCTTGTTGACAAGATCCGCGGCGTCGGAGCGAAGGCGGTGCTCTGCACGCCGACGGTGATCGGCGAGAAGAAGGCAGGCACCAATCCGCTCGACAGCATGCTCGATGAATACGCCGACATCACCCGCGGCTTGGCTAAAGACATGAAGGCCCCGCTCATCGATCTCCGCAAGGCGTGTGTCGCGCACCTCGCCGAACACAACAAGACCGACGCCAAGGAAGGGATCCTCACCACCGACGGCGTCCACCTCACCCCGACCGGTGACCAGTTCCTCGCAGCCCGGATGGTGGAGGGGCTCCAGCAGGCCGGGATCGTTCCCGCCGCCGCCGACCGGTTCCATGGCGCTGGAAAGGATGGAAAGATGCTCAGGCACGTGGTGCTGTTCAAGTTCAAGGAGACGTCGACCCCTGCCGACGTGGAGCGGATTGTGAAAGCTTTTGGTGCGCTCCCGGAGCGGATCAAGGAGATCAAGGGCTTCGAGTGGGGCACCGACAATTCGCCGGAGGGCCTCCAGCAGGGGCTGACGCACTGCTTCTTCGTCACCTTCGGTTCGGAAGCCGATCGCGACGCCTACCTCCCCCACCCGGCTCACAAGGAGTTTGTCGATCTCGTCGGCCCCCATGTCGAGAAGGTGACCGTCGTCGACTACTGGTCCCAGCCGTGACTCATCGAGAAGACTTTCTCAAGAGCCTCCCGGTTGCCGATGTCCTCGACGAGGTGGTGGCGGCATCGCGTCCGCGCGCCGCAGGGCAGGGGGGAGCGGTCGTCGTCACGGCCCCCCCCGGCTCCGGGAAGACGATGCTCGTGCCGGCGGCAGTGCTCGACGACCTCGCGGCGGGATCGAGGCTGATCCTCATGCAGCCGCGGCGGCTCGCCGCCCGGTCGGTCGCCGCGCAGATCGCCAAGCTCCGGGGATGCGACCTCGGCGGCGAGGTCGGCTATCAGGTGCGCTTCGACTCGCGCGTAGGGCGTGACACCCGGCTGATCGTCGAGACGACCGGGATCATGCTCCGTCGCCTCCTCGACGACGTCACGCTCTCAGGCATCGACTGCGTCGTGCTCGATGAGTTTCACGAGCGATCGGTGGAGATGGATCTCGTCCTGGGAATGCTCCTCCGCGTCCGGGAGACGCTCCGCCCCGATCTCCGTATCGTCGTCATGAGCGCCACGCTCGACGCCGGCCCGGTGGCCCGGATCCTCGCCCCCGGGGCCACCGCCGGCTGCCCGGTGGTGTCGACGTCGGGTCGCCTCCATCCGGTGGAGGTGCGCTACGGCCGCCGCGGCGACCAGCGGGAGCTTGTCGATCAGGTGGCCGACGCGGTCGGACAGGCGCTGAAAGGCTCGACCGGCCACGTGCTCGTCTTCCTCCCTGGCGTCGGCGAGATCATGCGGTCGGCCGACGCAATCGACCCGCTCGCCGACCGGCACGGGCACTCGGTCGTCATCCTTCATGGCGAGCTGCCACCGGAACAGCAGGACCGCGTTCTCGAGGAGACCGGCGGACGGAAGATCATCCTGGCGACGAACGTCGCCGAGACGAGCCTGACAATCCCCGGCGTCGGCGCCGTCGTCGACTCAGGCCTCGTCCGGCAGATGCGCGTCTCGAGCGCGACAGGGCTCCCGCGGCTCGAGCTGATCCCGATTTCGCGGGCCTCGGCCGACCAGCGTGCCGGCCGCGCGGGGCGCACCGGGCCCGGCGTCTGCTTCCGGCTGTGGGACGAGTCGTCGCACCACCACCGCCCCGCCGCCGATCTCCCCGAGATCCTCCGCACCGATCTTGCCGGCCCGCTCCTCCAGCTCCTCGCCCTCGGCGAGGCCGAGGCCTTTCCCTGGCTCGACACCCCCCAGCCCGAGGCGCTTGACCAAGCGCTGCGACTCCTCGAAATGCTCGGGGGCATCGAGGTCTCGGGGGACAAGCCCACGATCACGCCGCTGGGCCGCGAGCTTGTCCGCCTCCCGGCCCACCCGCGGCTCGCCCGGCTGCTCCTCGCCGGCGCCCGGCATGGGGTGCTCCGCGAGACGTCGGTGGCCGCGGCGATGCTCTCGGAGCGGGATCCCTTCCGCACCGCCGCCCATGGCCGCAGCGGCCCCCGCGACCGGATGACCGTTCGCACTCGTTCCGACGTCGTCGACCGGGTCGCGGCGTTGCAGATGTTCCACGCCGGGATCCCCCTCGGCGGCCATCCGTCGACGGCCGACCTCGACCCCCATCCCGGCGGGGCGCGAACGGTGCTCCGGGCGGCCGAACAGCTCTACCGGCTCGTCGATGTCGACCTCGCCCCGCGGGCCGCCGATCCGGCCACGGCCCTCATGCGTTCGCTCCTCGAGGCCTTTCCCGATCGGCTGGCAAAGCTCCGGCCGGGGGCCAACGACCGGGCGACGATGGTCGGCGGCCGGGGATTGCGCCTCGACGGAGGATCGCGAGTCCGGCAGGAGCCGCTCCTCCTCGCGATCGACCTCGACGCTGGCGGCGGAGAAGCCCGCGTCCGACAGGCAAGCGCGGTCGACCGCGAATGGCTCGACGACGAGGGCCTCCATGCCAATCTCACGTGCGGCGAAGAGCTTCTCTTCAGCCCCTCGCGCCGCCAGGTGGAGGCCCGCCGGCGCACCGCCTGGATCGATCTGATCCTCGACGAGACGCCAGTGGCGATCAGCGATCCAGCCGCGGCCGCAGCCCTTCTCGCCGGGGTCGCCCGGCAGGAACCGGCCCGCAGCCTCCCCGATCCGGATTCGGCCGCCGGTCGCTTCCGGCTCCGGGTCGAATGGCTCGCGCGAGCGATGCCGGAGCTCGAGCTGCCGGCGCTCGACGACGCCGCCCTCCTGGCGATGCTCCCCGAGGTCTGCCAAGGCCTGCGCTCGCTCGACGAAGTCCGGGCGGCCGACTGGGTGAGCCGTCTCCAAGGGGCGGTCGGCTGGGAGCGATTGCCGGTCATCGAGCGACTCGCACCAGCCGAACTCGAACTCGCCGGAGGACGCCGCTACCGGCTCGAGTACCGGCCCGATGGTCCACCGATCCTCGCCGCCCGGATCCAGGAGCTCTTCGGTACGCTCCAGACACCGCGGGTGGCCGACGGTCGGGTGCCGGTCCTCGTCCATCTCCTCGGGCCCAACCACCGCCCGCAGCAGGTGACCTCCGACCTCGAGAGCTTCTGGCGCACCACCTACCACGAAGTCCGCAAGGAGCTCCGCCGCCGCTACCCGAAACACCCTTGGCCAGACGACCCGCTCACCGCCGCCCCCCCGCGTCCCCGCCCGCGCGCTTGACAGCCTCAGACGCACGTCGACGCCACAGACATGCTACGACCCGTTGAACCGTACCTTCTCCCCCGGCATCACCGTCACGGCAGGCCCGACCGGGCGCCGGTTATACGGGGCGTGCGCAGGACACGGCGCGTGCCTCTCGTGTCGTTTATCGCGCGTGCAACGGCTCACTTTCCGAGGCTGATGATCGCGGGAGCACCGCGTCGATCGACATCTTCGCCGGCCCGCTCCCACGGGAAGGCACAGTCACATCCCCCGGGAAAGAAGCAGGAGTCCCCCCATGCGTCGAGTGGTCGTGTTGATGGCGATCGTTGCCACCCTCGTGGTGACCGGTGTCTCGAATGCCCAGCAGATCCGTGGCCAGCAGGTCGGTGCCCAGCGCAACGGGCCGGTCGCGAAGCTCGTCGAACTCGAGCGTCGCAAGAACGAATGGCTCCGTCAGCGGTTCCTCGGCAAGTAATCGAGTTCGTCGCGGCGGCGCGGCCCGTCGGGGCACCATCTCCCCCCCCCGGTGCCGATCGATGAGGCCCGCCGCTCGCGACTGGCTCGACCGTTTGAGACGGTTCTCCACGGAGCACCGGCTCTCCAGGCCACAGCGGCCGGAGCCGGTGCCCGTGGAGACCGGAACGGGGCACTCCGCAGACGCTGGCCTCTCTTTGGCGTCTGCCGCCCAGGCTTCGATCCTCGCCGCCCACGCGGCCGCCTGGGGCATCCCGACGCTCAGCAGGCTCGCGGACACGTTTTCTGACGGCGTGATCGTCGTCACGACGTCGCCGACAGGGCTGTCCGCCTGGAGCGATCTGATCTCGCGGTTCCCCGCGCCCATCGCGGAACGTGTGGCGACCGCCACGGAAATCGAATACCGCGGCTGGTGCATGCGCTCCCCCGACGAGACCCACGAGCTCCACGCCGTGGTTTGGAGCTGGATCAAGGCCCCTCTCCCTCCCCAGCGCCGGCCTGACTTCGCCTCCTTCCCGATCGCCGCAAGCGCCGACTACTGGGTGCTCCGATACGGTCACACGAGCGCCGATGAGGGGGGCCACAGCGCCGATCTTTTTGCCTGGGACGGCGCCGTGGCAACGCGTCTGGCAACCGGCATCACCGAGCGATTCCTCTCACGAGGCTGACAAGCTCTGGGCCTGCCGTTGGCAGCCGGGTAGCAGGTGGGGTATCGTACTCCTCAATGCCCCCCTCCTTGAGGAACCACCTCGTGCCCCAGACGTCTTGCTTTCTCCGTTTCATCCTGCCGCTTGTCGGCCTCCTTCTGGCGCTTTCGGCGACCGAGGCCTCCGCCCAGCAGGGGCAGCCTCGAGCTGCCGGCAAAAAGCCGAACATCCTCGTCATCTGGGGAGACGACATCGGCACCTGGAACATCAGCCACAACAACCGCGGCATGATGGGCTACAAGACGCCGAACATCGACCGGATCGCCCGCGAGGGTGTCTCGTTCACCGACTACTACGGCCAACAGAGTTGCACCGCGGGGCGTGCTGCCTTCATCGGCGGCAACGTCCCGGTCCGCACCGGGATGACGAAGGTCGGCCTTCCCGGCGCCAAGGAAGGCTGGCAGAAGACCGACGTAACGATCGCCACCGTGCTCAAGGCCCAAGGCTACGCCACCGGTCAATTCGGCAAGAATCATCAGGGAGACCGCGACGAGCACCTCCCCACGATGCACGGCTTCGATGAGTTCTTCGGCAATCTCTATCACCTCAACGCCGAAGAGGAGCCGGAACACCGCGACTACCCGGGTGACAGGAAGCTGGCCAACGGCAAGACCTTCCGCGAGACCTACGGACCCCGTGGCGTGCTGAAGTGCAAGGCCGACGGCAAGGGGGGGCAGTCGATCGAGAACACCGGCCCGCTCACGAAGAAGCGGATGGAGACGATCGACGAGGAAACCGTCGCCGCCGCCAAGGACTTTATCGCCCGGCAGTCGAAGGGGGGCGAGCCGTTCTTCTGCTGGTGGAACGCCACGCGGATGCATTTCCGCACCCACATCAAGGAAGCGAGCCTCGGGAAGTCGGGGCAAGATGAGTACGGCGACGGCATGGTGGAGCACGACGGCCACGTTGGCGAGCTTCTCAAGGCCCTCGACGACCTCGGCCTCGCCGACGACACGATCGTTCTCTACTCCACCGACAACGGCCCCCATTTCAACACCTGGCCCGACGCGGCCACGACGCCCTTCCGCAGCGAGAAGAACTCCAACTGGGAGGGGGCTTATCGAGTGCCGGCCTTCGTCCGTTGGCCCGGGAAGTTCCCCGCCGGCACGACGGTCAACGGGATCGTCTCGCACGAGGACTGGCTGCCGACGTTCGCCGCCGCTGCCGGAGCCCCCGACATCAAGGCGAAGCTCGCCGAAGGGGTCGAACTCCAGGGAAGGAAGTACCGCAACGCCATCGACGGCTACGACCAGACGGCGTATCTGTCGGGGAAGGTTGAGGCCTCGCCGCGAAGCGAGTTCTTCTACGTCAACGACGACGGCCAGATCGTGGCGATCCGCTACGACGACTGGAAGGCCGTGTTCCTCGAGAACCGCGGGGTGGCTTTCGAGGTGTGGCGTGAGCCGTTCACCGAACTGCGCGTGCCGCTCCTCTTCAATCTCCGTCGCGATCCGTTCGAGAAGGCGCACCCCAACGCCACGGTCTACAACGACTGGTTCATCGACCACGCCTTCGTGGCGGTGCCGCTCCAGCAGATCGCCGGGAAGTTCCTGATGTCGATGAAGGACTACCCACCGAGCCAGACTCCGGGGTCGTTCAATCTCGACAAGATCCAGAAGCAGATCGAGGCCGCCGGCGCCGGGCGCTGACGCATCGTTCCTTCGGAAGCCGAGACGCGGGGTGCCCGATCGGGCACCCCGCGTTTTTTTGTGTCC
>CANGGT010000156.1 GCA_947453375.1 Planctomycetaceae bacterium
ATCCTCCGCCGTCTTCAGATCGAGTTGCACACCGAGTTCGGCGGCGAGCAATTCAACGGTGTCACGATCGAGCATCGTGCCCATGCTCGGCATCGTGGCCATGCCGAAGGTGAGCAGTTTCTTGAGCACGTCGCTGGCCGACAGACCGATCGCCTCGGAGAACGCCCGCACGGTGCAGGGCACCTGGATCGAGGCGTTCGTTTTCCGCGGCGCGGCGGTCGAGATCGTGATTCCCCTGCGGGGACGCGACGACCGACGGCGACGGCCACCGCCGTCATCGTCATCGCCGACGCCACGATCAAACCGCCGCCGCCCGATCTGCTTCGACTCGCGGCCAGGGGTGTCCTCTGGGACGCCCGGCCCCTTCGCCGGGGTGCGACGAGGGCGAACGCCCGACTCCAACAGCGGCGGCACGGGAGCCATTCCCGGCCCACCACGCCCGCCCGGCCTGGCGGGGCCAGCGGGACCACCGGGACGCGGACGTCCCTCCGCCGCCTGGCGTTGCTCGTGCTTGCGCATGTGGTCGGCGAGCGGCTTGGCGCCCCCTGCCTTCGCACTGCGGATCGCGTCGAGCGGGAGTTTGACGTCTGGCTTCTGTGCAACCGGTTCCTGCGACACGCGCGGCGCCGCCGGGCGACCGGCGGCCGGGAGCGGCGCGAGTTTGAACGCAGGGCGCGGGAGCGGCTTCGAACCATCACCACCGGGGCGAAGCCCCGCCGGGCGCGGCCGGGGCTCGGACGACTTCCCGCCGAGTTCCGGTGGCTTGGCCCGGGCAGCGACGCCACCCGGGGCGATGTAGTCCTCGCGGCGGAGCGGACCGGATGTCCGTGGCTGAGGCGGAGGGGGAGGAGGAGGAGGGGGAAGGGGGGCGATCGGTGCCTGGGGCGCGGGCTCTGCGGGAGCGACAGCCTCGACGGGACGCTGCGGCGCCGGTTCAGAGCGACGCAATCCGGGCCCATCGGAGGTGCGACTGGCCCCCAGCGGACCGGAGAGCGGCCGCATCACGACCGCCGGCTTCGGCTCAGGAGGGGTCGACGAGGTAGGTTTCGTCGCCGTCGATGAAGGACTCTTGGCGGTGATCACCGGTGGCTTGCCGCTGACGACGGGGCGCACGGGCACCGCGGGCCGCACGAGCGCCGCCCCACCGGCGGCAGGCCTCTCAGCAGGCTTCGCCGCCTTGCCGGCCATGAACTCCCTGAGCCGGGCGACTTCCTCGTCGGTCATGCTGGCGAGCGCCGAGCCCTTGTCCTGGATACCGGCGCGGGAACAAATCTCGACGAGCTCTTTGCTGTCGAGTTTCAATTCCTTCGCCAGGGTGTAGATACGAACTGCCACGCTCACCTCGTCGGGCCACCGCCCACGTGATCACACCAGCGGGAGGGCCATCAGACCCGAATCCCGACCCAGCCAACCTACCCGGAACATCGTCGCTTGCAAAACCGAACCCACCGTCACCGTCACACCGGCAACCCCGGATGACTCGCTCCGCAGACACCGAAAAGGCCTTTTTTACAGGCTCAGAAACAACTTCCAGCCTGCCCATCACTCCCGCCCACCTGCCGGCGAAGACCCTTCGGAGGCCGCCTCGGAGGCCCCCGCAGAGGACGCTTCAGCCGCCGAGGCGTCGCCTGCAGAGGCTGTTTCCCGAGCTTCGCGGGCTGCCGTGATCGCCTGTTCGGCGGCATCGGCCTCGGCCGTCGCCCGTTCAATGCGATCCTGTTCACGCTGCTTGCGTCGCTCGTCGGCGGCAGCGGCCTCCGCCTGTGCGGCCCGCACTTCGGCCTCCGCCACGATTTGGTCGACCACCTCGGCCGTGAGCCCGCCCATTTCCATGAGGTCATCCGGCTCGATCACCGATAGATCGTCGTAGGAGAGAAATCCCTCACCGACGAGTTTCTCGGCCACCGATTCATCGAGCCCGGGGATCGAGGAGAAGCCGGTGACGGCACGCTCGATCTGCTGATCGAGTTCCTCGCGGGTCATGATCTCGATGTCCCAACCGCACAGCTTGCTCGCGAGGCGGACATTCTGCCCGCGGCGGCCGATCGCCAGAGACAACTGATCCTCACGCACCAACACGATGCCGCGGCCGAGCATTTGACAGAGGATCACCTCGTCAACTTCGGCGGGCTGCAGCGCGTTGGGGACGAGGACCTGAAGGTCGTCGCTCCACCGGACGATGTCGATCCGCTCGCCGCCGAGCTCCTCGACGATGTTCTTGATGCGGTTGCCGCGGACGCCGACGCAGGCGCCGACACAGTCGACCCGGGCGTCGGAGCTGATGACGGCCACCTTGCTCCGGTAACCGGGCTCCCGGGAGATCGCCCTGATCTCGATCACGCCATCGGCGATCTCGGGAATCTCCTGTTCGAAGAGCCGCTGCACGAGTTGGGGCCGGATCCGGGAAAGGATGATCTTCACCCGGCTCCCGACCTTCCGAACCTCAAAGATCGTCGCGCGGATGCGTTCGTTGGGATGGAACGTCTCGCCGGGAATCTGCTCGCTACGCGGGAGAATCGCCTCGGTGGCCCCGAGCGTCACCGTCGCCGTGGCTCCCTCGAACCGGCTGACGACGCCGGAAACCATCAGGCCGATCTGTTCCTCGAACTCGTCGTGGATTGCATCCCGTTCGGCTTCGCGGATCTTCTGAATAATGACCTGCTTGGCCGTTTGGGCACCGATCCGGCCCGACAACTCGGCCGTGTCCATCACCACGCCGTCACGGCTGCCATGGACGCGGCCATCGGCCCGATCGATCGCGATCTGCACATCGGAGGCTTCGCCGTACTGACGCGTCAGCGCGGTGACGAGCGCGGCCTCGATCGCCTGAAAGACGATCTCCTTGTCGATGTTCTTGTCGCGGTGAATCGCATCGACGATGCGGAGGATTTCTTCTGGCTTCATGGGTGTCTCGGACGGCGATCTCGGCGAACAAGGTCGTGGTCGGTCTTCCTCGGCCCCCCCCGCAGGGGGCACCAAGTCTCGATCCTGCGAATGTCGGCACTGGCTCGGGAACGACTGTCAACTCGGACCATGCCCCGGGCGGCTCCAGCCACCAGCAGCACGTTGACCCGACGTTGGCAGCGAATCCCGGACCGGCAGGCCCACAAGGCAGTTATACCTGTGGAACAACACCGGACGGCCGACGCCACACACGAACTGGTCGCCCGCCCGACAACGCGACACCGAAGGGGAACCCCCCCTCCGAGACGCGTCACCCGACGGCGCTCCGGACTCCAGCAGCCACCTCCACGAGGCACAACCCGGAAGGGTATTGGGAGGGCTCTCGACTGTCAAGGAGCCTCACTCCGCCCCGCGGGGGATGCGGGCTGGGAAGGTGGAGCGGCCCAGCGCGGCAGACCGGCTAACCACCGGGATTCCAACCGCCGATCACGACTGCCCCAGCCTGCCCCTGGGGGGTGACGGAGGCCGAGAGGAAAGACGTTCCCGCCTCATCGCCGCCGACCGCGGCCCGGATCGGGCAATCCGGATCGGGCGTCGTGTAGTTGATGAGGGGGAAGAGGGTCCCCTGTCGCATCGCCCAGAGGCTGGCAACGCACTCCACCAAACCGCTGCCAGCGCCGAGGTTGCCGAAATTGGCTTTCGCTGCCACGGTGGGGATTCCGGCCGCGGCAGCGCCGAGGACGTCACCGATCGCCTCGGCCTCGCTGCGATCCCCCCCCACGGTACTCAGTCCGTGGGCATGGAGATGGCCGGGACGACCGCCGGGGAGGTCTGCCATGGCGAGGGCGCGGGCCATCGCCAGACCGAGCGCCTTTCGTTGCAATCCAATGTTGAAGCGGTCGGCGGCGTGGCGGGAAGCATGGCCGAGCACCTCGCCGAGGATCGTCGCTCCGCGCCGCAGGGCGTGCTCGAGTTCCTCGAGGACGAGCACCGCAGCCCCCTCGCCGAGCACCATGCCG
Source organism: Planctomycetaceae bacterium (assembly GCA_947453375.1). Classification (GTDB taxonomy): domain Bacteria; phylum Planctomycetota; class Planctomycetia; order Pirellulales; family UBA1268; genus QWOP01. The sequence goes on from CANGGT010000156.1 coordinate 3,924, forward strand.
CGCCGGAGACGGTCGAAGGGGCGGCTCCAGGTGGCCGGATCGTCAGCCCCGAGGGCCACTTGCTCGCTCTGGAGGGCATGAACGGTCTTCATGGGGTGGACGCGCGTGCCGGTCGCACCGGCGAGCATGACGTCGGCGGCCCCCCGCTGGATCGTCATCGTCGCCTCGCCGACAGCCACGTGGCCGCTGGCCTCGCGGAGCGTGAGCGAGTTGCTCGGCCCACGGAGGTCGTTGTAGATGGCGATGTGGCTGGCGGGCATGTTGGGGAGATACTTCAGCAACCACAGCGGGTTGAGGAGCGGCATCCCGTCGGTAGCCCAACGATCGAACTCGAAGCCCCCGTCGGCACTGCGGCAGTTGGTTACACCGGAGGTGAAATCCTCCGGCAAAGTGAGCATGTAATCCGACCCGAAGACACACCCGAATCGCTCCGGAACTCGATGCGCCCCCAGCAATCCGCAGTCGTGGAGGGCACGCTGTGCCGCGGCCACGGCCATCTGGCTCTCCCGGCACATCACCTTGAGCCCCTTGCGGATCGCCTTCTTCGTCTCCCCCTCGAGCGGACCGAAATTGTCGATCTCACCGGTGAACCCGCGGGCCTCGGCGCCGTGATGGAGTGGCAGCCCGTCGGTGGGGAACAGTGAGATCGGTCCGACGGCACTGCGCCCGGCGACGAGTCCCGACCAGAGTTCATCCGGCGAGAACCCGAGCGGCGAGACGAGTCCCACCCCAGTGACGACGACGCGGCGGACGGGTGCGGTCATGCAAGGTTCCTCGGGGCGCCGGCACGCTGTCGGGGCCGGCTGCCCGGACAAGCGGACATCAGGAGGGCATCAGGAATGCAGAAGGCATCTAGGGCGCCCCACGAAGCCGGGGCTCAACGAACACCACCACGTCGGTTCTCTTGGCGTCGGCGAGGAGCGCCGCCGAACCGGCGGTATTGTTGCCCGGCACCGGCCAGGGTACCAACCCCAGCCCCACAACGAGGACCTGGGTCGTGGGCCAGCGGAAACGCTCCCCGATGCGGACGGCCGAAACCTGCGGCACCTCGATTTGGGACCGCTGCCGATCGGGGGTCGGGAGGGTGAACGGCACGATCGCCATCCGCTCGACCTGGTCGATCCGACAGCGGAGGACCGCCTCGACGGCACTGCCATCGCGGCTCAGGAGCGGCTGGACGTCGAGGGCGATCCCCTCGTCGCAGGCGGCCGGGAACGCCTGCCACCCCGGCGCCACCGGCACCGGCTGAATCTCCTGGACATAAGGGCGCTTTCGGCCGCCGGCGAGAACCGCCGGAAGACCATTGGCCGCCTGCACGGCGCCTGTGGGAAGCTCGGCACAGTCGCCACGACGACGGAACATCGCCAGGAGCGTTGCCGCCTCCTCCCGCGACATGATCCAGGCTTGCACGCCGGGGGTCGCCGCCGGAATGGGGTGGAGCAGGGCACGGGCGTCATTCCGCCACGACGGCGTCCCCACCCCCATCACCCTGACGGCGAAGCGGTGGGGCGTATCCGCCGCGGTCGTGAACCGGGCGACGATCTCCTCGACGCGCTTTTGCATCTCCGGCTGATGAAACACGCGGAGTTGATTCTCGTCGGCCGAGAGCGACGCCGGCACGTCCCCGTGCCAGGCGGCATAGCCCGTCTCCTGGAGCACCCAATCAACAATGTATTTCTGGCTCCCGGGGCCGGCCTGCCTGACCCAGGGGGAGATGTCGTGGGAGGCGAAGGTCTGCCCCGCTTCGGCCGGCAGTTGGGCCAGAGCCCTCATCTCGCCCTGCCCAAACAGCATCGCCACGAAGCCAACCCACGCGGAGACGCGAAGAAGGGAGCGGGAAAAAAGCATCGAACGGACCCCCTTGGGGAGCGATCCGCACTCGTCCGGCCGGGATCCGAAGCGTCGGAAAAGCTGCCGATCGGAGGCAGGGTAGGGGGGCCAAGGCTGACGCCACAAGCCGAATCGACATCGACGCCGGCCGGGCGACGCCCCCGCTTGCCGCCAACACCGGTTGGGGCAATCGCTACTTGAACCTGGCCAGCACCAACGAAGCGTTGTGCCCGCCGAACCCGAAGCTGTTGCTCATCGTGATGTCGACGCTGGCCTCGCGGGCAACCCGCGGAACGTAGTCGAGATCGCAGTCGGGATCGGGATTCTCGAGGTTGATCGTCGGCGCGATGACTCCGCGGGCGAGCGTCAATGCACAGACCACGAGTTCGATGCCACCACTGGCCCCGAGCGTGTGCCCCAGTTGGCTCTTCGTGCTCGACACGGCCAAGCGGGAGGCGTGCGGGCCGAACACTCGCTTCATCGCCACGGTCTCGGCCTTGTCGCCGAGCGGAGTGCTCGTGCCGTGCGCGTTGATGTACTGAATCCGCTCGGGAGAGAGCCCGGCATCCTCGAGGGCCAAAGACATCGCCCGTGCCGCGCCACGCCCCTCCTCGTCGGGTTGGGTGATGTGGCCGGCATCGCCGCTGGCCCCATAGCCCATCAGTTCACCATAGATCCGCGCGCCTCGGCGACGGGCATGCTCGAGTTCCTCGAGGACCACGACACCGGCCCCTTCGGCGAGGACGAAACCGTCCCGTTCGGCGTCGAACGGACGGCTCGCGCGCTGCGGGTCGTCGGTGCGGAACGACAAGGCGCGCATGTTCTGGAAACCGGCCAGCCCCATCGGCGTCAGCGCCGCCTCACTCCCTCCGGTGACCATCACGTCGGCATCGCCGTTTTGGATCGACCGCAAGGCACAGCCGATCGAGTTGCCGGCGCTGGCGCACGCGGTGGCCACGGCAAAGTTCGGCCCCTTGATGCCGTACATGCTCGACACATGGCCGCTGCCGGAGTTCACCATCAGCTTCGGAATGGTGAACGGCGAGACCTTGTCGATGCCCTTCGTGAGCAGCCGCTCGTGCTGCGTCTCGAACTCGGACAGGCCTCCGATCCCGGAGCCGATCACGACGCCGCAGCGGTACGGGTCCTCGAGGGAGAAATCGATTCCCGAGTCGGTCACGGCATCGGCGGCCGATGCCATGGCGAACTGCGTGAAACGATCGAGGCGACGCAAATCCTTCGGATTCGCGATCCCCTGCTCCTCCGCCTTCCAGGGAACTTCGCCGGCGAACTGGATCTTGAAACCGCTCACGTCAAACAACGTGATCGGCCCGACCCCACTGTCCCCACGGACGAGGCGTTCCCAAAAGACTTCCAATGGCCGGCCCAGGGATGTGACCACCCCAAGGCCGGTGACGACCGCTCGGCGTTTCATGGAGCCTCGTCAGGCCTGGTGCTTCTCGATGAACTCGACCGCCTGACCCACCGTTTGGATCTTCTCGGCAGCATCATCGGGGATGTTGATCTCGAACTCTTCTTCGAGCTCCATCACCAACTCGACGGTGTCGAGCGAGTCGGCACCGAGGTCGCTGATGAACGACGTCTCGGCGGTGATGTTCTCCTTACTGACACCCAACTGCGACGAGACGATCTCGATCACGCGATCTTGGACGGAAGCCACCTTATGAATCCTCCCGGCTCGGCACCCCAGGGGGCGACGGCCCAACGGAACAGGGCAAAATGGACGAAAACGCGAGTTTCTAACGCAGCTGTGTCCTGGGGCGACGCGTGCGATCCCAGGAAATGTCGGGCGTTGACGCCCCAGCACTGAAATTGTGTCGCGGGTGCCGCTTCTCCACAACCTTTCGGGAGTGTTTCCAGAGTCGGTGAACCCGCACCGGTCAGCCCCATCGCAAATATCGACGGGGATCGGCACGGTCGGCGAAGATATACCTGCTCCGCCCCCAGACTGTCCAGACCGAACGAACGCACTTGTCCCCCCAGCCTACCAGCCGAGGAACCAGCTCTCACTGCAGCAGCCGTGACGTCCGCCGCAGATCGACTTGTGGCGGGCGATGCGAGGCAAAACCTCAACCGATCATGCCACCATCGACGGTGAGGACCTGGGCCGTGACGTAGGCCGACGAAGGAGCCGCGAGGAACAGCACCGCTTCGGCAATCTCCCAGGGCTCGCCGATCCGCTTGGCGGGCACCCGCTTCTTCGCCTCCTCGAGCACCAGGGGCCCCAAGGCCGCGGTCATCTCGCTGGCGACGAAGCCAGGCGCGACGGCATTGACGGTCACCTTCCGGCCAGCGAGTTCCTTGGCAACCGTGCGAGTCATGCCGATGAGGCCGGCCTTCGAGGCGGAGTAATTGGCCTGCCCGGGATTGCCGATCTGACCGACGACGCTCGCCACGTTGATGATCCTCCCGTAGCGCTGCTGCATCATCGGCCGGCTCACGGCACGCATGAACAGGAACGGCCCGCGGAGATTCGTGGCGATCACCTCGTCCCACTCCTCGTCGCTCATGCGGGGGAGGAGCGTGTCGCGGGTGACACCGGCGTTGTTGACGAGGATGTCGACGCGGCCGAGTTTCGCCACGACCGAATCGACGACGGCGGAGACGCTCTCGGCCTTCGAGACATCGGCGGAGAACTCCTCCGCCTGGCCACCGGCCGCGCGGATGGCGGCCGCCACATCGGCGATCTTGGCGGCATTGCGGGCCACGAGCGCCACGGTCGCCCCGTTGGCAGCGAGCGTCTCGGCGATCGCCCGGCCGATGCCCTGGGAAGCACCGGTAACAATTGCCACCTGCCCCGAAAGATCGACTTTCAACCGGGCCGTGGCACCGTCCTTGGTGTCCGTGTTCCTACTCATGACATTCGCTCCTCGGTGGATGGTGTCGTGTGGAGAGGGCGGGGCCGCATGCCCCACCGATCAGTCGATGACGCCGGAGCAGGGAACGCTCCGATCGATCCGCTTGGCCAGCCCGCGGAGCACCCGCCCGGGACCGACCTCCCAGAGGGAACGGACGCCGAATCCGCCCGAATCGCCCGCCGCGAGAAGGCGCTCCATGGAGCCCTGCCACTCGACCACGCCGACGACTTGACGGGCGAGCAGGCGGCGAATCTCCTCCGGATCGGTATGCGGCTGGGCGTCGACATTGCTGACGACGGGAATCCGAGGCGGACGGATCGGAGTCTGCTCGAGCGCCGCTGCGAGTTTGGCCACGGCCGGCTGCATGAGTTCGGTGTGAAAGGCGCCGGCGACGCCAAGCGTCACGCACTTCATCGCCCCGGCGGCAGTCGCCGCGTCTCGGAGCCGCTCGCAGGCCGCAGAACTCCCCGAGGCGACGACATTGCCGGGGCAGAGGACGTTCGCCACCTCGAGGACATCCTCCCCGCGGACCTCGTCACACAGCCGCGCGATCCGCTCCCGGTCGAGCCCGAGAACGGCGATCATCGACCCAGGCCGAGCTTCGGCACAGGCCTGCATGGCGCGGCCGCGGACGTCGACGAGCCGAACGGCATCGTCGAAGTCGATCGCCCCGGCGAACACCAGCGCCGTGTACTCGCCGAGCGAAAGCCCGGCCGTGACCACCGCACGGTCCACCGCGCATCCCCCCGGCTTGTCGGCATCCCGGGCGCGAAGCACCTCGAGGAGAGCCAGGCTCGTGACGAGGATCGCCGGTTGGCTGACGGCGGTCGTGTCGAGGGAATGGGCGGGCCCCGAGCGGCAGACAGCCGCGAGGTCGTATCCGAGGAGTTCGGCAGCGCGGGTGAAGAGTCGGGCCGCCGACGGATGACCGTCGATCCAGTCCCCGAGCATCCCCACGGCCTGAGCACCTTGGCCGGGAAAAAGGACGGCCACAGCCGGCCCATCGGGCGTCACGGCATCGCCACCATCAACGGGGCGGGCCAACGCTCATTCCTCGGTCTTGAGAACCGGACGGCCCATGTAATGTCCGCACGTTCCACAGATGTGGTGCGTCGGCACGGCCTTTCCGCAGTTCGAACA
>CANGGT010000157.1 GCA_947453375.1 Planctomycetaceae bacterium
ATCGTGCGGAGGGAGTGGCTGCGGACCATGCGGTGAAAAACCTCGAGAGCGGGAGCCTTGGTTGAACGGCCGGTGATCGCCGGTGTTGCGTCGGATGGGGCGCTGGCTTGCCTCCTGTGGCGGGGAGGACCATCATGGCCCCGCCGGGCCGATTCGCGAAACCCCGGCGGAATCCCGGCGTGTCCGGGGCGGGAGCAACGGATGACAACACGGTGGTTCTTGGCGGCCGTTCCCCTGGCAGTCGGCCTGGCCTGGGTCGACGCGCCGCCGATCGCCGTCTCCATCGCGGCCCTGGCGGCGATCGTGCCGCTGGTCGGCCTGATCGGCGACGCCACCGAGCATCTCGCCGCCAGGCAGGGGCCGGTCGCCGGGGGGCTCGTCAATTCGACCCTCAACAACCTGCCGGAACTGATCATCGGGATGGTGGCGCTCTCCAACGGCTTGAGCGGCGTCGTCAAGGCCTCGCTCACCGGAGCCATCCTTGCCAATCTGCTGGTCAGCCTCGGCGTGGCGCTCCTCGCCGGCGGCCTGAGGCACGGCGAGCAGCGGATCGACCGTCGCCGGCTCAATGTCAGCGCCTCGATGCTGATGATCTGCGCCTTCTGCTTCATCGTCCCCGCCGCGTTCACCCTCGGTGCCCCGGAGGGAACGCGGGGTTTGTCGCTCGAGATGTCGGTCGTGCTCCTCGGCATGTACTTCGTCAATCTCGCCGTCACGCTGTTCGCTCCGGGGAACGACACGGGACTCCTCGCGGCGGAGCAGCACCACGTCGACTCACCCCAGCGATCCTCTTGGCAGAGCCTCGCCGTGCTCGGGGTGTCGGCGACGCTCCTGGCGTTGGTCAGCGATTCTCTCTCGGAGGCGCTCGTGCCGACGGCGCGGAGCCTCGGGCTCTCCGACACCTTCAGCGGGATCGTGTTCCTCGGAGGGGTCGGCAGCCTCGGCGAGATCCTCGCCAGCGCCCGCTTTGCCCGCCAGGGAAAGCCGTCGCTTGTCCTCTCCGCGACGGTCGGATCGACGATCCAGATCGTCCTCCTCGTCGCCCCGCTCCTCGTCTTCGCCGGCATCTTCCTCGGTCAGCCGATGGACCTCGCCTTCACCTCCTTCGAAGTGGTGGCGATCGTGCTCGCCACCGTGATCACCCGCGAGTTGATCCAGGATGGCCGCGCCAACTGGTTCGAGGGATGTCTTCTCCTCGGGGTGTATGTGATCCTGGCGATCGGATTCTTCCACCTCCCCGATTGACGACCTTCCCGCCGCCCGTGGCGACCCCCGAACTCGCACCGCCACGGCGACGATCACTCGGCGGCGGGGCGGGGGGTTTCACGCACCATCGCGAGGAGATGGTCGATGAGGATCGTCCCGGTGCGCTCGCCGAGCGACACTCGCGAGACGTACTGGTAGCGCGGGAAGGCGAGGAAATCGACCTCGGTGAGGATGTAGCCGAAGGCGTCGTTGGTGAGCCCGAAGAGGAAGGTGTCGTCGCCCGTCTTTCGCTTGAGGTAGGCGCCGATGTTGGGGAGGGCTTCTCCGGGAATCGTGAGGATCCGTGCCTTCCCGACGTCGACCATCGCGAGCCGGGACGTGATCGTGCGCATCGCCTTGTCGTGGGCGTATCCCAGAGGGGAGAGCGTGACGACGGCCCACAGATCGTCCGATTCCACCGGGAAGGACACGTCGCGGGACGTTGCCGCCACGGCCGGGGCCGCATCGGTTTCCGCTCCAGCCACGATCCGCAGCGCCTCGTCGGCCATCGTGTGGCCGATCCGCTCGCATTCCTCCCAGGTGCCGATGTCCCTCCAGGTTCCGCGGACCGGATCGGCCGGGGACTCGAGGTCGCGGTTGTCGGCCGTCACCATCCCCCCCTGGGCGCCGTTGACGAACACCGCCACCCCGCCGCCGCCCGCCTCGATCCGCGTGCACATCGGCCCGATGCAGTCGGGGGAGAGGATGCCCCGCTTGTTGCCGAGCACCTCGGGGTGGATCGCGTAGTTGACGAGCGTGGCAATCGGCTTGCCGTCGAGCGCGGTTGCCTGGATGACCCCCATGCGCCGGTCGTAGAGATCGGGAGCGTAGTAGTTGAAGGCGATCTTCCCCTGGGCTTCCGCCGTAGCGACGCGGAGCGATGCCGGACGGAGGCCGTCGAGGGCCTCGTTGACCGCCTCGGCCGTGCGCCGAACGACCTCCTCCATCCAGGCGAGATTCCCCGTATGCCCCCCCGTTCCATCGGGGAAGGCATAGCAATCGGGGGCGCTGTGGGTGTGGGTGGCGGCGATGAGAATCTGCTGTGGCGGCAGGCGTGGCACGAGGGCCCGCACCCGGTCGCCGAGTACGGCCGGGAAGCCGAGGACGTCGATGCCGACGATGGCCACCGTCGTGTCGGCGTCGGCCACGACGAGGACCCGCGCGGTGAGATCGCCGCGCTTCTCGGTGACAGGCTGGGCCGGCCCCATTCCCCCCGATACCGGCAGGAGTGGATCGGGGGTGAGCACCCGCACCGCGGCGCCGGCCCGGAAATCGGCCGCGACGGCCGTTCCGCCGCTGATGCCGAGTGCGATCAAACACCAGATGGGCCAAAGACGCGCCAACAGGCGATCACGCATCGGATCCTCTTGGGGGCTGTCAGAAAGTCACTTCGCCGCCGCCGGCAGGTCCCCTTCGTAGGGGAGCGTCTTCGGATCGAAGCCGGCGTGTGGGAGCGTGTCGGGGGTGATCCGCACGGCAGTCGACTGCCTGAAGGGGAACGCGCCGCCGGTGGCATACTCCAATTCGATGAAGGCCGCCGTCCAGCCCTTGGCCTCGGCCTTCGGTCTCCCGATCCAGCTCCCGTCCTTCTCCGCCTTGAGGACCGTCGGCTTGTAGGCCTTGCCGAGCGTTGCCAGACGGAAGTCGCGGGCGTCGGGGTTGTGGGCCTGCCAGAGGACGACGTTCGTCGGCTTCTCGTCGCTGGTCACGCGGATCGAGCCGTCATCCTCGAACGTCCAGGTGGCGTTGGGGCGCGACCGGCCGTCGATGATCATCTGGTAGAAGGCGATGAGGCTCATGACCGAACTGGGGTTCTTTTCGACGCCATGATCGGTGTTGGGGACGTAGTAGAGGTGCTTCTCTCCGGCAAGGTCGTCGTAGTAGAAGCGCGACGAGTCGGGGACGAAAAACTGATCGCCGCTACCGTTGACGATGAATTTCGGGAGCGTGAGCCTGTCGAGGTAGGAGTGGGGATCCTCAATGGAATGGAGATCCTGCATCCGTTCGTGTTCGGGGTTCTGGACGATGCCGTGGTGGACGTAGTCGCCGAGCGCCCTCGACCAGAATCCGTAGGTCGCGCCGTGGTGCATCAACTGCTCGTCGAGATTGAGGACGTCGATCACGATCGGCATGATCGCCTCGACGCGATCGTCGGTGGCGCCGGTCATCCAGGTCGTCCAGCCGCGCTTCGATCCCCCGGCGACGACGAATTTCTCCACCGGGATGCCCTGCTGCTTGGACCATTCCTGAATGCAGTCCATCGCCTTGACGACACTCTTCACCATCGGGAGGCGGGGGAGCCAGGTGGCGTCGCCGGTATCGAGGAACTTGTCCCAGCAATAGGCGATGAGGTCGTCCTCTTTGCGGGGCGTGCCATCACCGTGGAACACGATCGGCTGATTGGGGATCTGCTTCAACTCGACGACGATGCTGCCGGTGGCCGCCGCGATCGTCGAGACGACAGCGCCGGGGCCGTCCGGCACCGTGTCGCCGTCATTGCCCCCGCCGGAGATCAACAGAAAGCACTTGTCGGTTTTGAGCTCCTCCGGTCGGGCGATGATCAGCCAGTGCTCCCACGTCTGTCGGCTGACTTCGTCGGGAGCCCGCCACGACTGGCTCGTGAGCTTGATGACGGTCGTCCCCGCCTTGCCGTCTCCCTTCACCACCTCCCAGCTGAAGGCTCCGTCGTCGTCGTCGAGGTAGTCGTCGATCGGCAATTCGACCGTCGCACCCGCCGGGGGAGCGGCGATCAGGCGGGGGGGGCCGAAGAGGAGCGCTGACGACCATGCTGCGATCGTGGCGGCGACGTGGAGCCCGGAGCGGGAAAGCATGATGTGGATCCGGAAGGGTGGGAGGGGATGCCTGCGGTGGGTCACTTTGTCGACAGTTCGATCGGCGCAAGTTGCTTCGTGGCGGGGGTGATCTCGACGGTGGTCGCAGCCTTGTCGGGGGTCACGAACTTTCCTCCAAGGAGATCCGGGGCCTCTTCGATCGTCCCTCCGAGCGTGAGCTCCTTCGGCCTTTTTGCCGGGTCTGGCCAGCTGGCCGTGACCTTGTAGCTTCCGGTGACGATCCCGGGCTTGCCGTTGGAAATGACGTCGAAAGCGCCGCTCGCATCGGCGGCCGCCGAGGCGATCGAACCTTTGCCCCCGACGGGATGGAAGATCAGCATCGCGCCGTCGGCCGGCTTGCCGTCGACGGTGATCGTGCCCTTGGCAGGAACGAGCGTCGGCCCAGCCGGGCCACAGCCGCTCGTGGCGGCGACGAGCAGGATCACGAGACAGGCGAGGGGGGAGTTCCCCAGGGTCTTCCGAAGACGGGCACGGACCTTGGCAGAGGTCTGGGGGGCGTTCATGGTGTTGTGGGCTCTGGTGGCGTGAGAAGGGGTGTACGGGGGGGTATGGCCACACCGAACGGACGGTGTCGCGAGGGGAAATCGTCGTTCCGATGGAACTTGGGCGTCGTAAAGACCCCGACCCGGCCGACCATGTCGGTCAGCCGGGCCAGGGGAGAAACTGCGTCTTGACTGCGGGCCTGCAGGCCTGGAATCACTCGGCGCTCAATGACTCGCCGCCGTCGCGGCTGACCATGGCGACGTAGACGGCTGGATCGATGTCCTGGCTCATGAAGGCCACCGAGCCATCGCCGCGGACGTACGACACGCCCTGGGGATGGAACGAATACGGGTTGTCGAGGTTGAAGATGTTGACGATGGAGCACCCCGGGGCGATCCGATCGAGGGGAGAGACGCCGCTGGCCCCTGCCAACCCGCGGGTTTGTCTGGCGACGTTCCACTCCAGGTACAACGAATTGAGGGCGACGTCGTTGTTGGGATTGCTGACGGTCACCATTTTCCCCTTGAAGTATTGAGCCTGCTTCCCCGCCTCCTCGACGAACAGGATCGTCTTGGAGAGGCCGTCGATGACCTCGGCGATCTTCACGCGTCGCTTGGTCTTCGGATCGGAGGAGCCGAGCAAGCCGTTTTCCGTCGACGAGTTCGGAAGGCCGGCGCAGACGGCAAGCGAACCCTGAATGCCGCGGATCGGCACGTAGTCGGTGCGGGGCATCTTCATCACCGACCCGGCCGAGAGGAGGCCCAACTGGGAGAAGTAGTCGCCGTAGTAGGTGTCGGGGACGACGGGAGTCGACGGGCACTGGTAGAGCGGCTGCGGCGCGAAGGCCCCGGTCTGGTTCTGGCCACCCGGCCACGGCGGCATCATGTTGACCGGATCGAGGAGCGGCCGCTGGAAGTTGAAGAGATTCGCGATCGTGTTTCCTTCGGCGTAGGGAAGGAGTTGGCCCATCGCGGCGATCGGCCTGCGGGCATCGGCGGTGAGATTGAAGATCGGATTGGTCGGATTGGCCGGGGCCTCGGTGGGGAGGAGCTCGACGCACCATGCCGGCATGTACTTCTTCGCCGACTCGAGATTCTGCATCGCCATGCCCAACTGCTTCATGTTGTTGGAGCAGGCGCTTCGCCGGGCCGCTTCACGCGCCGCCTGGACGGCCGGGAGGAGGAGGCCGACGAGCGTACCGATGATCGCGATGACCACGAGCAATTCGACCAGCGTGAAGCCGGCCTTCCGCGGACGACTGGAACAGGGCAGAAGCATGAAAGACTCCTCGAAAAGGGAGGAAGCGATGGGGCGATGAAGGGGATGAAAGAACGCGTCGACGAAAGAAAGAGTCGGGGCGATCGGTCTGGACCGGTGGCACAGCCCCCGCGCCGCAAACCAACCCTCCCCAGCCTGAAATCATAAAGACGTCGGCAAAGGCCGACAAGGAACGTTCCGCTTGTTTGCCGGGGCTCGGTCGAGGCACGTCGTGGCGGTGGTCAGGTCAGCCTTGGCGGATGTTTCCAGCCTATCTCTGGGATGTGTCCGTTCCGTGTGCCCGAAGGAATCCCGGTGGCTCCGGAGATCCAGCGGGAATCATTCGTAGATCGGGCAGAACGTCCCGAAGGCCGCTTCACAGAAGACCCCCGGGTCGTTGAACCGCTGCCCCCGGTCGAGGGCGGAAATCGCCGCCATCTGGGGCCCGGTGAGGCTGAAGTCGAAGAGCTCGAGGTTTTCTCGGAGCCGCTCGCGGCGGGAGGTTTTGGGGATCACGGCCGTTCCACGCTGAATCCCCCAGCGGAGGAGGACCTGGGCCGGCGTCCGCCCACAGGCACTGGCGGTAGCGCGGATGAGGGGATGATCGAGGAGCGATTCCTCGGGCCGGGCCATGCCGAGGGGGACATAGGACGGGGCACCGAGGGGGGAGAAGGCGGTCACGGCGATTCCCTGCTCCCGGCAGAAGCGGAGGAGCTTCTCCTGGGCGAGGAGTGGGTGGAGCTCCACCTGGAGGACGGCGGGCGGGATCCGCGCCCCGGCGAGGAGATCGCGGAGCAGCGCCGTCGAGTAATTGCAGACGCCGATACGGCGCACGATGCCGGCCCAGACGAGCTCCTCCATCGCCCCCCACGTCTCCGCCAGCGGAACGTTGACCGTCTCCATTCGCGGCTGGGATGCCGTCGGGTCGTGGATCCAGCCAGGGGGATAGCGTTCCTCGAACGGCACGAACCGCAGGGCGATCGGGAAATGAACGAGGTAGAGATCGAGGTAGTCGAGGCCGAGGTCGCGCAGGGTGCGTTCCGCGGCGGCGCGCACCTGCCGCGGATCGTGGTAGGTGTTCCAGAGCTTCGACGTCACCCACAAATCCTCGCGGCGGCAGACGCCGGCGGCGAGGCTCGAGCGGATCCCCGCGCCGGCCTCGACCTCGTTGCCGTAGTCGCAGGCCGAATCGAGGTGCCGGTAGCCGATTCGCAGCGCCTCCTCGACCATCCCGGCGGTGTCGGCCCGGTCGATCTTCCACAGCCCGAGCCCCACCGCGGGGGGCGAGCTCTTTGGGGTGACGGGGAGCTTGGGAACGGCAGACGGCATGACGACCTCGGCGGGCGTGAGGAAAGGATGACGTCCTCCACGATAGCAGGGCGGGCACGCGACGCGCTGCGGGGAGACAGGCAGACAGGCGCCGCAGTCAGTCGGCACGGGGGCCGGCGGGGATCGGTGGGGGGGGCACCGGCTTGATCCGGCCCCGCCATCGCTCCGCGCTGGGGGGGCGCTTGCCGCCTCGTGGGGGCGCCCGGAGGACCATCAGCCCGGCCAGAAGGGAGAGCCCGAGGACGATCCAGAATCGGAGTGGCATGGCGGGGGCTGCGGGGCGGGGATCGGCCACGGGGAAAAGGGTCAGAACGTCGCCCCGGCCGAGAGCATGATCGTATCGGTGGGATTGAACTCCGGCACGCGGTTGGCGGAGATCGTCCGGGCGAAGACGTAGCCGACCTCGGCCACCCCCGCCACGCTTTGGTTGCGGAACCACTCGAGCCCGAGGATCGCCCGCAGGTCGCTGATCGTGACCAGCGCCGTCGTGTCGTCGGGGAGCGTCACCGCCCACGAGCCACCGCCGAACTGGAACGCGGAATAGACCCACGCCCCGCCGCCGCCGTCGAAGCTCCGCACTTTGCGGACGATGCGCGAGCGGGGGACGAGGAGCTCGAGCCGGTTGTCGGCGTTCGGCGTCCAGATCAGGCCACCGACGGGGAGCACGCGCATGTCGAGTTGGCGGACGACCGCCGCTCCCGCGACCACCGTCCAGGTGTTCGTGAGCTTGTAGTCGACGAGCCCCCAGCCGGTGAGCTGGAAGGCCTTCGGGCTCGATTGCCGGTAGTCGCCGTAGACGCCGGGGGTGAGGCCGAAGCCGAAGCCGAACCGTTCGGTGACCGGTGTCCGCCAGGCGATGTCGACATAGGCATCGAAGACCGTCGACGGTAGCTCGAGGGCATCGGGGGCCTGCCAGAAATGGAAGCCGAAGCCGGGGGTGATGAGGAGCGCGGGGAGGTCGTCGAACCAGACCGGTGCGAAGGAGGTGGCGATCGGCACGTCGGTGGTGCCGAATCCGTCGCCCCCGTTCTTCGGCAGCCAGGACGTCGAGATCGATCGGGCATACCAGAAGCGGTCGGCTGGCGACCGCCGCTGTTCGTCCCACTCACTACCGAGGTCATCGAACAGCGGGCCCTGGCCCGGTGCGATCGGCGTCGAGGGGACGATCGCGCCGGTCTGAACGACGATCGCCTCTTCCGCGCCATCGCCGATCGCGAGCGGCACGTCATAGAGGGCCTGTTCGGGGCCGCTGCCCCCCTCGTCGGCCGAGAGCGTCGCGGAGGAAGCCGTCGCGATCCGAAGCGCCAGCATGCCGAAGAGGACGCACCAAGCCGTCGCCCGGAGTTTGCTGGCGGCGAACATGACGCGGCGGCCTCGCGGGGCGTGACGGGGGAAAGTGGCGCAGGGGGCGGACGGTACCAGAGGGGGGGAGACGAGGCAATTCCACGTCCCGGTCGACCGCGCGGCCGGGGCAAGCTGGGGGCCGCGATGGCGCCCTCATGGCGCTTTCATGGCGCTTTCATGGCGATTGATTCGCAGGTCGGGCGGAGCGTATCTCCTCCCCGGTCCGATATCTGTTCCGCCGGGGGGCATGTTCCGCCTGCTTTCAGGAGCGTCATCGATGAAGCACCGCATCCACCTCGCCCTCACCCTTTCGATCGTGGCCATCGGCGGCATGACGCCACGGCCCGTCTCAGCCAACCCCGGCCTGCTCCACAAACACTCGGCCAGGCCGGTCGGCGTCCCGGCGATGCTTCCTGGGCAATCCCCGGCCGGCATCGCTGGAGCCACGACATCGGCGGCGCCGGTCGCCACGGCAACGGTCGCCACGACGTCGGCGATCGCCGTCGCAGGCGTCGCCCCAGGGAGCAACGGCTGTGTCGTGGTCACCGGTGGCGCTGATGTCCCCGTCGTGATCGCGGCGGAGGGGCTACCGGTCGGAGGAACGCTCGCCGGCGGCGGTCCGGCCGTCGATCCAGGGCCATTCCCGATCTGCGACATGCCTCCTCCGGAGGGCCACGGTCGGGGGCCGGAAGGGGGGCCGCAATTCTGGCACCGACCCCATCCCGGCGCGATCGGTGGAAATCCCGGTGCGATCAATCCCGGCATGGTTGATTCGGGGATGGTTGATTCGGGGATGGTGATGGTCGATGGCTTTCCCGCGGCCTTCTGCGGCGGGGGCCTCGATGGTGGCTCGGTCGACGGGGCCGGTGACATGCCGACGGTCCTGTATGCCACGTTCCTTCCGGCCGGCCCCGGTGGAGACGGCGCCGGGCCCGGATTCCTCCGCCAGCCGATCAACGCCTCGATGGCGTCCGCTGCCTCGGCCTCGACGGCCGATGCGCCCGGCGTGAGCGGCCGAGCCCTCGCCGGTGGCCTGCCGAACCAGGCCGCCGGGGTGCGCACCGACTCGCTCGCCACGATTCGCCACCACGGGCATCGGCCTGCATCGACGCCCGCCGGAGTCGCCGTCAGCGGCGACGATTCGAGCGGGAGCGTCGTTCAGGCCGGGGGCGTTGCCGAGGATGCCGCCGGGGCGGCTCCGCACGATCGCCGCTCGAAGCTCGCGGCTCC
>CANGGT010000158.1 GCA_947453375.1 Planctomycetaceae bacterium
CGGGGGGAGGTGGAGCACTTCGTCCAGCAGACGCAGTCGCTCATGCCGGAGCAGCTTCTCCGCGACCTCTCGGCTGAGGAAGCCGCCGACCTGCTCGCCTATCTGGGGGGGCTGTGAGGGGCTGGGGGCGAAGGGATTCCGAACCGGTCTTTGAGCAAATTGCCCTTTTGGGTTAGGTTTCAGTTAGATTTGGGGAGCTTTCGGCGACCGTGCAGCGCCGGGAAGCTCGGGGGGCCCACAGGGACTGAGTCACCAGTCTCGTCGCGTTTTAATGTTGCTCCCACGATGGTGTCGTTCGCGACGCACGTCGCAGCTTGTCAGATTCATTTTTCATTTCCGTTCATTTTGATTCCCCGCATCTTCCGGAGATCCAAGTCCATGTCGATCAAGTCCCACGTCCGACGCGGCGGCTTCACGCTCGTCGAACTCCTCGTCGTCATCGCCATCATCGGCACGCTCGTCGGCCTCCTCCTCCCGGCCGTGCAGTCGGCCCGTGAAGCGGCCCGCAAGATGAGCTGCACCAACAACGTGAAGAACCTCGTCCTCGGGATGATGAACTTCGAATCGAGCAACAAGTGCTTCCCCCTCGGCGGCGCTTCGGTGTCGACCCGCGATCAGGCCGGCGTTCTCGCCGGCGGAACGCTCTGCCCGCCCACCAGCGGCGGGGCCTTCGAGCAGGCTTCGGGCCGCTTCCGGGCTTGGTCGTTCGGCACCCCGGTCGGTGGCGTCGAGACGCAGACCGGCAGCCCGTTCTATGCAGCCGCCCCATTCATGGAGCTCACCAACGAGTTCCAAAACATGGCGTACTCGGCGACGATGCCGGTCTTCTCCTGCCCGTCGCGGGCCAGCAGCGGTGCCGAGACGATCGGCGACGGTGCCGGCAACGACCGAATCTTCACCAACGTGCCCAACTCCAACGGCACGCTCCCCACGGCCCTCGGCTTCGCTGCCAAATACCTCCTCACCGGTGGCCAGACGAAGGTCATGATCACCGACTATGCGACGAACCAAGCCGTCACGCCCGATCACGGCATTGCCGGGACGCAGAGCCAGTCGGGCATTGTTGCCAAGATCGCCAAGGCCGGTGACATCGACCAGAACTGGCCCCGGAACCGTGGCTACCAGCGGTATGGCACCTACGACGTCAGCCGGCCGGTCCGCGTGACCGACATCGTCGACGGCACGAGCTACACGCTCCTCGTCGGCGAGATCTCGATGGACGTGCGGATGTACAACTCGGGATGTCTCTCCTACCGCGACGGCGCGTTTGCCGGCGGCGTCGAGACGACCCGGGCCCTGAGCTCCGGTGGCGTGTGTGCCACGCAGAACGTCTTCCAGGACCAGCGCTGCGATGGCATCGGCTGGGCCAACTTCCGTGGCCACTGGGGCACTCCCCACCCGGGCGGCGCGACGATCGGCTTGGCCGACGGCTCGGTGACGTCGGTTCAGGTCGGGACGGTGATCACGGCGCTTGTCGACATCGCCGACGGCAAGGTCGTCCCCGACGGCGTCCTCAGCCGCTGAGTATTTTCATGAGACCCCGGCCCCGGCGAACCTGCCTGGGCCGGGGTTCTTTTTTTCTCCGCCCCGGTTCTTCTTCCGCTCCCATTCACACCTTTCGCACCACATTCCTGCCCGAGGATCAATGCCATGGCTCGCGGTTTCCTGCTCGCCCTTGTCTGCCTGATGGTGGTCGGTTGTTCGAGCAACAAGGGCGAAGTGCCCGTCGCCGGCCGCCTCACCCGCGGCGGAAAGCCGTGCGAGGGCGTCGGCGTCAATCTTGTCGCCGATGACATCGCCGCCCAATGCTTCATCGGCTCCACCAATGCCGATGGGAAGTTCGAGATGTATTCCTTCAAGGGGAAGAAGGGGGTGCTGCCGGGAAACTACTCGGTGCAGATCAGCATTCCGCTCGACGCCCCAGGCGGCGGCTTGGTGAACCCGAGTCTCATCGGGCAGAAGTCGCCGTGGCGCGTGATCGTCACCGACAAGGGGATCCCCGATCTGCAACTCGAGATGGACAAGGAAACGCTCGAGTGACGGTTTTCCCCCTCCTGAGCGCCTCGCGACGCGGGATCGCCGTGGCGATGGTCGGTGCCGTGGTCGCGTGCCTCGGCATGGCCCCGCGGGGAAGTGCCGAGGATGTCGAGCCGGTCGAGCTCCGCACCGAGCGGTTGGTTGTCGTCGTCAGCCCGGCCCGGGGTGGGAGCCTTCTCGCGATGAGCGTGAAGCGGGGTGAGGAGTGGCTCAACCTCATGCCCGATCCCGGCTCGCGGGGGGCGAGCTGGCTGATGCTTCCCTATTCGAACAGGATCCGCGACGGGCGCTTCGTTTTTGAAGGGCGTGAGTATCAACTCGCCAACGCCAAGAACCACGCTATCCATGGCGACGTCCGCACTCGCCCGTGGAAGATCGTCGAGCAGACGCCGTCGAGCCTCGTCCTCACCTTCGATTCCGCCGATTGTCCCGACTTCAACTGGCCCTGGCCGATTCACGCGACGGTCGGGATCGCGCTCACGGGTGACCGGGTCGAGCAGAGGCTGCGGCTCGAGAATCGTGGCGAGACGACGATGCCGGCCGGCTTCGGCTGGCATCCCTACTACCGCCGCTGGCTCACGCGCGACGGCGAGCCGGTCTTGCTGGAGTTCACCGCGCCGCGGATCCATCCCGACACCGACGCCGATGGCCTCCCTGACGGCGCCTCCGAGTCGGTGCCCGCCGACCTCGATTTCTCCAAGCCCCGCGAGCTCGGCGGGCGACGGATCGACGCCTGCTTTGCCGGTTTCGGAGGGCACGCGACGATTCAATGGCCCGAGAGCGGCGTGACCCTGACCTACGCCTGCTCGCCGAACGTCACCCACTTGATCTGCTTCGGCCCGGAGGACCGCCCTGTGCTTGCCGTCGAGCCGGCGGCCAACGCCAATGACGGCGTCAATCGCCTCGCGGCCGGCGACGCGGACAGTGGCGTGATTCCCCTTGCCGCCGGGGAAGCGCTCGAGGCGTCGTTCACCGTCAGCGCGGACGTCCGCTGAACCTGCGGGCAGGTGGCGGCGGCGGTCAGCGGCCGAGAAGGTCATCGAGGCGGTGCTTCATCGCCTCCGCCCGCGCCGTTTCGCTGTCGATGCGGTTATGACGCTCGCCGGGATCGGTGCGGAGGTCGTAGAGCTCGCCCGGACCGGCGTCTGCCGGGATTCCCTCGGCGTCGCGGTACCAGTCGGGGATCTCCGAAATGCCCCCTGACGGCGCGTTGATGAGGATCCAGTCGTCCTGCCGGAGGGCGTAGCCGTCGGCGTGGGTGTTATGGACGATCTCGCGGCGGGCTGAGGGGGCCTTCCCCTCGAACCAGGCGAGTTGATCGAGGCTGTCCTCGGCTGAGCCTGCCGGGATCTCCGCCCCGACCGCTGCGGCGATCGTGGCGTAGAGATCGACCTGGCTGAGGAGGCCGTCGGCTACTCTGCCCGCGGGCACATGCCCCGGCCAGCGCACGATCATCGGCACCCGATGCCCCCCCTCCCAGAGATCTCGTTTCAGCCCTCGAAGGTGCCCCATGCTGCGGTGGCCGAAGGCCCGGGTGCGCTCGTACGCATAGCGTTCCGGGCCATTGTCGGAGGTGAAGATCACGAGCGTGTCGTCGGCGAATCCCCGGCGCTGGAGGGCGTCGAGCACGCGACCGACCGTGTCGTCGGTCTGGGCCATGAAGTCGCCGTAGGGGCCGGCGGCGGAGCGGCCGGCGAAGGTCTCGGTCGGCAGGATCGGCGCGTGGGGGGATGTGAACGGGAAGTAGAGGAAGAACGGGCGGTCGGCTCGCTGCTGCTCGATCCAGGCCACGGCCCGATCGGTGAGCGTCGGCATGACGGCGTGGAAGTCCCATCCGTGAACCATCGGGCCCGGGCGGCATTCCCAGTTCCCCTCGGGGGGCTGTCCGGTCGTGACGAGGTCGACCGTCGGCGGGACGGGGATCCGATCGTCCTCGAACCAGGCGTAGGGGGGAAAGTTGGGGACATCGTCGCCGAGGTAACGATCGAAGCCGTGGGCGAGTGGGCCCCCCGGGATCTTCCGCCGCCAGTCGAAATCGGCAGAGGCGAAGATTTTGTTCTTTCCCTCGACGCGCGGCACGGCGCCGGCGCGGCGGATCGCCTCCCAATCCCAGCCGAGGTGCCACTTCCCGAAGGCTGCGGTGGCGTAGCCACGGCCGCGGAGCAGCTCAGCGAGCGTCGTCCGCTCGGCGTCGAGGATCGGCTGGTCGAACGACTGCACGATCCCGTGGAACTTCCGCCAGTGGTAGCGGCCATGGAGGAGGGCGTAGCGGCTCGGCGTGCAGACCCCCGACGAACTGTGGGCATCGGTGAACCGGGTGCCTTCGCGCACCAATCGATCGAGGTGCGGGGTGGGGATTTTGGAATCGGGGTTGTTGGCCCCCAGGTCGCCGTAGCCCATGTCGTCGGCATAGAGAATGACGACGTTGGGAAGAGCGGGATCAGCGGCCGAGAGCGATGCTGCTGCGAAGGTGATCAGCGGGACGACGAACAGCAGGGGGGAGATGAAGCCGGCGGAGCGGAGACGGTTCATGGGGATGGGGCCTGCGCGGAGGGCGGCTCGATCGGGACGGCATGGAAGGTGAGGGCGGCGATCCCGTTGGTGCCACGGAGGACGCGGTCGGGATGCCACTGCCGGTCGACAAGATAGGTGATCGTCGTGGCGTCGCAGTCCGGGGCGACTGCGAGCCGGAGCGTCGAGCCGGCAGCGCGGCCGGAGCGGATTCTCCCCGGCTCGCCATCGAGGCGAATCTCCGACGCGGTTGCGTCGTCCCAGGCGATCGGCTGGCCGAACTCGAGGAGGATGTCCGCACGAGTGTCGTCCGCATATCGGGCCGAGATCAGATCGGGCGCTGTCACTGGTTCGGCGCCTGCCGTTCCGTAGCAGCCTCGGTCAACGAGCGGCGCCATCAGCCGCGCCATTTCGGCGTAGCCCGAGGCCGGGTAATGACAGCCACCTTCGGGGCGGATGCCGAGGGTCGACATCACCGACATCCGGGCAAAGTCGCGGGGGAGGGTGCGCTGGATGTCGCGGAGCCGGTCGCTCGCGGCCGTGCCCCCCTGGCTGCAGGCGTTGGGCCAGATCTGAAAGAGGAAGATGTGACCGATGTTCGGCATGTCGCGCTGCCAGTCGGCGGCAAGCTCGTGGAAATGGGCTCGATAGGTCTCGCTACCGTAGCCACCATCCGGCCCGTCGGCCCCCTGATCGGCCTCCCCCTGGTGCCAGAGGACGCCCCGGATGCCGTGGGTGAGCCGGGCGGCGCGAACGCGCGCGAGGAGCCGGCCGTAGATCGTCGCCGGGTTCGTGCGATCGGCAGGGTCGGGGAGGTGCTGATCGATCCGCGTGCCGCCGACGGCGCCGTTGAGGATGCAGACTGGAATCTTTTGGGTCTCGACGATGTGCTTGGCGAGATCGACTCCCCAGTATCCGATCTGGTGCTTGCCCCCCTCCCTTCGCACCGCGCTGCCCCATCCCGGCTCGAGGCTTCCCTCCATCGCCCCGAAGCTGCGGACCCAGCTACGGCCCGGGGGCTCCGGGCCATCGTCGACTTGGTCGGCCCCCCAGTCGCTTGCCACCGCGTTCGACTGGCCGTCGATCAGAAACGCATCGCCACAGAGGAGATCGTCGGCGGTGTGGAGGATCGTCTTCGTGCCGGCGCGCACCGCGCCGCACTCGACCCGGTAGCGGACGAGCCCCGGCTCGAGCGGGATGGCGAAGGCGTAGCGGCCTGCCGAATCGGGCTCGAGCGACCGTGAGTCGACAAGCGCCCCGTCGGCAAAGAGGTTGAGAAATACGCTGTCGGCCAACGCATCGAGCCGGCCACGGAGGTGGAGCGTGCCGACGTTCCGGTCACTCCGCGCAAAGAATTGTCGATCGACCGGCAGCTCATCGGTGTCGGCGTCCACGGGGGCCTCGATCCAGGGATCGGTGGCCGGCTCGGTGACGAGGATCTCCGTCGTCGCCGCGACGGGCGTGCCACCGTTGTCGATCCGCGCGGTCACGGTGAGCCGGCCGCTGTTTTGACTCCGCTCGAGAAGGAGGCCTTCTGCCGTCTCCTTGTCGACGAGCGCCGGTCCTTCCGACTGCCAGTGGACGTCGAGCGCGGCGACCCCTGCGGCCTCGAGCGCGGCGCGATTGGCGATGCGGGGGACGACCCGAATCGGCTCCCGGCCGTTCCAGGCGGCGGGGGCCTCGAGCGTGAAGACAGGATCGGGGATCGCCTCCCGGATCGTGATCGGGATGTCGATGGTCTTCGCGCCGTCCGGATAGACCGCACGGAAGCGGAGCGTGGCCTGCGTGTCTCCCGTCACCCGGCCGGCGTCGATGTCATGGTGCAGCGTGTCGGTAGCGATGACCGTCTCCTCGCCGTCGCGGACGAGCCCCCAGAAGACCTTGATCGCTCCTCCCGCCCCGGCGGTGACGGTGGCCCGCTCCCCCTCGCGGAGTTCGAGCGACGCGGGTGAGACTTCGACGTCGGCCCCCGGCTGGACGGGGTGGCCGACGAGCCTCTGGAGCGGTTTTTGGTTTTCGTAGTCGAGCTTCGCCCAAGCGGGCGAGCGGACGACGTTCGACACCCGCACCTCGTCGATGTCCCCGGCGAAGTCGTACTGGTCATACCATCCGCCGATCCACATTCGCGCCGGGGTCGCGATCTTCAAAGGAGCCGAGTCGGTGCGCGTCGTGCCGTCGAGGACGCCGTTAACGTAGAGGAGCGACTCCCCCTTGGTGTAGGTGTGGACGACATGGACCCACGCAGACTTGGCCAGCCGCGTCTCCCCGGTGACGTCGGCGCCGGAAAAGTAACACTCCATCCGGGCGTGGGGTGGGCTGCGAAAGTTCATGATCACCTTCCCCTGCGCTGCCTCGTTCCCCCAGCCGAAGACCCGGCCATTGGAGACCTCCGAGCGGAGCCAGGCCTGCGTGGTGTGGTCGGAGGATCCCGAGGGAAGCGAGGCAATCGTGTCGCCGCAGAACACCCCCGCGCCGCCGGGGAAGTGCCGCGCCGGGCCGACGATTCCCTCTGCGGCCTCCGTGCCGGTGTCGCGGGTCTCGACGCCGCCGGTTGCATCACGGACGGGGGCGTCCATGTGGAAGACGGCCACGTGGCCGTTGACGGCATCGAAAACGGCGGTGCCGTCGGAGACAGCCGGGGCGTCGGGGTTCCCCCAGTGGAGCGTGAGCCGCTGGCGGGCCTGGCCGCGGATCTCTGGGACGCGCACCCAGACGACGGCCGTTCCCCTCTCCCGGTCCCACGACTCGATCTCGTAGGGGAGCACTTCTCCCGCTTCGGACGTGAGACGGAGGTCCTCGCCGTGCGGAAGGGAAGAGGAAAAATCGAAAAACTCGTCGTCGAGGCGGACGACAACGGGGACGTCGTGGAGGATCGCGTCGGCGGGCAGGTCAGCCCCCTCGGAATCCGTCAGCAGCCAGACGTGGCCGGCGTGCCGCCAACCAGCGATCGGCTTGGCCGCCGTGTCGGCCCCCGGCTCATCGGCCGAGGTCGGCGGCAGGATCAGGAGGGCAAGCGCCGTGACGAGTGTCGAGAGAAGCAGACCGGGCAATCGGGCCATGACGGCGACTCTCCAGGGACCATTGGTCCACGGAACGCCCATGGCACCGGCGGACAGTCTAGTCCGCGGTGGGGCACCGGGGCTTGTCGACCGCCGGCCTAGCCCGAGCCGTCAGGCTGTCTTGCCGCCGAACACCGACGCGAGGGTGTCGCGGAGAACACCGGCCGAACGCTGGAGCGCTTGGAGCTCCTTCGGCCAGATCTCGATCTCGAGGATTTTTTCGGCGCCGGCCCGGCCGACCTGCGTCGGTACCGAGATCGCCACGTCGCGGAGGCCGTAGGCGGAGCCCGGGCCGCTTCCGGAGAACACCGTCGACACCGGCAGCACCTTCTTGCTGTCCAGCGCGATCGCGTGGATCACCTCGGCGATCGAGACGCCGACGGCAAATCCAGCCCCGGTCTTCTTCTTGATCATCTCGGCGCCGCTCGTCTTCGCCCGCTGGAAGACGTCGGCCCCGAGCTTCGGCGTGTAGCCGGGCCACTTCTCGAGCGGCAGTCCGGCGATCGAGGCGCTGCTCCACACCGGCACCATGCTGTCGCCATGCTCTCCGAGGATCATCGCCTGCACCTGCGTCGCCGGAGCGCCGAGATTCATCGCGAGCAAGCTGCGGAAGCGGAGCGTATCGAGGAGCGTGCCGAGGCCGATGACTCGGCCCTTGGGGAGCTTGAGTTCCTTTTCGGCGAGGTACGTGAGGATGTCGACCGGGTTGGAAACGACGAGCACGATGCAGTCGGACTTGTGGCCCGCTTGCTGGATCGTGGCGAGGATCGAGCGGAACAGCTCAACGTTGCGATTGATGAGCGCCAGCCGGCTTTCGTCGGGCTTGCGGCGAAGTCCTGCGGTGATGCAAATGACGTCGGCGTCGGCCAGATCGGCATAACCGCCCGCCCGGATGACCTGGTCGGCGATCGCCGCCGTGCCGTGGAGCATGTCGAGCGCCTGGCCGTCGGACAGATCGGCATTGGCATCGACGAGGACGATCTCGTGGACGATGCCGCCGAGTTGGAGCGCGAAGCCGGCCGACGAGCCGACGATCCCACCACCACCGATGATCCCGACCTTCATGGCTTGTTTCCTTCGCGTGCCGTCCGCCAAACCCAACGAACCATCTCCGAGTCCGGTCGGGGAGACCCGCTCCCACTCACCGGACGCTCTCTCCGGCCATCCATGGCCTCCGCTCGCTCGACGCCGGCCCGAGGAAACGGGCGTCTCCTCCCTTCGCCGCGCGCATCGTCAGCCCGGGAAACCCGGACGTATGGCGTTCAGGCGGCTCCAATTCCGAGCTCTCGGCAGACCTGCTCGGTGACCGCCTTGACGAGAACGTCGTAGTCGATCGCCGGGGCAGCGGGGGCCGCTGCAGCAGGCTGCGGATCGGCGCCCATCGGCGGGGGAGCGTCGAACGCCTTGCGGGTCACGCCGGTGTTGCCCCAGCTCGAACGGAAAACGTCGTTGGCGCAGATGTCGCAGTTCTCCATCCCCTTGTCGAGACGCGGGTCGCTGTAGCCCCACTTCTGCTTGAGATCGAGGAGCTCCTTCGTTTCCTGCTTCGTGAGATAGGTGACGCGTCCCAGATCGCGGGAGAGCATGAGGATCCGACAGTAGGCGTCGAGGATCTCCGTCCACCAGTAGGCCTTCTCGACGGTCTCGCCGAAGCTCACCGTGCCGTGGTTGGCGAGGATGAGGACGTTGGCCGTCTTCACGTACGGCTTGACGGTGTCGGCAAACTTCTGGCCGCCCGGGGTCTCGTACTTCGTGATCGGGATATCGCCGAGGAAAACCTCGACTTCCGGGAGAACGCACTGCGGGATCGGCTCACGAGCCACGGCGAAGGCGGTGGCGTGGGGCGGGTGGCAGTGGACGACGCTGTTCACGTCGGGCCGCTCCTTCATGATCGTGAGATGGAGGAGGATCTCGCTCGAACGCTTCCGTTCGCCGGCGATCTGATTCCCTTCCATGTCGACGATGCACAGGTCGGAGGGCTTCATGAAGCCCTTCGAGATCATCGTCGGGGTGCAGAGGACCTCGTTGGGGCCGAGGCGGAAGGAGATGTTGCCGTCGTTTCCGGCGGCAAAGCCTTTGTTGTAGATCCGGCGGCCGATGTCGCAGATCTCTTCCTTGAGCTTGGAAA
>CANGGT010000159.1 GCA_947453375.1 Planctomycetaceae bacterium
GCGCGAGAACGGCTCCCAGGGGATGATCGACTCCACCGGCCCGAGAAACGTGAAAGCCGCGAAGCCGATCGCCGCGGCCACGCCGGCAGCCTGCAGCCAGCGGCCGAAGCCGACCGGGCCACCGCTCTTTTCCTGCCCCTTGCCGATCCACCAGCAAGCGGCCCAGATTCCGACGAGCAAGGCGAACGTCGGCACGAACCAGTCGTGTTTCAGGAAGGTGAACAGGAACACGACCGTGCCGAGCATCACGAAGCCGAGGATCTCTTTGAGCGTCTCCATCCACATTCCGGGCTTGGGGAGAAACTTCACGAGCCCGGGAATGAGGCCGACGAGGATGTAGGGGAGGGCCATGCCGGTGGCGATCGCGCCGAACACGCCGTAGGTGACATAGGTCGGCTGCGAGAGGGTGAAGCCGAACACCGGTCCGAGGAACGGCCCGCTGCAGGGGGTGGCCAACACCGTGCTCAACACGCCTTTTAGAAACGCCCCGAGCGGCCCCTCCTTCGACTGCAGGTGCCCCGCCTTTTCCCCGATGAAGCCGGGGATCGGCAACTCCCAGACGCCCAAGAAAGAGAGCGCGAAGGCGAACACGATCGCCGCCATCGTGATGTTGAAGGTGGACGACGTGAACTGCTCGCCCCAGGCGAGGTTGCGGCTCCCCAGGCCGATGTTCGCCGCCACGCTCGCCGTGGCCAGCGCGAAGAACACCGCGTAGACGCCGGCGCAGTACCAGAGATTGGTACGGAACACCTCCGACCGTGCTTTGCCCGATTGCTGCGCGAACGACATCAGCTTCAGGCCGAGCACGGGAAGCACGCAGGGCATGAGATTGAGGATCAGCCCACCGATGAGCCCGGAGAGGAGCGCCATGGGGAGGGAGAGCGTCGGCTTCGGAACCTCGGCAGGCAGCGGCGCGGCGGCCGTGAGCGACGGACCGGCGAGCGTCTGCGGGGCGACGGACGTCGCGGGGGCCTGACGATCAGCGGGCGGTGGCGCGAGAGCCGTCGTCGGCACTGGGCGCGTCGCCGTTGGCGCCGCTTGGACCGGCACCGGCTTCTTCGCCGCCTCGGCGTACTTCGCCGCGAGAAACTCGATCCCGCTTTCCGGGCCGGAGGCCTGCGGGGGCAAGGGAGCGGCGATGCGGACGGCCGTCGGTGGATCGCACGAACTCTCGGTGCAGGTCTGGAAGCCGATCACGACGTCGGCCGTGGCTGCGGTCGATTCGGGGAGGAGCACTTCGAAGGTCACCGGCCCATCGACCCCGTTGGCGGCGGCAAGCTCCGGCAAATGCGACGGCATCGCCCCGAGGACGACCACGCTCGCAGCCCGGTCGGCGACCGACACCACCGTCGGCTTTCCTTGCCCGACGTCGCTGTCGGCCGAACCGGCCGGGGCATAGAGGTGATAGCCGGCGTCGGGGGAAAGCCGAACGATGAGCGGCCACCAGGTCGACGTCGCACCCGCTTCATCCACGCCGCTGCGGACTGCGCCAAACGCGGCCTCGACGCTCGCATGGGCCCGGGGGGGGATGTGGGTGGCGATCACCGCCGTGGCGGCACCGGGCAAGGCGACGGCCCCGGCATCGGTCGCTGCGGCGACGGGGGCCCCGGCCGGGGGCGCATCGGCAGCAAACGGGATCGACGCGGGGGGCGAGCAGGAGGTGTCGCGGCACATCTGCACGCTCACCGAGCCGGTGATCTGCGTCCCCTTCCCATCGGGATTCGTCGCGAGCGGCGCTCGCCAGACGACCGTCCCCTCGTGCTCCTCGACCTGGAGTCCGGCCCACGCCGGCACGTCGGTAATTGTCCGCACGTGGGGTGGCTCATCGGGCACGAAGGCCGCCGACGTCAGCCACGGGGAGGCGGCGTCGACGGTGATCCGGGTCGCCTTCGGTCCCCCGGGCTTCTGGGTGACGGCATAGAGGTGCCAGCCCTCCTCGAGCGTCGCGGTGACGACGAGGGTCGCCGGCTTGTCGGAGGCGGCGGGCTCCACGGTGGCCGCGACGGTGATCGGGCTCCCCAAAGCAGCGTTTACGGCCCCGAGCGGATCGAAGGCGGGCGGGCTTTGGGCCACCCCGAACGGGCACGTCGCCGCGAGCATCGCGAACGCCAAGAGCACGGCGAAAAGCCGGCTGAGGATCAGCGGAACCACCCGGCCGATCGGGGGCTTCGATCGCCCGCGGAGCCATCCTGGCAGACGCAGCATCGGCAGATCATTCCTTGTGGGAAGGGAGGTCAGCGTCAACGCAGGCAAACCTTGTCGATTGTATAAGGTCGGTTTTCCGGGGGTCAATGGAGCCCACCGCTCCCTCCATCGGTCTTTTCCCGGGAAAAAGCGAAGTTTTTCAGGAGCGCATCGACCCTCTCGAGCACCGCGCACGGGGCGGGGAAATCCCGTTTTTCATCGAGGAGCCACGTAAACCAGTGGTGCAGGCCCCCGACCACCCCCGCAAGATCGAGGAGGTCGATGAGGGCCGATTCTTCCCGGGAAAGAGGCCGGATCGCCCGGTAGGCCTCGAGCGCCTCCCCCCACACGACACTCAAGGAATCAGCGCCGACCGACGCCGGCCGCGGCCTCTCCCAGCTTCCCAGAAGTCGCGCGAGATCCGTGGCGGGGGTATCGATGCCGGCGGCATGCCAGTCGATCACCGCCGTCACCTCGTCCCCCACGAAGAGCACGTGCGCCTGCCAGACGTCGCGAAGCACCGGCTGGAGGGGCACCGCCGGCGGCACGACGGCTGCCAGGCGGGAGAGGTACGAAAGCCCCCCCTGTTCCCGGAGGATTGCCGCGGCGGCCCGGCGACGCTCGGCGACCGCCGCTTGGAGCGGCGAGAGGCTCCCGTTCGTCGGAAAGTCCCAGCCGCGGGCCATGACGGCCCGCAGGGCCTCGGCCCGCCGTGCCCACGCCGGCGGCGAAGCCGTGGGCGTCTCCTCGCTGCCACCGGCCTCCCGAAGCGCGACATGAATCCGGGCGAGCGTCTCGAGCGCCGCGATGGCCTGCCCTGGCGAGGGAGCCGCGACCGGTTGGCCGGGGCACCACTCCGTCAGCTCGAAACACCGCCCGTCGCCGTCGGTGGCGATCGTCGTCGGCTCGGCCCCACCCGCCGCGGCGACCTCCAGATTCGCAGGCACGGCCCCGACGCCCGCCCGCCGTGCCGCCGCCATCCACCGGTGGATCGCCTCGGCCCGCTCCCGCGGCCAGCCGTCGGCAAAGCCCTTTAGCACGAAACGCCTTGGCCCACGGCAGAGAGGGAGAGCTTCATCCGGCTCCACGAGCCACACCGGGCTGCCGCTCAAGCCAGCGGAGGAGAGGGGACTGACCCGGCACCGGGTCGTGGGGAACCAGCGGCGGACGATTGTCGGGGTCGGTTTGGCGTCATCAGGCTTCAGGAGCATGCGTCGATTCTCCCCGAAACGCTCAATCTCATGCACCGGGCCTCGTGGAGTCGCCGCCACTTTCTTTACGCCCGACTGGCAATCCATGGCTCCGGCGGGCTGTTTTTTGCGCGGGCGCCCGGCCCCCGTCCGGGCCGAGGGCTCGGCCAAGCGAACGCATCTGGAGGAACTGCTCGACGAGGTGGTTGCCGGCGAGCATCGAGCGCTGCTCTTTTGCCGCAGCACCCAGAGGCAGGCTCTTCGGGGATTTCCGTGGCAGGGGAGTGGCAGCAGGCGTGCAGGCCGCCGGGATCAGCGATGACCGGGAAACTGAACGTGCCCGACCGAACATGGAAGCCAGATGAACCGCCGCTGAAAACCTCGATTTACAGAAAAGTCGCTGCTTTATCGGGCATGCCATCTACCGCTAGCCAGCAGGCCTGAGATACTGCGAGAGCCGGACGAGCAATGGCCCTGTTACAACCGGGCAGCGTTCTCATCCTTAACGAGATGAGCACTCCACGTCACAAGGTCGCCTCCAGGAACCGAGATGACCCGCGTTCCATCGCTGCCGACAAGCTCCCACGCCTCGAACTGAGGGTGCGGTTCTACGCATATCGTGAGACCGTTCGTAAAGACCATTTCCAGCCGTCCCTTCCTCGTTGCCGTCGCTGAAAGAACGCAGGTATGCAGCAAGGCCAAGAGCGGCCCGCATTGAACGCAGTGTTCTGGGTCGTACGTCTCGGTGATCGGTCCAGCGGTCGTTGTCAATGGCATGCCAATCCTGAGCGAGAACATTTTCTCGTCTTCGCAGAAGTTGATCCCGAACGCGTAATCAAACTGCAACTGCGTAACCTGCATCCCACTCAACGGGAGGACCAAGGATTCGGAGTCCGCCATTTTATTGCCTCGGGTTATCGTGGCCATTTCGGTAGTGGTCCGTCATAGTCTATCGGAATGTGAGTCGCGGCTTCCCGACCCGGTTTCCCGAGGGGATCGAGTGGCTGGCCGTGGCTATTGTAATAGCGAAAATAGCCACTCGGATTATCGGGAGTCGGATCCATGATCCGAATCATGTCCGAATTTCCATCTGCGCCGGGCCTTTGAAAGACAATCCCTTTTCCATTATCCGCCGGTCTGCCGACCCAACCCTCCGGAATTCGAAATACCCTGCCGTTCGGCGTGCCGATGAAGAGAGGGCCGCGCGGTTCCTGCGGACCGGACGGTGCCTTGGATGGAGGCTGGGAGGGTGGATCGGACGCCGGAGGGGCTCTCCGCCCCGCGTCGCCAGCGGCGTCAGCAGCATCGTCAGATCGCTTGGCAAGCTCACTCGCGTCGTCAAGATACTTGAGCTTCTTGGCGTTCTTGAGATTCTTGATCACGCCGATGAGCGGGATCAAGCCAATGGTGTTGTAGGCAAGTGTTTCGCCCCATTTATAGGACCACTCTCGATGCGTGAGCGTATGGCTAAGGTCGCGGAGGTCCAAAGGCAAATCAACGCCGAGAACACCCAGGCCGATGCCAGCGCCGATGGACAGCTCCGTCGGCTTCTCGTCGGTCCAGTCGCCAAGAATCAGGCTTTTCGACGATCGCCCGACATAGCCTCCGACATCGCCTGCTACGCCACCTATCGTGGCTATCAAACTACCACCCTCCGACGTTGAGTCGCCGTCAGTCGCTGTGTCCGCGACAAGAACGAATTGCACATCTTCTTCGCCGCCCGTCCACACGGCCGAGACGAGCCCCGGCCCGTCGTCGCTACCGGGCTGGTAGACCAGCGGCGTGGTCATCGCGGGCGATTGGCCATCTGCAAGCGTGAGTGTGGTCGATGCGGTTATTCCCCGTTGGCTCCCCGAGCTGGCCGCATCCGCCCCGGTCGCTCCTGTGACGAAGAAAACCAGACCGCCGCCCGAGCCGCCGGTGTACTTCGCCTCAAGCGTCGAGTCGTTCGCAAGAGAGCCGTTGGCTGGGCCTGACGAGGAACCGGCCCCAGCACCTGACCAGTACATACGCCAGATTTCGGCGTTTGTGAGGGTGCCACCGGTGCCATTGCCCTGTCCGCCAACGTTCGAGCCTTCCTGATACTGCGACAACAGTGTCAGGAGGTTCGACGACGAACCACCACTGGCCCCAAAGGACGAGGAACCAGCCCCTAGTCCGGCGCCGTACAAGAGCCAAAGGTCGCTTCCGCTCAGAGTGCCCCCAGTATTCGAACCGCTGCCCTGCGTGCCAGCGTTTGAGCCCCCGGTGTACTGCGACAAGAGCACCGGACTGTTTGGATCGGGACTGCCTCCAGTCGTGGAATTGGATGAGCCGGTCCCCAATCCCGTGCCGCCAAAGAGCACCGGGCCATTCGGGGTGGAACTGGCGCTCCCGCTGGTGGATGAACCGGTTCCCGATCCCGAGCCGCCAAAGAGCACCGGGCCATTCGGGGTGGGACTGCCGCTCCCGCTGGTGGATGAACCTGCCCCCAATCCTGAGCCGCCCTGGAGCACCGGGCCATTCGGGGTGGAACTACCGCTCCCGCCGGTGGATGAACCTAACCCCGATCCCGTGCCGCCAAAGAGCACCGGGCCGTTTGGGGTGGAACTGCTGCTCCCGCCGGTGGATGAACCTGACCCCGATCCCGTGCCGCCAAAGAGCACCGGGCCATTTGGGGTGGAACTGCTGCCTGTCCCAGAGGGTGTGGAGCTGGTCCCCGATCCCGTGCCGCTCAACAGCACTGGACCGTTTGATTGGGAACCACCGTTGCCTGCTGCCGAGCCGAGCGTGGGGCTGCCACCGTTGAAAACGATTCCAGGGGGAGAGGAGACACCAGGCAGTAAGACAGCCGTGATCGATCCCAAACCGCCCAAGGAATCCTGCCCTAATCCGGCGAGCATCGCCCGGGACTCGAGGCGCTCAATCACAGCGAGCAGAGGAGCGTGCGTGCGGGGGAGGGGGGGCGTTTTGTGGAGTTTCGCCGATGCACTGGTTCTCTCCTCGAACTACGTCTTGGAAAAGGGCCCTCCCCCTCTCCTGGGGTCCACCGTAGGAAACGCTTTCATTTCGGTCAAGAAATCGGTTTTCGGTTGGATTTTGATGGGCGAAGAAAGGGAATCGAACCAGCTTGGCAGCCCCGGGAAACGGCTCTTCCCCCGTCGAGGAGGGAACGGCGAAGAGGTTCAGGCCTGCCAAGGGCGATGATGTCTGCCGATCGAGCCAGGGGGGGCAGTCCTGGTTCCTTCGAACCCTGATCGGGCTCCTCCAGACGGTTTTGAACGAGAAATTGGCCCCCTCAGACATACGATGCTACTCTGCGAGGTCGGGTCGAGGGTCGATCCTTTCCCCGCCGTTTCGCTTGCCGCTGAGGCCACACGTTGCTCCTTCGGTACCGACCGACCGCCCCATTTGAGGGAATCTGACGCATGCTCACCAGCTTCGGCCGTTGCTTCCGCCCCCTTGGCCCCTGTTTTTCCGCTACTGCGGCGATGGTTGCCCTGGCGATCGGCGCCGCCGATGTCACCTCGGCCCGCGCCGAGGAGCCGGCCGCGATTCCGGCTCCTGACACCGTCAAGGTCGACGCCCCGGCGGCGCCCCCCGCAGCACCTCCGGCTCCCCCCCCGGCCCCCGAAGGGAAGGGGGGGAAGCCGCCGTTTGCCACCGTCGTCAAGGATGCGACCCGGATCCCCGGGCTGATCACCCTCCACCGCAAGGACGACAAGGTGTGGGCCGAACTCCCCGACTCGATTCTCGGCCGCGAGCTGTTCGTCTTGATCTCGATCGCCAAGGGGATCGGCGACGGCCAACTCCTCGGCGGCATGAGCTGGGGATTCGGTGACGACTGGATCTGGCAGTTTCGCAAAGTCGACGACAACATCCATGTCGTCCGCCGCAATGTCCGCTTCTTTGCCGACAAGGGGAGCCCCGAGGAGAAGGCGGTCGACCTGGCCTACACCGACAGCGTGCTGTTCAGCGTGCCGATCGCCACCTATGCCGCCAACGGCGCGCCGGTCATCGACCTGTCGGCGATCTTCATGACTGATCTCCCCCAGATCGGCCGCACGCTCCCCGGCTTCTCCTTCGCCCGCGACCGCTCCACCTGGTCGCGCGTGAAAAACTTCCCCGACAACACCGAGCTCGAAGTCGCCGCCACCTACGGCTCCGGCGGCCAGGCAGAGCTCGACACCGTCGCCGACAGCCGCGGCGTCACCGTCAACGTCCACTATTCGGTGAGCATGCTGCCGCAGAACGGCTACCGGCCGCGGCTGGCCGACAACCGGGTCGGCTACTTCGTCACCGCCCTCAAGGACTTCTCGCAAAACGTCGACGAGGATCGCTTCGTCCGCTACATCAATCGCTGGCAGCTCGAGAAGGCCGATCCCTCGGCACCGATCTCGCCGCCGAAGAAGCCGATCGTCTTCTGGATCGAGAAGACGGTGCCGTTCAGGTACCGGCAGCCGATCCGTGAGGGGATCGAGGCCTGGAACGAAGCCTTCCAGAAGGCCGGCTTCGCCAGCGCCATCGAAGTCCGCCAGCAGCCCGACCAGACCGACTGGGATCCGGAGGATGTGAATTACAACACCTTCCGCTGGATCACCGCCGGAGCCGGCTTCGCGATGGGCCCCAGCCGGGTGAACCCGCGCACCGGGCAGATCCTCGACGCCGACATCATCTTCGACGGCGACTTCCTCCAGTTCTGGCGCCGCGAATACGAAAACTTCACGCCGCAGGCAGTGGCAATGCTCACCGATGGCCCGACGGCCGCGGCGGGCATCCTCCCCTCAGGCTCGGGGCGCGTCGCCGGCACGCACGGCCACGGCGCTGGCCATGCCTGTAGCGCCTGCATGCTGTTTGACGGCCATGCCCGCGAGACGGCGCTCGCTGCCACGGCGCTGGCCGTCGCCGGCAACGGCCTCACCGAGGCCGACAAGGAGAAGCTCGTCGTACAGGGACTCAAGCTCGTCACCAGCCACGAACTCGGCCACACCCTCGGCCTCCGCCACAACTTCAAGGGCAGCTCGCTTTTGACCCTCGCTGAGATCAACGATCCGGCCAAGGTGGCACAGACCGGCGCGAGCACGAGCGTCATGGATTACATCCCGGCGAACATCAGCCCGAAGGGGAAGCCGCAGGGGGATTACTACACCGCCAAGCTCGGCCCCTACGACCTGTGGGCGATCGAATACGGCTACAAGCCGGTCGGTGGCGGGAGCCCCGAGGCGGAGCTGGCGGAGCTCGAGAAGATCGCCGGCCGCGCCGGTGAGCCGCAACTCGCCTACTCGACCGACGAGGACACCCAGCCGGGCGACCCCGATCCGATGTCGAACCGCTTCGACTTGGGCAGCGATCCAGTCGAGTTTGCCCGCAACCGGGCCGAGCTCGTCGCCCAGGTGATGCCGACGCTCGTCGAACGGATGACCGCCAAGGATCCGAGCGGCAAGACGCCCGGCTACGAGCGCGTTCGCCAGGCGTTCGGCGTGCTGCTGACGGCACACGGCAATGCGATGAACTTCGCCGCCCGGCTCGTCGGCGGCCTCAACACCTCGCGGGCCCACAAGGGGGATCCCAATGCCCCGGTGCCGTTCCGCGTCGTCGAGGCCCAGAAGCAGCGCGACGCCCTGACGCTCCTCGAGCAGCAGATGTTCTCGGCCCAACCGTTCAGCTTCCCGCCGGAGCTCTACAACCAGCTCGTCTCGACGCGTTGGATGCACTGGGGCTCGAGCGAAGCGGACCGGGAAGACTATCCCATCCACGACGTGATCCTCATGTGGCAGGACCGGGTCCTCGGCCGGCTCATGGATCCGCTCACGCTCACCCGGATCCGCGACAGTGAGCTCAAGGTCCCGGCCGATCAGGATGCCTTCACGACCGCCGAACTCCTCGACCGGCTCACCAAGGCGATCCTCTCCGAAGTCGATTCGATCCAGCCGGGGGACTACACCGTCCGGAAGCCGGCGATCGGAAGCCTGAGGCGCTCGCTGCAGCGCTCGTATCTGTCGCGGCTGTCGGCCCTCGCCGTCGGCAGCGGCGGCACCCCCGACGCCCAGGTGATCGCGGCGGCCCAACTCCGCAGCCTCGACAGCCGGATCGGGGCGTTGTTGGCGAAGGGGGACGTGAAGCTCGACGACTACTCCCGGGCCCACCTCGTCGAGACCCAGGCCCGGATCAAGAAGGTGCTCGACGCGAGCGTGACGCTGCCGCGGCTCTGACCGGAGCCACGGTCACCAGCGGCGGGTTTCATCCTCCACAGCCAGTCAGGAACGCACGCCGATGGCCGACGCGATCACGATCCTTCTCCTCAGCCCCGACTTGATGGTGTCGAGCCGGATCGCCGGTCTGGCCGCGGCGATCCCGGCGACGGTCGAGACGCTCGGCCCC
>CANGGT010000160.1 GCA_947453375.1 Planctomycetaceae bacterium
AACTTTTCCCGATTCTTCAAATGGCAATCGCCCCGGCGACGCTCGTTTCCGGGGTCGGGCTGTTGCTGCTGTGCATGTCGCAGCGGTTTGCCACGGTGGTCGAGCGGGCGCGGAGCATCGCTCTCTCGGCCTCTGCCCTTTCCGGCTCCGGTCGGGCCGATGCCCGTCGACAACTCTACGTGCTTTCCCAGCGGGCCAGGTTCCTCCGCGGATGTGTCGGCACGGCGGCGGGGAGTGTGTTGCTCGCCGTCCTCCTCATGGTGGTACTCGTGACGGGGTCGGTCGCGAAAGTCGACGTTGCTGGGGCGGCGATCGGACTCCTCATCGCCTGTCTCCTCTCCCTTCTCCTCTCACTCGGGCTTTTTCTTCTCGACGTCAATCTCTCCCTCAATGCCCTCTGGATCGAGCTTCCGCGCGGCTTTGCCCTCCCCGAGGAGCGGGCCGTGATCCGCCCCCGCCGTCGACCGGCCCGGCTGCCGCTCAACGTCTGATGCGCGAAGTTCGCGGAGCAACTCAGGCCGTCACGCTCGCGGAATCCTTGCAGGCCGCGCGGATCTTCCGGAGGATATGGCAGGGCGACGTCGTTTTCAGACGCCGCCGGTCGTGTCGGGCTTGCCCTTCGGGGCCTTTTCTCCGGGAGTTGTTCGCGTGGCAGCGTTTGGCAGGCATCGTCTTCTCCTTCCCATCCTCGGTTGGCTCCTCACCGGTGGCCTGGTGGGCCGGGCCGCAGAGCCGGCTGCCGAGCGCATCTTCGTCGGCGGCACGATCCTCACGGTCAATGACTCCCAGCCCAGCGTCGAAGCGGTGGCGGTGGCGAAGGGGCGGATCGTGGCCGTCGGTTCAAGGGCCGATGTGTTCGCCCGCCGCGGTGAGCAGACGGAGGTCGTCGACCTTGCCGGCCACACGCTTGTGCCCGGGTTCATCGATGGCCACAGCCACTTCTTCTCGTTGATTGACGTGCAGACGCAGGCCCTGTGCGCCTCGCCGCCGGCCGGCCCCTGTCGGAACGTGGCCGACGTGATCGCGGCCCTTGAGCGCATCAGGGAGCGCCGCAAGATCGGCCGGGGCGAGTTCGTGATGGGATTCGGCTGCGATCCCGATCTCCTCGCGGAAAAGCGATTTCCGACGAAGGCCGAACTCGACCGGGCGTTCCCCGACAACCCCGTTTTCATCGTCCATGTCTCTGGGCATGGGGCGAAGCTCAATTCGAAGGCCCTTGCGGCTTACGACGTCACCGCCGCCACACCCACGCCTGTCGGCGGCGTGATCGGCCGCGAGGCCGGTTCGCAAGAGCCCGACGGTCTCCTTTTCGAGACGGCCTTCATGCCGATCTTCGCGAAGCTCCCCTCCCCCGGCGACGACGAGCTTTTGGCGATCCTCGAATCGGGCCAGGATCTCTACCTCCGCGCCGGGATCACGACGGCCCAGGAGGGGGCGACGATGAAGCACCAGCTCGATCTCCTCCGCGTCTTCGCCGACCGCGGCAGCCTGAAGCTCGACCTCGTCGCGCTCCCCTTCATCACCGAGATCGACGCGGTCTTCGCCGGCAAGCCGCCGGCCAACGAGCCGGACTACCGCAATCGGCTCCGGATCGGGGGTGTCAAGATCGTCACCGACGGCTCCCCGCAGGGAAAGACGGCCGCCTTCACCACCCCCTACCTCACCGACGGACCGGCGGGGCAGAAGGCCTGGCGTGGGGAACTCTCCTTCCCCCAGGCGCAGATCAACGACTGGGTGAAGCAGGTCTACGACGGCGGCGCCACGCTCTTCGTCCACTGCAACGGCGACGCGGCGATCGACAGCCTCCTCGAGGCCCATCGCTTCGCTTCGGCAGGCGACCCGACGAAGCCACGGGGCACCGTCGGCATCCATTCGCAGTTCATCCGCCGCGACCAGTTGGAGAAGTATGCCGCCTGGGACATCACTCCCTCCTTCTTCACGCTCCACTGCTTTTATTTCGGCGACACGCACGTCGCCAACCGGGGCGCGGAGCAGGCGGCCTCCATCAGCCCGCTGAAGTCGGCCCTCGCCCTCGGCCTCCATCCGACGAACCACACCGACTTCAACGTTTCCCCGCTCGATCAGCTGTTCACGATCCACACGGCGGTGAACCGACAGACGCGCTCAGGCGTGATCCTCGCTGAAGCCGAGCGGATCGGGCCGCTCGAAGCGCTCCGCGCGATCACGCTCGACGGCGCCCGGATGTACGGCGAGGAGGCTAAGAAAGGCTCTATCGAGACCGGCAAGCTCGCCGACCTCGTCATCCTCTCGGCCGACCCGACAGCGGTGCCGGCGGCGGAGATCGAGACCATCGAGGTGCTCGAGACGATCAAAGAGGGGAAGACGGTCTGGAAGAAGTGAGCCTCCGCCGGGCTCGCCACCGGAGGCTTCAATCGCCGGCGCCGGGCGGGCGGGGGTTGGTCCAGGTTTCATCGGTGAGCCACGGCCACTGGAGGGTGGCGAGGAGGGCCCCGAAGGCGATCGTGCCGACGAGGCCGACGCCCCCGGCCACCACCGGCGGGCACTGTTCGACGACGAACCGGTAGGCCTGGCTCGCCATCACCCAAAGCACCGCCAGCCCCCTTCCCTTCCCCCGAATCCCGCCGATGTCGTTCCAATCGGCCAGCGGCATCTGTTGCGGCTGGACGAGACCGACCGCCGTGAGGGTGATCGTCGCCGCGAAGAGCGTCAGTGGCAGGCAGAAGATCCACGACCTCAAGTCGACCCTGAAGACCTTTCGTCGGGTCGTCTCGACCGACCACGCGCAGGCCGGCCGGAGCAACTTCAGCACCTCGTCGCGCTCGAAGGGCATCGTGCAGTCGATTTCTTCGACCCGGTCCCGGAGCCCGAGTCGGATCGTCTTCTCGCCGGAGGTTGAGTGCACCGAGACGATGTCGTCGATCGCCACGCTGAAACCTGGGCTCCACGGCTTCTTCCGTATCCCCGGCTTCCCGGACGCGGCGTCGGTCGCGTTCTCCACCGGCGCCTCCCTCCCCTCCGCGAAGCACGACACCTGGGGCAGGGTCGTCGTCCCCCGGCAGAAGCGGCCGTGGAGGACGCCATAGAAGCGGGGCCCGAGCACCAAGACGGGCGTACCAGAGCGTTTCATGTCGGCGAGCGTCGCCAAGGCGACGTTCGTTTCGAGGCGGAAGATCGACGTCACGCCGATCGGCAGCAACAGCAGCCACCACGGCGAGGAGACGCTCGCGCCGACGACGCCCGCGATCATCGCGACCGTCCCGAGAAGCACCGACCGCCACGCCCGAAAGCGGATGTCGTAGTTCATGCTGATATCAGGCATCGCCGCCGCCCTTCCCGCCGAGAGACTGAGGCGATGCCACGGCGTACGATCGACCGGTTTCCAAGGATTGCGCAGCCGCCCGTCCCCCGCTGCCGAAGGGGCTAGAATACTCTCCATCATGAAATCCCACACCACCCACCTGACGTTCACGCTCCCCGAACGAATGGCGTTTTGCAACATCACGCCCGATGTCACGAAGCTCGTGGTCGCGAGCGGCGTTCGCGAAGGGCTGTGCCTCGTCAACGCCATGCACATCACGGCGAGCGTGTTTATCAACGACGACGAACCCGGACTCCACGCCGATTACAAGAAGTGGCTCGAGACCCTCGCCCCCTTCAATGCCTCCCCGCAGGCCTACGCCCACAACCGCACTGGCGAGGACAACGCCGATGCCCACATGAAGCGACAGATCATGGGGCGCGAGGTCGTCGTGGCGATCACCGACGGCAAACTCGACTTCGGCCCCTGGGAGCAGATCTTCTACGGCGAGTTCGACGGCCGCCGACCGAAACGCGTGCTGGTGAAGATCATCGGGGAGTGACGGGGGGCGAACACGAACGCGAACGCCCGCCCCCGTCCACAACCAACTCGGTAGGGCCGGGGGTGCCCGTGCTCCGAGAGCCGGCCTCGCCGGTCAGCGCAGCCCGGAGGGCGAAGCGCAAGCGGCGCGGAGAGAGCCGAGGCCATGGATGGCCGAGGCGAACGTCCGGCGACGGGGCATGGGCACCCCCGGCCCGGCGAACAACACGAGGGCCGGAGCCGAGTCGATCGCCGTTTTATGGTCTATCAGTGAGTAGACGAGGTGAGTCGCCCGACCTTCAGCGATCCGAGCTTCATGCCCCGGAGCGGCTCGCCTCCGCCTCGAGAGCGTTGACGAGCGTTTCACGGATACGACCGAGCATCTCGTCAGTCACTCTCCCGAAACGACTCACGGCGAGCGATTGAGCGAGCGTGTAGATCTTGTCGGCACGGACCGTCCCGGGCCGGTTGAGCCGGCCTGCACGCAGATCATTGTCCGTGATCGGAAGAGACCAACGGGTCTGCACGGGGGTGGAAGTCATTGCCACGACGATGAAATCCGGTGAGGCGTCGTTGTAGACGTCTGACGACAGAATGACGACCGGACGCCGCTTGTGGCTCGACAGATCGGTGAACGGCACCGGGACGAGGACGATGTCACCCTGCCGTGGGTTCATTCCAGTCCTCGTCATCGAGGGGATTGTCCCAGAACCCGAGGCTCGACGAGGCAGCCGCGGCCAGATCTTGAAACTCCGACGGCTCCTGGATCACGAGCACCGTCAAGCGTTGACCGGCCCGGAAGGGGCCAACGATTTCAAGGCGCCCCTCCTCCCCCACCGTCACTTCGAAGTGGAGGGGCGGCTGTGTCTGCCTGTCGTCGATCGTCATGGAAATCCTCCGGCTTGTCG
This sequence comes from Planctomycetaceae bacterium, assembly GCA_947453375.1. Classification (GTDB taxonomy): domain Bacteria; phylum Planctomycetota; class Planctomycetia; order Pirellulales; family UBA1268; genus QWOP01. The sequence continues at coordinate 4,729 of CANGGT010000160.1, forward strand.
CCTTCGAAGAGTGTACGCCCGAAACGTCTTCTCGCGAAGATCATCGGGGAGTGCCCCGGATCGCCGCCCGGCCACGACCGCACCCGGCCCCAGCAAACCCACCACGGTAGGGCCGGGGGTGCCCGTGCCCCGAGAGCCGGCGTTGCAGGCAAGCGCAGCCATGGATGGCGAAGCGCAGCCGGCACCCGAGTGAAGCGTTGGCCGGGAAGGCCAACGCGAACGTCCGGCGACGGGGCACTGGCCCCCCCGGCCCGGGGTCGCACGCTTCGGGACGGCACCCGACCGCCCCCGCCCCAAAGCCCCTACGGCCGCTGCGGCCGGGCCCGGGCGGCAAGGAAGGCGACAAGGGGCCGGGCCCCTTCCGGCGTCGAGCCGTCATCGCAGACAAGCTCGACGCGCTCGCCGCCGCGCTCGATCGTGATCGCTATCTGCCGCCGGTCGCGGGCGCCGCGCGAGAGATCTTCGGTCGAGACGTCGAGCCCACTCGAGGCGACGAGCCTGTGCAACTCGGCGCTCTCGTCGGCGGGGAGTTCGTCAGCGTCGAGCACGCAGCCCTTCACGAGGCCGGCGAAGCCCCCCGACTGCTCGAAGGCGACCTTCAGCGGCGCACGGGTGGATTCCTCGCCTGCCATTTACAGCCCCACCTTCTTCCAGGCCGCGGCGACGATCTTCTTGGCGTCTTTGCCGAAGCGTTTGTCGTCGGCCGCGATCTGCGTCGTGATCGCTTGGATGTCGGCAAATTTGCTGCGGCTCGACAGCTGGAACATCGCGTCGTACCAGATCCGCCCCGCCGTTTCCCAGGCGAAGCCGCCAAGCTCTTTGGCGACGAGCGCGAAGGCCCGATTGGGAATCCCTGAATTGAGATGGACGCCGCCATTGTCGGCAGAGCCCGAATAAAAATCCTTCATGTGGGCCGGCTGCGGATCGGTGCCGAGATCGGGGTCGTCGACATAGGCCGTGCCGGGGTTTTCCATGTCGCGGATCGCCCGCCGCGTCTTCGCCGGCACGAGGACTTCGGCCCCGATCAGCCACGAGGCCTTGTCGGCCTGCTCGCCGAGCTTCCACTGGCGGACGAGGATCCCGAAGACATCGGAGAAGTGCTCGTTGAGGGCCCCCGACTCGCCGCGGTAGACGAGATTGCTCGTGAACGACTGGACGCCGTGGGTGAGCTCGTGGGCCACGACGTCGAGGCTGCGCGTGAAGCGTTGGAAGACGACGCCGTCGCCGTCGCCGTAGGCCATCTGGGCACCGTCCCAGAAGGCGTTGTCCATCGGCTGAAACTTTCCAACTTGGTCGGGCTCGCCGACATGGACGGTGGAGATCAGCGTCATGCCGCTGCCGTCGAGGGAGTTGCGATCAAAAAGCTCGCGGTAGAAGTCGTAGGTGTCGCCGCAGTGGTCGTAGGCCTCGTTGACCGCGACATCGGCCGATTTCTTCTGCCCCTCGCTGCGGACGAGCTTGCCGGGGAGGCTGTCCTTCCCCTTGGCGTCATAGACAAGCCGGTTTTTCGAGGCGGCCGGCGACGGCACCGCCATCATTCCGGGAATCTCCTGGGCGAAGGCCCGCACTGCCCGGACGGCCGCCGCGCGGGTGAGCCCGGCAATCGCCCGGTCGCGGACCTTCGCGTCGGCTGAACGCGCCAGCCGGTCGAGCATGTACGGGGGGACGATGCACTGGATCGACGATCGGCAGGGAACCGAACGAGGGCCACCACCGAGGGCAGGCTGGGGCATTTCGGCAACTCCGGAAAACCCGAGAGGAAGGGAAGGCTGCGGAATGACTCCCGATCACGGCAGCGAGTCTGCGTACGGCAGCGGGCGCGTGTCGATCGAAGAAGACGCTGACGATCGTGCGGATTATCCGCCCGGCCGCCTCCGGCAGCAAGCAATGAGGGGATTGTCATGGCCCGGTTCACGATTCTATTCACCCTCCGCAGGGCCCTCCCGCTGATCGCCATGCCCGGCGCGCTTGCCTCCCTCATGGCAACCGCCCCGTCGGCCAGCGCCGGCGATCCGCTCGGCCTCATGCGCGGGCTCAAGGCCGCGGCCCAGACGCTCCACCGCGAAAAGCCGGCCACCTGCAAGGACGACTCCGTCGAGCAGCTCGCCAGCGAGATCGACTGGCTCGAGCACCACATCGACACCTACGGCTCGATCGTCGCCAAGCAGCCGGATGTGTGGGGCCAGAGCCGGCTCACCCGCCATCGCTACGAATACGAATCGCAAATGAAGGCCCAGCTGGGCAACTTCCAGGATCTCAACAACGCGAGCATCAGCCGCAGCGACCAGTCATTCGTCGGCTTGGCGATGGCGATGAGCCACGGGAGCGCCGGGGCGACGCCCCAGAGCACCACCACCGTCCAGAACATGATCTCCAATCCCGTCGATCCCTCCAGCGGTGTCATCGACCGCACGGCGCCGTTCACGACCGGAACGCAGCAGCCGTTCGCAAGCTTTGGCATGGGGAACAACAACGCCGTCAGCCTGGAGCCGTCGATCCACCTCGATCATCTCTCGCAGTACATCGGCCACCTCGACGAGCTGCGACGGATCAACGAGGGGGACGACACCGTCGACTCCCCCGGCTACGCGCTCAATCTCGTCCGCATCCCGATCTCGATCCTCCCCGGGAAGAACACGCAGCAGGGGCATGGCGCCGAGGTGACCGTGATCGGCGAAGCGCAGCTGGGGGACGACCTCCTCCCCACGACGTTCCGCAACATGGTGATCAACGACCTCATCGATCTCCTCGCTCCAGGGCTGACCTTCGCCGTCAACAACGGCGAGGTCCGCACCGCGCTGTGCATGACGGGGCTCGCGCAGGATATCAACGCCTTCGAGGCCAGAGTTCTCCCCAACGGGCGGATCGTCCCCGGCGGGGAGGACACCCCCGATCCCGTTCGTGACGACCAGCGGCGGAAGCTCGTGGCGAAGGTGCGCAAGGCGATGCGGTCGCACACCGTGTCGGTGTCGGTGCCGACGGCGAAGATGCGGCGAGCGCGGATGCCGCTCCCGCCGGAAGAGCTCGTCGATGTCGTCGGCGAGGTCCAGGTGGCGCTGATGCTCCGGGCCACCTTCGAGGCCCTCGGGGCCAACCCGGCCAACCGTCCCTGCCTCGAATACAACGACGTCCGCGGCTTCCTCGGCGAGGAGCTCCAGGCAGCCTACGATTTCCTCTCGCAGGAGCGGCAGGCGGCGGTGTGGGAGGAGATGCCGGGCTGGAACCTCGCGGAGCTGATCCGCAGCCATCGGATGGGGGAGCTCGAACTGCGGCGCCGGGCGTTCTTCGAGTCGCTCGGCCTCGACGACGAGGCACCATTGAGCCACACGGTCACCGAGCCCTGCCTGGGCTGTGCCTGCCGGGGATCGTGCGAGAACGACGTCGGCCCCTGCAAGATCTGCCGGACGACGACGGCGGTGCTCGCCTGGATGATCCTCGTCGAATCGGCGCTCCTCAACGAGCGGCTCATCGAAGACATGCGGAACATCTCCGCCTCCAAGGGCTTCACCGGGAACTGCGCCTTCGCCGGCCCGTTCTACGGCCCGAATCCCTCTCCGGAGAGCCGAGACGGTTTCAACGACTACGTCCGCCGCCGCTGGCCAATCCGGATCTTCGCCCTCGATCCGGTCTCCGACGAGCAGAACGTGGAAGACATGTTTTCGCAGCGCCGCGAAATGCAGCTGGCCCTGGCGATGTCGGTGGCCCACGGCCGTGCGAATCGGCAGACGATGGCCCGCTACGACCGCGCCCTGCAGACGAACATGGCGACGATCGGCCTCAACCAAACCGCCGTCGGCTTCACGCACGGCGCCGACACCTTCGGCTGGCGCTTCTACCCCCGCATCCAGTCGCCCCCGACGCAGAACAACCTCACCGCCTTCCGCGACACGCTCATCGGCACCAACTCGCGGAAGCAGGATCTCTCCCAACGCTGCCTCGAGCCGGGGATGCGCGAGTGCACGGCGATGATCGTCATGCCGTCGTTCGTTCCCTACGTGACGTTCGACATCCGCACCAACTGGTTTTCCCTCACCAACCCGAAGTCGACCGACCAGAGCATGCGGCAGGCGATGAAGCTCTCCCGAAGCGTCAAATCGATGCAGCAGTCGGCCGCGATGTGCGCGCAGAATGCCGGGGCCTACCGCGATGGCGAGGTGGCGAGGCTGATGCGGCGCGTCGACCAGCTCGACCGCGAACTGCCGCTCCAGACGATGATCGCGCAGATCCCCTACGAGAACACGAGCGGCGGCTTCGAGCTCTTCAACACCGGCGTCACCGATCTCGCCCCGGAGCTCGTCGGCTACTACGGCGCCGAGGGGGTCAACCCGAACGGCACGACGACGGTGTTCCTCGTCGGCAAGGGCTTCAACCTCCACGACACGAGCGTCATCGCCGGCGGGAAGTCGGTGCCGATCACGATGATCAGCCGCCAGGTGCTCCGGGCCGAGATCCCGCCGGGCGTGCAGACAATTCGGCTCCCCTCGAAGAACCAGCCCACCACGGCCACGGCCGCTCTCCGCCAGCCCCGCATGCAGCGGCTCGTCGCCCGGCGCTCTTCAACGGGCGTGATGCTCGTCAGCGGCAGCGAGCAGATTCCCACGCCGGCCGGGGCTCCGCAGAATCCACTCCGGGATCAAGGACCTTCAACCGGACAAGGACCTTCCAACGGCAAGGGTCCATCCACTGGCCAAGGTCCCTCCGGCGGCCGTGATCCCTCTGGTGGTCGCGATCCCTCCGGTGGCCGCGATCCCTCCGGCGGTCGCGATCCCTCTGGTGGCCGCGATCCCTCCGGTGGCCGCGATCCCTCTGGTGGCCGCGATCCCTCTGGTGGCCGCGATCCCTCTGGTGGCCGCGATCCCTCCGGTGGTCGCGATCCCTCCGGTGGCCGTGATCCCTCCGGTGGCCGCGATCCCTCTGGTGGCCGCGATCCCTCCGGTGGTCGTGATCCCTCCGGTGGTCGCGATCCCTCTGGTGGTCGTGATCCCTCGAGTGGTCGT
>CANGGT010000161.1 GCA_947453375.1 Planctomycetaceae bacterium
TGCAACTGGTGGGGAAGGGGGGCATGATCGAGCTCCTCATCCCGAGTAACCTCGGATACGGCAAGCGCGGTGCCGGCGGTGCCATCCCCCCCGATGCCACGCTCCACTTTCTCGTCGAGCTCATCGACGTTCGCTGATCCCTCGTGATCGCGGTCGGTAACACAGACGGCCCGCGCGGGGCGATCCCGCGCGGGCCGTTTTTTGTGTCGAGCGGAACGACAGAGCCGGATTCACTCGGGCGTTGGCAGGTTCTCCCCCTGGGCGGCGCTAATCGCCGCCGCCAGGACCGGCATGGAGAGGTCATCGGCGAGGAAGCGGACGCTCCCGTCGCAGAACACGGCGCCGCAGGCGCTGGGATGAAACGAGTAGAGCTCATTGCTGCTGTTGCAATTCATCGCGCACGGCCCCTTCGACGTCACGCCGTCGGTCGTGTAGCCGTCGACCCAAAACTCGGAATCGGGATCGGCCCAGCCGGAGCCGCTCGCCCGCTGCCCGGCGATCGGAGTGCGACGGCGGTAAAGCACCGGCCGCCCCGCATCCTCGACCCAGGCGAACGTCTTCGAAGTGCCGTCGAGAACGTCCTTCGTCTTCATGAGCTGGCGGGAATTGAAAAACGGCGGGCTCATCCCGGTGGTGAACGACGAAATCGTGCTGATCGGGAGAATCGCACCGGTGTACTGCTTGGCATCGGTGGCACCGCCGGCATTCGGATCGTATCCGGGAACGGGCGGGATGAGGTTGTAGGGAGCCAAGCCGATGAGCCCGTTGACGCCGTTGGCGATCGAGTAGTCGGACGGGGCAGCGTTCCACTTCGGGGCCGAAGCGCTGTTGGGGGCGTTGCCGGTATCCATCGGGTTGGCGGTCGCCGAGGAGGGGCAGACGAGCCCCGGGATCTTCGTCGCGATCACGGTGGCATTCGTCGGGTCGCTCCAGGTGACCTTGAGGTTGTACTGGCCGGCGAGATTCGCCTCCTCGATGAAGGGGAGAAGGAACACCCCCGGGCCGTGCTGGATCGCGCCGCTCGCCGGGGCGGGGATGGCGAGCTCCGTGACGGGATAGCCGGGGGCCGCATCGGCCCGCGCCGGCGGATAGAACTTCTTCGCGCTTTCAAAATTGAGGATCGCCAGGCCGATCTGCTTGAGGTTGTTTTGGCAGGAGGATCGCCGAGCCGCTTCGCGGGCCGCCTGCACGGCGGGAAGGAGGAGGCCGACAAGCGTGCCGATGATGGCGATGACGACGAGGAGCTCGACGAGGGTGAACCCCGCGTCTCGGGAACGGGACCTGACCATGGAGAGACCCCTTACATGAATGGATGGAAGACAGGAACCATCGACAGAGCGGTGATGCCGTGATCGCGCTCTTTGTCAGCGCGAGGTGAGCTCGAAGGGGGCAAGCTCGGTCGGCTTGGCCTCGACCGTCGCCGTCAGACCACTGGTCGCGGCGTCACCGTAGCGGGCCGGGATCTTCGGCACCGACTTGTCGCGGCGCACCTGATCGCTCCCCTCCTCCTCGGCGTCGGCCAGGATCGCGATGCCCACCTTGTAGTCTCCGGTCGGCGCACCGTCGTTGGCCTCGTAGGTGAAGACGGTGAAGCGCCCCTCCGCGTCACTCTTCGCCTGCGGTTGCTCGCGCCACTTGAACTTCGATCCATCGACCGGCTTGAAGACGATCGTCGCGTTCGCCACCGGCTTGCCGTCGAGCGTCACCTGCCCCTGAACGGGATGCGTCGGCTGGCGCATGTTCTGAAACTCCTGCTTGGCACAGCCCGCGAAGGCAGGGCCAATGGCAGCGACGAGAACCAGGGCCAAAACGCCGCCGTTGCGGCAAGGCTGGAAAGAGCGCATCGGTCGCTCCGAAGGCGGGAGTACCGGGGCAGGGCGTGACAGGGGATGTCACACGGAGAGGCTTGAAGCCCCCGGAATCTAGCCACGCTTCATGCGGACTCCGTGTGGCCACGGAGAACTCACATCATGAGCCCGGCGCGAGCGCCGTCCGCCCGCGAGCGACCCCCGGACGGCAGCCGTCGCGAGCTTGCACGTCCCTCCGATCTCGGATCGCCAGTCCCCGCCGCACCCGCGCTGAGCGCTACCGCATCTCCGCCGTCAGCGCCATCACCACCGGGGCCGTCGGGTCGTCTCCCTTGACGAGATCGATCCGCTCGATGACCGCGTCTTTGCCGGGATGAACGACGAGCTTGCGCATCTGTCGGCCGGCGAGGTCGAAGGCATATTCGCTCTCCGGAACGTCGACGCGGCGGATGTAGTCGGCGAAGTGCCGGCCGTTGACGAGCGGATGATCCTCGGTCGTGCCGTCGGCATAGACGAGGCGCACGATCATCGAGGTCGATTCGTCCCGGGTCGCCGGCCAGCCCCAGCCGGAGATCCCGCCGAGGATGTGGATCGCCGCAGCCGGGCTACCGACCGGCAGCGACACGACCTTGGGCATCTGCGGGGCGATCTTCCCCAGCGGCCCGTGGAGCATGACGGCGTTGCGGATCGTGTCCCCTTGGGGATCGACGAGCACGAACGGAACGCTGCCGACCATCTTCGGCTTCCAGTCGGGGAAGACGAGGCGCTCGACCTCGCCCTCCGGCTCGAAGAACATCCCCTTCGTCGTCACGACCGTAGCCGCCTTGTCGAGCGGCAGCGGGACATACTTCCCCTTGGCGGTGAGGAAGGCGAGGAGGTCGGCGAACCCCTTCGGCTGGATCTGCTTCTCGAAGCCGACCGGCATGAGCGAATTGGGGGAGGGCTGGAATTCGTCGATCTCGTCGCGCTGGATCGGATGACGCTTCCCTTCGGCGTCGACGAGTTCCACGGCCGTCCGGCTCTCGGCGGCAAGCAACCCCGTGACGACGCGACCGTCGTCGGTGGTCACCGTCCAGGAGCGGTAGTTGCCCTCGACGGAGCGGTTGGGATCGAGGATGTGGATGAGGAGCTCCTGCGGCGGATGGACCGCCATCCCGGTCAGCTCCGGCCCCACCTTCCCCCCTTCGCCGGAATGGGTGTGGCACTTGCCACACTGTTCCTTGAAGAGGGCCTTCCCGCGCGGCACGTCCCCTCCGGCAAGGACGACCGGGAGGACTTCGTCGATCACCTTCTGGCGGTCGGCGCTCGGCAGCCCGCCCCCCTTGGCGATCACCTTCCTGGCCCGGTCGCGCACCGTGCGGTCGGGATGCTCGGTGAGCTTCCCGCGCTCGACGAGCGGCACGTCGGTGACGGCGACGGAGCCCGCCTCGAGCCGGTCGACGAGCTGGGCCGCCCACTCCCGATTGGCGAGGACGGCGCGGAGGGCGGCATCACGGACCGCCGGCGTGAGCGCGGCGAGCTTGTCGAGGATGAGTCCTGCGGCCTCGGGTGCCGTCGAGCGGCCGATCGCCGTGACGATTCCCGCCGAGAGCTGCGGGCTCGAGCGGCCCCCGATCCGCTCGAGGAGCTCGCCGACGAGGTCTGCATCGGCCGGGCGGAGGGCGATGAGGCGCTCGGCGGCCTCGATCCGCTTGGGATCCTCGCTGTCGGCCCGATCGAGATCGGCAAACAGGGCCTCGCTGATCTTCCCGACGTGGGCATCGAGGGCCTTGCTGCCGGTGTGCTGGACGAGGGTCACAAGCTGCCCCTGCGACGAGGCGGGGAGCCGGTCGACGAGCGCCACGATCGCCTCTTCGGTGGCCTGATCGAAGGCGGCGGCCTTCCCCTTCGGCCAGCCGCGCGAAAGCCCTTCGAGGGCTGCCGCCGCCGTGGCAGCATCGGCCTTGGCAAGCTTCACGAGCGTCCGGCCGACCGCCTCGGCATCCCCCTCCCGCGCCACATGCTCGGCGACCCGGCCCACGAGCGTCAAAAGCTGCGGCGAGGGCGGACCGGCATCGGCCACGAGGAGGGCAGGGACGAGGGCTGCCGGAGCGAGGGCCGCGGCCTTCGCCGGCTCCCGGTCGAGGAGCGCCGGGAGGACCCCGGCCGCCTGCACCGCCGCGGCGCTCGTGGCGGCGTCGGCGAGGATCGGATCGGAGAGCGTGCGCGGATCCTGAAGCGAGCGGACGACGAGGTCGGCCGCAAGGTCGAGCGGCGGGCACTCGGACAGCGCCTCGAGAACGGCCAAGCGGACGATCGGTGATGCGTCGTCGAGGAGCTTGGCTCGGTCGATCGCGGCGACCGTCGCCGCGTCGCGCGGCAACACCTTGATCGCATTCATGCGGACGCCGGCCGACGGGTGTTTGAGCGCGCCGCGGACGGCGTCGAGGACGGCGATGTCGGTCTCACCGAGCAGCCCCATGCCAGAGAGCGTCCAGAGGGCGTGGATCGCGCCGGGATCGAGGCCGATGGAATCGACCGTGCGGTTTTTCACGAGGCCCACAAGCGCCGCGACGACATCGAGGTCGGGCCCCAGTTGCCGCGACGAGCGATCGACGAGCGTCCGCTGGGCACGCATCCGCCAGAAGAGGTTGTCGTCGGCGAGCATCGCCACGAGCTCTTGCGACGTGGCGGCAGCGAGGTCGCGCGTCGGGGCCGCTGCGGGGGTGGCCGCAGCGCTTTCGTGGACGACCCGGAGGATCCGGCCGTGGCTCTTGTCGCGAAGCGGCGTCTCGTAGGCGTTCCCCTTGCCGTTCTCGAAGCCGGCCGGCGTGGGATTGTGCTGGACGATGTAGTTGTACCAATCGACCACCCACACCTGGCCGTCAGGCCCCACCTCGGCGGCGATCGGCGCGGTCCACTCGTCGTCGCTCGCAAGGAGATCCCAGGCCATTCGGCTCGAGAAGCCGGCGCCGCGGGGCGTGAGCTCGAAGGTGGAGACGATGTGGCCGGTCGGCTCGCAGACGAAGGCGGTGCGATTCCAGTATTCGCGCGGATAGGCGCGCGCCGTGTAGAGCCGGTGGCCGGCGGCGGCGGTGTACTTCCCGAAATGGTCGACCTGCCGGACCGGGGCGTCGCTGCCGTCGAGCCGCTTGGCGATCTCCATCGACGGGCTCCCGGCGATGCCGCCGAGGGTCGTGGCGCTCCAGCCGCGGACGCGCTCGTAGACCCGGTTGGCCAGCGGCATGTGCTCGCTGGGGTTGCCGTTGGCCGTCGAGCCGAAGACGAGGCCTTCCTCCGAGAAGCCGAAGCCCCAGGAATTGTTGTTCGTGCTGCGGAGGAACTCGAGCTTCGAGCCGTCGGGGAGAAAGCGGAAGAAGCCGGCCCCGAAGCGAACCGCCTCGCCGCCGACCTCGCCGTTGAAGCCCGAATAGCCGACCATCCCGTACACCCAGCCGTCGAAACCCCAGGCGAGGTTGCTGGGGCCCGAGTGGGTGTCGCTCGTGCCCCAGCCGGAGAAGAGGACCTCCCGCTGCTCACACACCCCGTCGCCATCGGCGTCGGAGAGGAAGAGCATCGAAGGGGCCTGGGCGACGATCCAGCCGTTGCCGTGATGGAGGAGGCTCGTGGGAATCGAGAGCCCCTCGGCGACGATCGTCCGCGCGTCGCAGACGCCATCGCCGTCGGTGTCGTCCAACCGGACGATCCGGTCGTGCCCCTCGCCGTCGCCGGGGAGGACGATCTCGTTGGGGTAGTCGAGGCTCTCGGCGACGAACAGCCGGCCTTGGGCATCGAAGGCCATCGCCAGCGGCTTGGCTTCGATGACCGGCTCGGATGCCGCAAGCTCGACCTGAAAACCGACCGGCACGAGGGCGTGCTTCTTCGATTCCTCGGGGGAGAGGGGGGCCTGCATCTGCGAGACCGGCTCGAGCTGCACCCCCCACTGCTTGCCACTGGGGTCGTACGCGGGAACCTTCGCCGGGACAAACTCAAACGCCGCGAGCCCCTCGGGAAGGACGTTCATCTTCGGGTGATCGACATACGGGCCGGCCTCGGCCGGGTCGCGGCCGGCCGCCCAGCGGATGCCGCGCTCGACGAGATTGTGGAAGCCGGGATGGCCCCAGGTGCGCTGGTCGTGCCCCCAGGCGGTGTAGAAGACGCGCCCCTTCCCTTCGTTGCGGACCCACGTCCACGGCTCGTGGAGATCCCCCTCGACGCGTTCCTCGAGAACGGTCCGGCCGCGGGTGTTGTGGCGGGTGTGGACGTAGGTTTCGTCCCAGCTTTGGAAGCCCTGGAAATCCTTCATGATCGGATGGTCGGGGGCGAGGTTCGTCGTCCGAAACTCGCCGCCGTCGTGGCGCTGGAACTGGGCGCCGACCATGTCGACCCACACCGGCGAATTGCGAAAACAAAAGCTCGCGCAGTGGAGCGGCACGAGGCCCTTGCCAGCGCGGACGAAGTCGACGATCGCCGCTTCGCGCTCGGCGGGAAGCTCGTCGATGTTGGCGTAGACGGCCAAGGCGTCATACCTGCCGAGGACCGCCCGATCGAGGTCTTCGAGCCGTTCGGTGTAGACAAGCTCGATGCCACGCTCGGCAAGCACCGGCTGGAGCTGCGCGAAGCGGTCGGCAGGGCGATGGTGCCCCTGATCGCCGAGGAAGAGAACGCGGAGCGGCTCATCGGCGGCCCGGCTCGACCCCGACGACACGGCGGCGACGAGGGCCAGAAGCGCGAGGAAACTGGACGCGAACGAGCGGTGCATGGCGATCCTCCGGGGGGCCCGCGACCGCGAGCCGGACCGACCATCATACCCGATCTGACGGCGGATCCCGACGGTCGGGAGCGGTCGGGGGCGACGCCGCTAGGGCGCCTTGCAGACGGTCGCGCACCGCCGAATGGGTCATCGCCAAGCCGATGGAGGGAAGGGCCAGGCTCGCCATCCAGACCCAGTAGGGGGCCAGGATGAACCCGGGGAAGATTCCCGCCAGGCCGCAGAGGAAGGCGAGTAGGCCGGTCACCGCCGCCGTCCTCCGCCGACTGTCGGCCCAGGCCACCAGGCACCACCAGAGGAGCGGATTGGCAAGCCAGGGAAGACCGCAGAGAAGAAACATCGTCGCGTCCCGCTCAGACCCCAAGATTCGCAGATTGATCAGGCCGGCGACGAAGATGATGAAGGAGATGGCGAACAGGTGGATACCGAGGGAGAATGAACCGCTGTTCCACAGGGGAACGGTCGGGACGAGGAAGCTGACGCCGTAGAGACCGACAGCCCACCAGATCCAGCGCCCACGCGTCGGATCGACGTCGTCGTACGGATCGGTCATGGTTCCCCCTCCTTTCTTGGTAACCGCCGGGTGTGAGCGACGATAACCCGATCGGGATCGCCTTCCTGCTTCCCCTGCCGGGCCAACGATGAGTGCCACCGCCTCCCGCCTCCTCGCCGACGCCGTCCTCGCCCTCCATGTCGGCTTCGCGGCCTTCGTCATCTTGGGGCTCGCGGCGGTGCTCATCGGCGGCCTGCGGGGCTGGAGATGGGTGCGGAATCCCTGGCTGCGGGCGATTCACCTGGCCGCGATCCTTCTGGTGGTCGCGGAGGCGTGGGGCGGGGTGGCCTGCCCGCTGACGACGCTCGAGACGGCACTTCGCGACCATGCCGGCGACGCCACCTACGACGGCACCTTCATGGCCCACTGGCTGCGGCGGCTCCTCTACCACGACCTCCCGCCGTCGGTCTTCGTGGTGGCCTACACGATCTTCGCCGCGGCCGTCGCGGCGAGCTGGTGGCTCGTCCGCCCGCGGGCGTTCCGCACGGCGCGGTGAAGCCAGCGCCCTCCCCGGAAACGGCACGGCCCGCCCGGCGCGGACGCCGGACGGGCCGTGAGGGTTTTGACTCAGGGCTCTGTCTTTAGGAGCTCATCGACCATTCGGGGAGCTTCTTGATCACGCCCCCTTCGAGGGCCGACTCGTGGGCCAAGAGCCCCGTGCAGGTCCAGTTGGCACTCTGCCGGGCGTTGGGATAGGGATCGCGTCCCTCGACGAGCGCCGAGGCAAACTCGTGGACGAGGTGGGGATGGCTGCCGCCGTGGCCGCCCCCTTGCGTGAAGGAGAGGTGCTGGTGATCGTCGGCGTCGTACACGCCCCCGGTCGTGAACCGCTGGATCGGCTCCGGGAGGAGGTGGGCGAAGTCGGGCACCGGCACGCGCTTGGGGATCTCCGGCTCGGGCACCTTGGCGGTGTGGAGAACCGGCTCCTCCCCCTCGACAAGCTGCCATTCGAAGCTCTTCTTCGTGCCGTAGACATCGAAGCTCTCGCGGTACTGCCGGGCGGTGTCGAACAGCGAGCGGATGACCCGGGCCACGACATCGCTGTCGCGGAGCTTGACATGCGCGCTTTCGATGGCGAACGGCGAGCCGTATTTGCTGATCAGCTCCTCACGGATCCGCCCAGAGCCGAAGCAGCTCACCTCCGTGGCATCCTTCCGCTCGAGCGCCAAGCACGGCCCCACGCAGTGCGTGGCGTAGTGCATCGGCGGGAGGCCGGGCCAGTAGTTGGGCCAGCCGTCCATGTCCTGCTGATGGCTCGCCTGAACGAACTGGATCTTGCCGAGCTCGCCCCGGTCGTGCATCTGCTTGATAAAGAGGAACTCGCGGGCATAGACGACGGTCTCTGCCATCATGTACTTGAGCCCCGTCTTGGCGGCGAGCTCGACGATCTTCCGGCAGTCGTCGACGCTCGTCGCCATCGGCACGGTGCACATGACATGCTTGCCCGCCTCGAGGGCGGCAAGCGTCATCGGGGCATGGTCGGGGATCGGCGAATTGATGTGGACGGCATCGACGTCCTTGTCCTTGAGGAGATCGGCGTAGCTCGTGTAGCGGCGCTCGACGCCGTACTGCTTCCCGACCTGATCGAGCTTGTCCTGCGACCGCTGGCAGATCGCCACGAGCTCGACGTGCGGGTGGCGCTGGTGGATGGGGATGAACTCCGCCCCGAACCCGAGCCCCACGACCGCGATCCGGACCTTCCGGCCCGATGTCCCTGTCCCGCCTGCCATGCAAACCCCCTTCGATGCGTGTGAATCGTGCCCGGGGGGCATTCTGACGCGTGCGCGGGGATTTTGCACATCGCGCCGCCGGCAGCCGGAATTCAGCGGCCAAAGGTGGCACGGCGACCGGGGACGCCGGGCATCGCCTCGGAGCAGATCGGGCGGGGCAATCGCTCGGCGGCCGCGCAAGACTTTCATGTGGGCGCCCGAGCCACACGAAACCCTCATCGCGGCATGCTCCCCTGCACGCCGATCCCACTCCATGCCCGGACAGGAGCCTCGCTAGCGATGCGCCCCACACTCCCAGCCCTCCCGGCCGAGATGCTGCTCGGAAACGACACGATCCGCGAGGTGCTTTCGATCGTCGCCTCCGACGAGCGTCAAGAAACCATCGGGCTTCACGCCACCGTCCGCGGTGTCTTGGCCCGCCGGCTCGGCGTCGCCCCGAGCGAAGAAATCGTGGCGGTCGTCACCGACGCGTTCTGGGATGCCTGCGAGGAATGCCTCGGCGACGCCTGACGAGGCCCTTTGTCCTCACAGAATCCGAATACAAATCTCATCGAACTCTCTCTGCCGGCTCACGAACCGCTGAATGATGGGCTCTAGAAAAGACTTGGCAGCGGCGGCACACGTTCGCCCTCCCTGCCAGTCATCAGGTCGATTGGTCCGTTCTCTCTCCATCCCTCCGAGGTTTTCCTTCATGCGTCATTTTTCCCCGTCGATCCGGCGTGGGTTCACGCTCGTCGAGCTTTTGGTCGTGATCGCGATCATCGGCACGCTCGTCGGCCTGCTCCTTCCCGCCGTCCAGGCTGCCCGCGAGGCCGCCCGCAAGAGCCAGTGCTCCAACA
>CANGGT010000162.1 GCA_947453375.1 Planctomycetaceae bacterium
CAACCCCCACGATCGCCAGAAACGCCACGATCGACGCATAGGCGGCCAGCCCGGCAGAGCCGACAAGGCCGAAGCCGAGGATGTCGATCGGCTGTCCACGCTCGTCGCGGATCCCGCCCGCCACCCAAATCAGGAAGCCGACGACGAGGATCGCGATCAGCAACTGGAACGCGGGCCAGACGAGCCCACGGAGCAATTCGCGGCGCGTCCGCACCGCGTGCTCGAGCATCGAGGCGAGTTCGCGGAGTGTCTCCGCCTCATGGCCGGTGCGATCGCCAACCGCGACCATCGCCCGGATCAATGGCGGAAAGGCATCGCCGGCCTGGGCCATTGCCGCCGACAGGCTCTCCCCTCGACCGATGGCCTGGCCGACGCTTTCCATGACGCCGCGCCAGCGCCTGGGAACACGTTCTACTTCTCCCTTCCAGGCCTTCCGGACCCCGACCCCGGCGGCGAGCGACATCGCCATCCGGCCGAGGATGCCGGCCAGCAGTTTGGTTGGCATCTGGGTCGTGAACGCCATGGTCCTTGCTCTCGGAAATGCCTTCCGGACGATCACTCGCAGGGACGAAAACGCCCCTGGTGCCCCCACGAAGCCCGACCCTAACACATCGCCCCGCCATCTGGTAGAAAACGCTCGCTTCGGCGTGCCGACTCCCGTCGTGCAGCCATCGTCCGTCCCGCCGCCCGAAAGCCCCCCGACGCCATCGCTCATGAAGGCCCCCTGGCAGCCATCCCCGCCGTGGCCGAGCGTCGCGATCGTGGGAGTGGGTCTGATCGGCGGGTCGGTCGGCCTGGCCCTCAAGGCCCGCCGACTCGTCGGGCACGTGATCGGCGTCGGCCGCACCCCCGCTTCGCTCGCCGAGGCAAAGAAGCGTGGGATCGTCGACGACACGACCACCGACCTTGCCGCCGGCGTGGCGCAGGCCGATCTCGTCGTCGTCGCTTCCGCCGTGTCGACGATCGGCCCCATGCTCGACGCGATCGACGAGGCCGCCCGTCCGGGCACGCTCCTCACCGATGCCGGGAGCACGAAGGGCTCGATCGTGGCCCACTGGGAGCGGCGCCGAAAGCGCCGCCGCTGCCGGTTCGTCGGCGCCCATCCGATCGCCGGCAGCCACCGCCGTGGCCCCGTGGCCGCCGACGCCGGCCTGTTCGAAGGGCGTCTGACCGTCGTCACGCCGGCCAAGGGGACGCCGGAGAAGGACACCTCGCAGGTAGCGGAGTTCTGGTCGGCCATCGGCTCGACGGTGTTCCTCATGCCGCCGAAGGACCACGACCGAATCCTCGCCGCCACGAGCCACGCTCCGCACCTCCTCGCCGCCGCCCTCGCAGCGGCGACGCCGGCCGACGTCACCCGCTTCACCGCCGGTGGCTGGCGTGACAGCACGCGGATCGCCGCCGGGGATCCGGCCCTGTGGGCCGACATCCTCCTCGACAACGCTGCCGAGGTCGCCCGGGCGCTGACCCGGGTCCGCCGGATCTCCGACCGCCTCATCGAGGCGCTCGAAGCCGGCGATCGCAAAACCCTCCTCGATCTCCTTCAACGGGCCAAGGAACGCCGTGATGCTGTGGGAAGTTGACGTCCTCTCCGCCGATTCCGCCAACGACCACGCCGCCCGCGCTGTGGTGAAGGGCGCTGCCGACCTCGGCATTGCCGGGTGCACGTCGGCGCGCGCCGTCACCGGATGGCTCATCGAAGGGGAGCTGTCGAGGAGCGATCTCGATCGCGTCGCCGCGTCGCTACTGGCCGATCCGGTCACGGAGCAGTTCACGATCCTCGAGCTTTCAGGTCCCGCGCCGACGGCCCCCGACGCCGCAGGCACGCCCCCTGCCGCGGCGCTTCCCCACGTTCTCCATGTCCTTCCCAAGCCGGGCGTCACCGACCCTGCGGCCCAGAGCGTGCTCGAGGCGATGCGGCTGTTGGGGATCGAGGCGACGGCGGTGCGGAGCGTGCGAAAATACTGGCTCCCGGAGCTCCCCCGGGCCGATGCCGAACGGCTGGCGTGGAAGCTGCTGGCCAGCGACGCGATCCACGACGTCGTCATCGGCCCACTCCCCCTGCGGGCCCTTTCCGGTGGACGCCCGTGGGCGTTCACGGAGGCCGAGGTGCCCCTTGAAGGGCTCGACGAGGGAGCGCTTGCGAAGCTCAGCCGCGAGCGCTGCCTGGCGCTGTCCCCCCTCGAGCTTTCTGCCGTCCGCGATCACTTCGCCACCCTCGGCCGGGCGCCGCTCGAGATCGAGCTCGAGACGATCGCCCAGACCTGGAGCGAGCACTGCTGCCACAAGACCCTCGGCAGCCCGATCGACCACGAAGGCCCCGACGGCGCCGTCCGCTACGACAACCTTCTCAAGGAGACGGTGTTCGCCGCGACGAGGGAAGTCCGCGAAGCACTCGGCCGGGGCGACTGGTGCGTGAGCGTCTTCCGCGACAATTCCGGCGTCGTTCGCTTCGACGGCGATCACGACATCTGCATCAAGGTCGAGACCCACAACCACCCTTCGGCGATCGAGCCGTACGGCGGCGCCGCCACCGGCCTCGGCGGGGTGATCCGCGACGTCCTCGGCACCGGCCTCGGCGCGAAGCCGATCGCCAACCTCGACGTCTTCTGCGTCGCGGCCCCCGACACGCCGGCTGCCGACTTGCCGCCGGGGGTGATCCCTCCCCAACGGCTCCTCGCGGGCGTCGTGGCGGGCGTGGGCGACTACGGCAATCGGATGGGGATCCCCACGATCGCCGGTGCCGTCGCCTTCCACCCCGGCTACCTCTGCAATCCGTTGGTGTTCTGCGGAACGGTAGGGATCATGCCGCGCAACTCCGCCCAGGCGGAGGTGCGAAAGGGGGATCTGGTCGTCGTGGCCGGTGGCCGCACGGGGCGCGACGGGATCCACGGCGCCACCTTCTCGAGCATCGAGCTGACCAGCGACAGCGAATCGCAGTCGGGCGGATCGGTGCAAATCGGTCACGCGATCAACGAGAAGGTGCTCGTGGAGTTCATCCTCGAAGCCTCGCGCCAGCGGCTCTTCCACGCCATCACCGACTGCGGGGCCGGTGGTCTCTCCAGCGCCGTCGGCGAGATGGGGGCGAGCCTCGGAGCGACGGTCGATCTCGACAAGGTGCCGCTGAAATACGAAGGGCTGTCGGCGACCGAGGTGTGGATCTCCGAAGCCCAGGAACGGATGGTGCTCGCCGTCGCCCCCGGCGACTGGGAGAAGCTCGCCCGGGTCGCCGCCGACGAAGGGGTCGAGGCGACGGCGATCGGAACGTTCACCGGCGACGGCCGGATCGAGCTGAAGTGGCAGGGGCGGGTCGCCGGCTCGCTCGACTGCCACTTCCTCCACGACGGACGCCCCCGCCAGCGGCTCCAGTCGCGGTATGTACCGCTCCCCGCGACCGCGCCCGCCTGGAGCGCGACGGCCGCGTCGCCCGGCGCCACGCTCCTGGAGATCCTCGCCGCCCCCGATGTGGCGAGTAAGGAATGGATCATCCGCCAGTACGACCACGAAGTGCAGGGCTGCAGCGTCATCAAGCCACTCCTCGGCCCCGGGGAAGGCCCCGCCGATGCCACGGTCGTCCGCGGCGTGCTCGGCCGCGACCGGGGAATCGCCCTCGGCGTCGGGCTCCGCCATCGGGTCGGGCCGCTCGATCCCTGGCAGATGGCCGCCGGGGGAATCATCGAGGCGGTGGCCAATGTCGTCGCCACCGGTGCCGATCCCGACCGCATCGCGCTGCTCGACAACTTCTGCTGGGGTGACACGCGCCGGCCGGAGTCGCTCGGCACGCTCGTCGAAGCCTGCCGGGCCTGTCACGACGTCGCCGTCGATCTCGGCGCGCCGTTCGTCTCCGGGAAGGACAGCCTCAACAACGTCTTTGCCTGGACCGACGCCGCGGGCAAGCCGCGTGAGCTGTCGATCCCGCCGACGCTCCTGGCGACGGCGATGGGGCAGGTCGACGACGTCCGTCGCGTGGTCACCCCCGATCTGAAGCGACCGGGCAGTCGCCTTGCGGTGATCGGCCTCACCCGGGACGACCTCGCCGGAAGCCAACTCGAAGCCCTCGGCGTCGTCACCGGCGGCGCCGTGCCGAAGATCGACGCGCCATCGTGCCGCAAGACCTTCCGGCAGCTGGCCCGGGCGATCCGCGACGGCGGGATCCTCGCCTGCCACGACGTCTCCGACGGCGGCCTCCTCGCCGCGGTGGCGGAGATGGCGATCGGCGGTGGCATCGGGGCGACGATCGATCTCGGCAAGGTGCCGACGCTCCTCGAAGGGGGCCAGGGGCGGCATGCCGATCTCGCCATCGCCTTCGCCGAATCCCCCTGTCGGTTCGTCTGCGAAGTCGACGCCGAGTCGGCCGGGCGGATGGGGGAATGGCTCG
Source organism: Planctomycetaceae bacterium (assembly GCA_947453375.1). Taxonomy (GTDB): domain Bacteria; phylum Planctomycetota; class Planctomycetia; order Pirellulales; family UBA1268; genus QWOP01. Next base: position 4,379 of record CANGGT010000162.1, read on the forward strand.
AGGGCATCCCCTGGGCCTGGGTCGGGGAGGTCGTCACCACTCCCGCAGTCACGATCACCGGCTGCTTCGGCGCGGAGGAGTCGGTGACGCTCGACCGCCTCGCCCGCGCCTGGCGGTCGCGTCAGGCCTCGACATGACCCCGCTTCGGCGCTCCGTTGCGAGCCGCCGTTGTTCCTGTTTCGTTTCCATCACCGGTTCGACCCGTTCCCGATCGCCCCGTCGCCAGGGATTCCAGCATGCTCTCCCCCCGTGTTCTCGTCCTCCGTGCCCCCGGCACGAACTGCGATCATGAGACCGTCCACGCCTTCGAGCGGGCCGGGGCGATTGCCAAGCGGGTTCATGTTCACGCCCTGGCGGAGAAGCCGTCGCTCGCCGACGACTACCAGATCCTCTGCATCCCCGGTGGCTTCTCCTACGGCGACGACATCGCCAGTGGGCGGATCTTCGCCCTCGAACTGAAGACCCGGCTCGGGGATCTCCTCGCCCGCTTCCGCGACCGCGGTGGCCTCGTGCTCGGAATCTGCAACGGCTTCCAGGTGCTCATGCAGACGGGGATGCTCGTCGCCGATCCCGACGGCAAGCCGCGGGCCTCGCTTGCCCACAACCGTTCGGGGCAGTTCACCGATCAGTGGATCCGCCTCGAGGCGAAGCCGGGCAAGTGCGTGATGCTCCAAGGGCTCGACCAGCCCTTCGATCTCCCGGTGGCCCACGGCGAGGGGCGATTTGTCGCCCGGTCTGCGGCCGATCTCGAAGCCCTCTCGGCAGCCGGGCAACTCGTCCTCCGCTACACGACCGACGCCGGTGGTCAGGCCACGAATCCCAACGGCTCGGCGGGCGACGTGGCCGGCGTCTGCGATCCCACCGGCCGCGTCTTCGGGCTCATGCCCCACCCCGAGCGTTTCTTGCTCGCCACCCAGCATCCCTCCTGGAACGGCCGTCTCGACGGCGACGCCTCCGGCGCCGGCCTGGCAATCTTCGCAAGCGCCGTCAAAGCGGTGTCGTAAGCGCGGGCAGCCTGGGGGCTTTGGTGGTTTTTGGAAAAGCTGGCTTGGGGAGCTTGTTGCCTCGGGCTCCGTTGACGCTCTCCGCCCCCGGGCCTACCCTCCGCCCCCACGGGCAGGGCCCCTTGTTCCTGCCATTCCTTCCCCCTTTGGCTGCGATGCCTTGCGCATGGGGATCCGCGTGAGAGGTCTGTCGTCGCTCGTTCCGCTCGCCCTCCTGGCGGTGGCGGGATGCGTCTCCGCGCCGACGATCGACCCCCTCCTCACCGAACGGATGCCGAAGACGGCCGGCGCCGCAGGGGGCGTGGCGATGCGGCCGGTCGCCCAGACGCTCCCCCTCGAGGTGTTCTTCCTCCGCTGCGAGGAGGATCATGCCGGGCACGACGAGCTCTGGGCGCGCGTCGACGAGCAGCTCGTCGGCGAGACGGTCCGTCGTCGCCTCGCCGCCAACGGCCTCCGCGCCGGGATCCTCCTCGGGCAGCTCCCGGAGCCGATCCTCGCCGCCCTCGAGCCGCCCGTCAGCGCCGGCGAGGACGGGCCTCCTCCCCCCGTCAATGCCGCCGACGCCAATCCCCCGGTGGTGCGGCGCGTGCTCCGGCTCCTCCCCGGCCGCGAAAGCGAGCTGGTGGCGCTGAAGTCGATCCCCGATCTGGTCGTCCTCGAACAGGAAGAAGACGGTCTCCACGGGGCCAACTACGCCGATGCCGTCCCCCACTTCACCCTCAAGGCGTGGCCCGCGGCCGATGGTCGTGTCCGCGTCGATCTCGTGCCGGTGATCCGCCACGGCCCGATGGAGCGATCGTTCGTGGGGGAGGATGGCGCGTTCAAGATCGAGACGAGCCAGCGGAAACGGGTCCTCGATCGATTGCGGTGCGAGGTGACCGTTCCCGCCGATGGCCTCCTCATCGTTGGCCCCGCCGGTGATCCGGGCGCGTCGGTCGGCGATGCCCTCTTCCGCCCCCGCTCCCAGGGGCGTGCCGAAACCCGACTCCTCGCCCTCCGCCCCCTCGCTCCGGGCGTCGATCCGATGTTCCTCACGGGGCGCCCCTCCGACGCCCTGGCGTCATCCGGCGATGCCGACGCCGCGCCGACTGCATCCGCCTCCGCGACCGACTGACCGGCCCTCGGCAGTCGAGGCAAGCTGGGGGGGCGATGCCGCTCCGCCGCTCTCGGAGCGGGCCGGCAATCTGCGGCGATCTGGCAAGACGCGACTGCGCCGACGAGCGGCTTGGCGCGCGGATGCCGACACTGCCGATTCGAGAGAGAAGAGTTTCATCGTTCCTCCCGGGGTTCGCCCGGGTGGAAGACGGAGCCTCCCGCAGGGATGGACATTCCATGACGAAGACATCGGCCCCGGTCAGGGCACACCGGCCCCAGCCCTACACGGTGTTCGGTGCCGCGATCGTGGCCGGTGCCGCGGCGGCGTTCGGCCTCAATAGCGCCCTCGACACCCACCTCGCCCAGGCCCGGCCCCAGGTGGAGAGCGAGTCGATCCTCGTCGCCCTCCGCGCCCTGCCGGCGGGAGCGCCGGTGACGGTGTGGGACGTGGGCTTGCGCGACTGGCCGAAGGCGATGGTCCCGTCGTCGGCGATGCGCGTCACCGATGATCTCGACGATCTCGTCGTCCGTCATCCACTCCGCGAGGGGCAACCGATTCTCGCCGTGCAGCTCGGCCGGGTCGACGCAGCGGCGGTCGAACCATTGGCCCGCCCGCTGGCGGTGGCACCGCCAGCCGCCCCCACCAGCCGCGAACCGGAACGGGATCTCTGGGGAGCGACGCCGACCGCTTCGGTTCCCCCGGTGACAACGCCCCCGGCCATCACGACGCCCCCGACGCCTCCGGTGGCATCGACCGTCACGACGGTGTCGACGACCTTCGCCACGAGCTCGACCAATGCCGCCACGAAGGTCGCCCCGCCAGCGCTCGTGACCACCACGCCCGATACGCCCGCGGTCGATCCGGTTGCGCCCGCCACTGAGGCGGCCGTGGCCGCGAGTGTCGCCGTCCCTGAGCCCACGACAGCGACGGAGATCGCGGTCACCGCCCCAATCGCTTCGACAACGTCAGCGGCCCAGCCCCAAGCGCCGCAGGATCCCCACCCGCTCGAAGGGGAAGCCTCTCCCGCGCCGATCGCCGTGGCGGTCACACCGATCGCTCCGCAGGCCACCGTCGAGGCGGCGCCCCCGGTGGTCGACGCCGGCATTACCGCACAGGCGCCGCTGCGGACTGCCCTCCGCCCGCGATCGGCGGTGATTCAGGCGTTGGCCGTCCCGAGTCGCTCGGCCCTCAGCGACGAAATTGCCGCGGGCTCCGAAGAAGATGCGCTTCCCCGACGCTCCAGCCGAGCCCCGGCCGCTGACGCCGTCGCCGAGCGTTCCGTCACCGTCCGCGACACCGCCGCCGAAGCTCCGCGAATGCTGCCGAGCGGCCGCGACACCACCGTCGCACCGGCTGCCGCGACGGCCCAGGCATCGCGTGCTCCCCAGCCCCGCCCCGCCGCAGCCCGCGTTCCAGCCGCGGCGCCCGCCACCCGCTCCGCGCGGGCTCAGGGCTTCACCAAGGGCTACCGGCCCAACTGACGCTCGGCATCGGCCTCGTCGGCGGCATCGGGATCGTCGGCGTCGAGCGTGAGGATCCGGTAGGCACCGCCACAGCGGGCGGAGAGCTCGGCGAGCCGCGGGCTGCGCTGCGATTCATCCCCGAACTGCACGACCATACAGCGGCTGCCGCTCCCGAGCCGGGAAAGCCGTTCGAGCTCCGCGTCGGTGAGATCGTCCTTCGCGTCGGCATCGGTGAGCAGGAAAACGACATCCGGCGCGAGCCGGAAGGCCGCAGCGAGCGCTTCGGCATGCCGCGTTCCACCGTCGGCCCGCACCGCCCCGACAAACCTCCGCGCCGCACGCCGATTCTCCTCGGTGCCGAAGACGAGCCGCCCCCGGTTTCCGGCCGGTGAGAAGACGTGGAGCCGGTCGTTGTAGAAGATGACGTAGAACTGCTGCACGTCGCCGAGTTCGTCGATGCTCCGGATCAGCTCCCGCTTTGCAGCGGCCAGCGGCTGACCATCCGGCTCCCCCATGCTCGCCGAGCGGTCGAAGACGTAGACGAAGCGGTTTCCCTTCGCCTCGAGGCCGAAGATCCCGGTCCGAATCCCTCCCGGCGATTTGACCGCCGCCGGCGGCTTCGGCGCCTGGCCGGAGGCAGGCATCGACGACGCCAAGCCTCCGGGGGCCGCGGCGGCGACGGTCACCGCGACGAGCCATCGGCGGCGGGCCATTGAGCGGCGATCCGTTCCCGATGCATGCCTCATCGCCCCTCCCTGTCACCCGGTCGGATGACGTGTCGCGTGCTCGTCAGGGCTCGATGACGAGTTTGCCGTCGAGAACGCCGGTCCGCGTCACGGTGGCCGATTCCTGGAGGGCGTGGGCCAGCGACGTTTGGTCGAGCGGCAGCACGCGGGCGATCGGAACCCGCAGGCGTCCCTCCGCCATCCAGCGGTTGATGTCGATCGCCGCCGCGGCCTGGAGTCGCCAATCTGCCTTGAACATCGCAAATCCGACCATCCGGCAACCCTTGACGTAGAACGGCCCAACCGGGAACGGCGTCCGCGCGTCGCGTCCCGCCATGAGGACGATCCTTCCCCCGTCGGCGAGCAGGCTTACGGCCCGGTCGAACATCGGCTCGCGCTGGGTCTCCCAGTAAACATCAATGCCATCCGGAGCCGCTGCCCGGGCCGCCTCGACGAGATCGTCAGCCCGGTAATCGAAGGCCTCCTCGGCCCCCTGGCTCCGCACTCTGGCTCGCTTCTCCTCGGTGCCGGCGGTGCCGATCGAGCGGGCTCCGAGCGCTCGCGCCACCTGGACCACGGCGCTCCCCACTCCCCCGGAAGCTCCGTTGACGAACAGCATCTCCCCCGGCCGAAGCGCGGCATGGGTCACCAACCCGAGATGGGCCGTGATCGACACGAGAGCCGCCGCCGCCGCGTCGCGGTCGCTGACCGAATCGGGGGTGGGGTAGAGCCAGCGCTCGTCGACGGCAACGAGTTCGGCGAAGGTTCCCTGGCGTCCGAGTAATCCCTGATTGGAGCCCCAGACTCGCATGCCGGGGCGGAGCGACTGGACGTCCTCGCCAACGGCAACGACCTCACCGGCCAGATCGCATCCGACGACAAACGGAAACGGGAGCGGGAAGGCGACCGCTCCGGCGCGGACGTAAGTGTC
>CANGGT010000163.1 GCA_947453375.1 Planctomycetaceae bacterium
GGCCGAGGACGCCCCGGGACAGGAGCGTGGAGAGGGGCATCCGGCCGCCGTTCCAGCGTGGCACCTCGAGGCCCTGAGCGGCGCCACGGCCGCGCCTCACCCAGGCGACGAGGCCGTCGAAGCGGAACAGGACAAGCGGGCGGCCGGCAAACAGGAAGCGGTCGCCGGGGGCGAGCCGGGAGATGAACGATTCCTCCACCGTGCCGAGCCGACCGCCGCGGACCCACTTCACCTCCACCGTGGCATCACCGGTGATCGTGCCGATCGACATCCGATGGCGGCGGGCGATCGCCGGCGAGGCGACATACCAGCGCCCGAAGCGCTCCTTGATGCGGGCGAAATCGGGATAGGCGCCGAGGGCCGGCCCACCCCGGGCGGCGAAGTCGAGGGCCCAGCGCCAGGAACGGTCGTCGAGCCCGGCATAGGCATGCGTCGTGCGAACCTCGGCGAGCAGATCGTCGGCCCGGAAGCCACCGCTGCAGGCGACGGTGACCAGATGCTGTGCGAGGACGTCGAGCGGCTGCTCGAGCGGGATGCGCGGCTCGACGACCCCGTCGGCCACGGCGCTTCGCGCCGCGGCGCATTCGATGAGCTCGAGGGCATGGGTCGGCACGCAGATCAGCCGGCCGGTGGCGCCGGGAGCATGACCGCTCCGCCCGGCGCGCTGGAGGAGCCGGCCGATCCCCTTCGGGCTCCCCACCTGGAGCACCTGCTCGACCGGGCCGAAATCGACGCCGAGATCGAGGCTCGACGTCGCCACGACACACTTCATCCCGCCGCGGCGCAGCGCCGCCTCGGTGCCGGCCCGCAGCTCCCGATCGACCGAGCCATGGTGGAGCGCAAGCGTGCCCTTCCATTCGGGCCGCGCCCCGCGGATCGCGTCGTGCCAGCGCTCCGCCTGGGCGCGGGTGTTTGTGAACACGAGCGAGGTCGACGCCCGGTCGAGGACGCCAAGCACCTGCGGCAGGAGCCGCATCCCCATGTGCCCGGCCCAGGGGAAGCGCTCCATCGGCACCGGCACGAGCGTCTCGATCTCGAGGCGACGTGGGATCCGGGCGCTGACGACGCTCGCCGTGGAGACCGCAGCCGGGCCAACGAGCGCCGCGAGCGCCTCGTCGAGATTGGCAAGCGTCGCGGAGAGCCCCCAGGTGGCCAAGCCCGGGGCGAGGGTGCGGAGGCGCGCCAGCGCCAGCTCCGTCTGCACGCCGCGCTTCGTCGCCAGCAGCTCATGCCACTCATCGACGACCACCGTCTCGAGGTCGGCGAAGAGATCGTGGGCATTCTCGAGCGAGAGGAGCACCGAAAGCGATTCGGGCGTCGTCACGAGCCCTTCGGGCCAGCGTTTGCGGAGCCGACTGCGCTCGGCGGCGGTCGAGTCGCCGGTGCGCAGCGCCACCTGCCAGCGCGGGGCCCGCCGGCGCGCGCCGGAGAGCCAGTCGGCGAGATCGGGGAGGGGACGGTCGAGCGACCGGAGGGTGTCGGCGGCCAGGGCCCGCAGCGGCGTGATCCAGACGACACACGGCCCGCTGCCGACGGGCCGGTCGTCGTCGCCTGCCTCCTGCCGGACAAGCGCGCGGCGGCGACTGTGGGCCAGAGCCCCGAGCCAGGCGGCGAGGGTTTTGCCGGTGCCCGTGGGGGCATGCACCAGCCCGCTCCCTCCCGCCGCCGCGGCCCGCCACACCTGCTCCTGAAAGGGGAAGGGCTTCCACGTTTGACGACGAAACCAGTCGCGGAGCGGACGCAGATCGGCGGGCAACGGGCCCGCGCCCCGGGGGCTCATGCCTCGTCCTCCCAGAGCCTTCGCTGCCGGTCGCCAGGGGAGGAGGTCGGCCGCGGGGCGCGGGCTGACCGCGGGGCGCGGGGCGCCTGCGGAAGCGAAGGGAGCGGCGAAAGCGGCTCGACGGGGGCGACCAAGGCGCGGAGATCGGCGAGCGTGCCGGCCTCGGCCGGCGACTTGTCTTTCCGCCAGCGGACGATCCGTGGGAAGCGGACCGCCACCCCCGACGCATGGCGGGTCGATTCCGCCACCCGCTCGAAGGCCAGCTCCATGACAAGCGAAGCTGTCACTCCGCGCCACGGCCCCTTCTTCTCGAGCGTCGTCGCCCGGATGATCCGATCGACCTCCGTCAGTTCCTTGTCGGTGAGCCCGGAGTAGGCGTTGGCGATCTTCACGAGGCGTCCGTCGTCCCACACGCCGAAGGTGTAATCGGTGTGAAGGCCAGCGCGGCGGCCGTGGCCAGCCACCGCGCCGATGAGCACCGCGTCGATCTCGAGCGGCTCGATCTTCCACTTCCACCATTCACCGCGCGTCCGCCCGACGCCATAGGCGCCGTCGCGGCGCTTGAGCATCACCCCCTCGACGCCCCGCTCGCGCGCGGTCGCGCGGGCGCTTGCCACGGCAGCCCAGTCGGCAGGGGCCAAGAGCGGCGAGAGGAGGAAGGGCGTTCCTTCGGGCACCGGAGCCTGAACAGGCTCATCCGCGGATCGCGGCTCGAGCCCCGGCCACCCTTCGGCGGCAGCGAGCGCCTCCAAGCGCTGCCGCCGGGAGGCGAGTGGCTCGCCACGAAGATCGACGCCCCCGCTTTCGAGGAGATCGTAGGCGAGGAATGCCACCGGAAGCGCGGCGACGTCGCGGCGGGTGGGGGCCTTGCGATGGAGCCGTTTCGAGAGTTGATCGAAGCCGAGCTGGCGGCCCCCACGGATGACCAGCAGTTCACCGTCGAGGACGGTGCCCTCGGGGAGGCGATCCGCCGCGGCGACCACCTCGGGAAACCGCTCGCCGACGAGCTCCTCGCCGCGTGTCCAAAGCGCCGTCTCCCCGCCGCGGCGCACGAGCTGCGCCCGCGCGCCATCCCACTTCCATTCGACCTGCCAGCCCGCCACGTCGCCGAGCCCTGCCGGGGGCTCGTCGAGCGGCGCGGCGAGGAAGAAGGGATAGGGGCGGCGCGACGTGGCGGAGGCGGCGGGATCGAGGAGCTCGAGATAATCCTCCGCCGTCTCGAGTCTCGCGGCGACGAGGCGCTCGAGCATCTCCGCCGGCTCGACGCCTGCCACGACGGACAGCGCCCGGGCCACGAGCGTGCGCGACACGCCGAGGCGGAGGCCACCGGTGAGGAACTTGTGCCACACGATCCGCTCCGCCGGGCCGAGGCCGCGCCACACTTCCTCGACCATCGCCCGCTTCCGCTCCTCGTCTGCCTCGGCGCGGATCCGTTCGACCGTTCCGCGGAGGCAATCGGCAAGCCCCCCCCACTCCGTGGCAGCTTCAGCCCCAGAGCCCGCCACCGGCTCCGGAAGGAGGAGCGCGAGCGTCTCGGCGAGATCGCCGACGTGGGCGTAGCACTCCTCGACGAGCCAGTCGGGGATCCCCGCCGCCTCGGCCGCCCACGTGCGCAACAGCGCCGTCGACACCGCCCGCGACTGGCGTCCCCCGGAGAGAATCCGAACGGCCACGGCGCCGTCGCCGGGAGGGACGGCGCGGAAGTAGTCGACGAGGAGGGCCTCCTTCTCGGAGGTTTTGGTCGTCGCGTCGAGGCGCCAGGAGAGATCGGTGAACCGCTTCACGGCTGCTCGCCCCGGAGAGCGGAATCGACGGCCGCCCCGTCGTCGGGAACGCTTTCCTCGGTCTCATGCTCCCCATCGGCCCCGAGCGTGTCGTCACTTGGATCGCCGGCATCGTCCCGGTCGGGCTGCTCGCCGGTGAACCGGGTGGCGAGGACATCGGCCTCGAGGCCCCGGCCGCGGAGGAAGCGGGCGAAGGACTCGCTCGAGCCATGGGTGACGAGGACGCGGCGGGCGCCGGTCGCCTCGACGGCGGAGACGAGCCCGGGAAAATCGGCGTGATCGGAGAGGACGAATCCCGTCCCGAAGCCGCGGCGGCGGCGGATGCCCCGGACGGTCATCCACCCCGACGCCTGGGCCACCGCCACCTCGCCGAAGACGCGGAGCCACCCGCTCCCGGCCACCGACGGCGGCGCGATCACGAGGGCCCGCCCCTGGCCGACGCGCTTGGCCCGCGCCGGGACTTCATCGATCGGCGGCAGGCGGACACCGCTGTCGCGATAGGCGCGGACGAGCTTCATGACGGCGCCGTGGCCGTGGATCGGGCCGATCGACGGATCGACCATCGCCGCCAGACGCTGCGCCTTGCCGAGGGCATAGGCGAGGAGCACGCTCGTCTTTCCCTCGGCCTGATTCGCCCGCCACCAGGCATCGATCTCGGCGGCTATTGTTTCCGGCGCCGGCCAGCGGTAGATCGGCAGGCCGAACGTCGATTCGGTGATGAAGACATCGCAGCGGACCGGCTCGAAGGGGGCGCAGGTCGGGTCGGGGGCGGTCTTGTAATCGCCACTGACGACCCACACCTGCCCGCCATGCTCGACGCGGACCTGCGCCGACCCGAGCACATGGCCGGCGGGATGGAGCGAGACCGTCACCCCGTTGAACGTCGTCGATTCGCCGTAGCGGAGCGTGTCGATCGGCACGGTGCCGCCGAGGCGGCTGCGCATCACGAGCTTGCCGGGGGCGGCGCAGAGGTAGCGATCACACCCCGACCGAGCATGATCGGCGTGAGCGTGAGTGATGACGGCGCGGGGCACCGACCGCCAGGGGTCGATCCAAAAGTCACCCGCCGGGCAGTAGAGCCCGGCATCGCTCACCACGAGAAGATCCGCCATTCGCGCCCGCCTCCCGCCACTGCGAGCGAAACCGCTCGGGTCGCAGAAGCCTAACAGCGCGGCGGCGCGTTCCTGCTCCGCCGCGGGAAGTCAGCGGTAGGCCTGATTGCCGACGGCGGGGAAGCGGTAACCCCCCATGCCGAGCGGGGCATACGTCGGCCAATCGCCCGGGCGGACGCCCGGTTGGGTGCCGTAGACGGGCCAAGTGGGGGTGCGGGGAAGGGTCGGAGGGACGAAGTATTTTGGCCGCTGACGGACGCCGGTGCTGTAGGGAGAGCGGCCGGGGAGGAAGGGAGCCTGCCGCTGCGGCTCGCCGTGCCCCATCGGCTTGGCCCGGCCGACACCCCGCGGCTCGCCCCAGCCGGTGCGCGGCGCCATCCCGCCGTCATCGGCCCGCACGACGACGATCGACGCCACGAACCAGAGAAGCGACCCGATCAGGATCCGCAGCGCCCTGGCACTGTCGCTGGAATCGGCCCACAGGCTGGCGAGCTGACGGACGGGGGCGGTGGACATCGGCGGCTCCGGGACACCACACGGGGGATGCTGGTGGCATCGACCGGCTCGCGCGTCCCGCTTCGGAGAAACCTCCCGCGCACCGGAGATACCGGTTTGTCGGGATGGTGCGGAGAGGACTGTTGTAAGTCCGGCAGAGACTCGAGCGTAGCGCGGTGGCAGGCTTCGGGGTTCCGGCTGCGAGCTCAGAACCGATGACTCAGCGAGGGGTTGCCCGTACCCCGGGAGCCGGGCTTGACGGCAAGCGGAGCCATGGATGGCGAAGCGCAGGCGGCATGCAGCGAGCGAAGGCCACGGAGGGCCGTAGCGAGCGTCCGGCGACGGGGTGCGGGCAACCCCGAAGCCTGCCGCAGCGGCCGCGAAGCCCTTCGGCGATGGTGCGCGAAAGGCCCTTACTTCGAGCCGCTCCCTGCCCAGCGGACCTTGACCGGCATGTCGAATACCTTCTCGAACAGATCGGTGCGCCGTTCGGCGCCCCACAGATCGACCTGCGGATCCTGATCGGCCACCGCTTCGAGCAAAACACTCCCGCCCTCGACGCTCACCGCCACGTCGCGCACCTGCTGGGATCGGCTCCGGTCGAGGCCCCCGGCCAAGCGGAGGACGGCCGCCATGCCGTGCACGCGGCGCTGGTCGGCCGGGGTGAGGCGGAGGAGATTTTCGTGCTTCTTCTTCGGGTGCGCGCCGCGGTGGTAGCGGGCGACGTTGGCGATCAATTCCAGGTCGTGGGCCCGGATCCCAGGGAGGCGGCTGTTGCGGATGAGGTGGTAGCTGTGCTTGTGGTGGTTGTCGTAGTTGATGACGTAGCCGACATCCTGGAGCCGGGCGGCGCATTCGAGGAGCGGCCGGTCGCCCGGATCGAGGCCGAGCGGCTCGGCGAGCTGCTCCCAGATCCGGCCGGCCAGCGAGGCGACGGCCCGGCCATGCTCGACCTCGCCCGAACAGGCCGACGCCAGCCGTTCGATCGCCGCCTCGCGCAGCGCGGCATGGTCGACAGGCGCGCTGTTGGCCCCGAGCACGTCCTCGAGCATCTCGCGGACGAGCCCGTCGCGGACACCGCGCGTGTGAACGACGAGGGTGTTGACTCGGAAGCGTTTGAGGAGCCCGTCGATGATCGTCAGGCCGGCGATGATGATGTCGGCCCGGTCCGGAGTCATGCCCGGCAGGGCCCGCCTGGCCCGCACCGGCAGTTTCCGCAGCCGGTCGAGGAGATGGCGGACCTCGGCGTGCGAGACCCGGTAGCCGGGGACGGGGAGATCGCTCTCCCCCTTCGAGGCCATCACCAATTCGGCGACGGTCGTGAACGTGCCGCCGGAGCCGACGAGGAAGTGGGGGGCGAACATCGGCCGCGACGTCTTCTTCTTGAGCGTCGTCGCCACCTCCTCCTCGAGGGCGAGAAACTTGGCCGGATCGGGGGGATCTCCGCTGCCGAAGCGCTCGGTGAGGCGCACGGCGCCGAGCGTCGTCGGATAGATCGCCTCGATGAGGTTGCCGGTGGCGAAGACGATCTCGGTGCTGCCACCCCCGATGTCGGCGACGACGACGTTCCTGCCGGTGAGATCGATGGCGTTCTGGACGCTCGAGAACGCCAGCCGCGCCTCCCGTTCGGAGCTGATGACCTCGATCTCGATCCCCACCTCGTCGCGGACGCGGCGACAGAACTCGGCCCCGTTGCGGGCCTCGCGGACGGCGCAGGTGGCGATCGTCCGCAGGTTCGTCACCTGATAGCCGGCGGCGATCTCGCGGAAGCTCCGCAGCGCCTGAACCGTCCGGGCCATCGACTCGTCGTCGAGCACCCCGGAGGCGACGCTGCGGCCAAGCCGGGTCGGCTCCCGCTCCTCGTCGAGGATCCGGTAGGTGCCGCCGCGGAGGGCCTCGGCAACGAGCATCCGCACGCTGTTCGACCCGATGTCGATCGCCGCCAGGCGGCTGGTCAGATCGGGTGAGAGGTAGATCTGCTTGTCGTCGGTCATCGGTGGTGGAGATCCGTGGTGTCTGCGGAAGCCGGGCTCCGTCCGCAGCAGGGATTCATGAGCCGGAGGTCTTCGACAAATCTCCATGATACCGTCGCCACGGAGGGCCCTTCCCGCGGGAAAGTCGGCCGTAGGCTACACTCGGGGGAGGCCAGTCTCCGCGGGGCCACCGTCGTCCCGCCAGCCCTTTGCTCCCACGACATTCCTCCCTCCCTTGCCGCACGTCGCCGCTCCGCGTCTGCTCGCCGCCGGCCCTCGCTGGCAACCGGGCCGCGTCCCCTGCGCGGTGACCGTCGGCAACTTCGACGGCGTCCATCTCGGCCACGCCGCGATCGTCGCCCGGCTCCTCGAGGCCGGCCGGCGTCTCGGGCTGCCGACGGCGGCGTTCACGTTCGATCCCCATCCCGCTCGGATCCTCCGCCCAGGCGCCGCCCCGGCGGCGCTCTCGACCCCTGATCGCCGTGCCGAGCTGCTCCTCGATCTCGGCGTCGATGCGGTCCTCGTCCAGCCGGTCGATCGGGCGTTCCTCGCGCTGCCGGCCGCTGCCTTCTACCGGGAAGTCCTCCGGGGGGCGGTCGGGGCCGCGGCGATCGTCGAGGGGCCCGACTTCCGTTTCGGTACCGATCGTCAGGGCGACCTCCCGCTCCTCGAAGCGCTTGCCGCCGAGGATGGCGTGGAAGTGATCACCGTCGCGCCGTTCGAGCGCGGCGGCGAGGCGGTGTCGAGCTCGCGGATTCGGCGGCTGATCGACGCCGGCGAAATCGAGGCCGCCCGCGGGCTGCTCACCGCCCCCTACCGAATCGACGGGCTCGTCGTCCATGGCCAAGCCCGGGGGCGGACCCTCGGCTTCCCGACGGCCAATCTCGAAGGGATCGCCACGCTCCTGCCCGCCGCCGGGGTCTACGCCGGCCTCGCCCATCCCCCCGCGTCGCCCGCCGGGGCAGGGGGGGGGCCGCGAACGCCGTACGCTGCGGCGATCCACATCGGCCCGAACGTGTCGTTTGGCGCCACGGGGGTGACCGTCGAGGTTCACCTCATCGGCTTCGACGGCGACCTCTACGGCCAGCGTCTCGACGTTGACTTCCTCGCGCGGCTCCGTGACACTCGCCGCTTCGAATCCCTCGACGATCTCAAGGCCCAGCTCGCGACCGACGTCGCCCGGGCCGCTGCGATCGCCGGCGGCTTCACCTCGTCTTCACGTGGCTGACCGCCCGACGTCCCCCTTCCTTCCTTCTCCTTCCGCGGAGCTTCCATGGCCTCGACGCGTCTCGACTGGGCAGCCCTCGTGGAGGTGTTGCGGAACTGTCAAAAGGTGGTGCTGACGAGCCATGTCCGCCCCGATTGCGACGCGCTCGGCAGCGAATTGGGGATGCTCGGAATCCTCGAAGCGATCGGCAAGGATGTCCGCATCGTCAACGCTCAGGCGACCCCGCCGACGCTCGCCTGGATCGACCCAGACCACCGCATCGAGTCGCTCCAGACCGGCGTGAAGAAGTCCGATCTCGCCGACCGCGACCTCTTCCTCATCGTCGACACGAGCGCCTGGGCGCAGCTCGGGGCGATGGCCGATGTCGCCAAGGAGATGCGGTCCAAGGTCCTCGTCATCGACCACCACGTCAGCGAGGACGATCTCTCCGACCGCTGGTTCAAGGACACGACCGCCGAGGCCACCGCCCGGATCATCAGCGAGGTGGCACTGCGGCTCAAAGTCCCGCTCACCGAGCGGATCGCCACGCCGCTCTACGCCGGCCTCTCGACCGACACCGGCGGCTTCCGCTTCCCATCGACCTCGGCCGAGACCTTCCGCGTGGCTGGCCGGCTCGTCGACGCGGGCGCAAGCCCTCCGGCGGTCTACCGGGAGCTCTTCGAGCAGGATTCGCTCGCCCGGATCCATCTCGTCGGGCGGACGCTCGCCGGGGCCAAAGCGGCCCACGACGGCAAGGTGATCTACTCGACCGTTCGCCAGTCGGACATCAAGGAAGTCAACGCCCTGCCGAGCGACACCGAGGATCTCGTCAATCTGACCCTCGCGGTGAAGGGGACGGAGGTTGCCGTGATCCTCATCGAGCAGCCCGACGCCCGGGTGAAGGTGAGCTTCCGCAGCCGGGGCAAGGTCGACTGCAATCTCCTCGCCGCCACGTTCAACGGCGGCGGCCACAAGGCAGCGGCCGGCGCGATCCTCCCCGGCCCCTTCGACGAGGCGCTCTCGAAGGTCACCGCCGCGGTCGACGCCGCCTGGGCGGCGGGCTGACTCGTTCCGGTCGTCGAGCGTGGCTCATTCGAGCCGACGCAGGTACAACGCGCTTCCGGCCGTAAAGAAGGCCGCAGCGACGAGGAACGTGAGGGGCTGCGGGATTCCCTCGGAATCGATCCACAGGCCGAAGAAGCTTGCCGGGGCGAGGAAGGGGGCCTGCAGACTGAACATGGCCGA
>CANGGT010000164.1 GCA_947453375.1 Planctomycetaceae bacterium
GACCCGGTTCCGCACCGAGGAGGTGGCACCTGGGCCGACGAGCCACATCTACCGGATCGATTATCCGGCCGTCTCGAATGCGGCGTCGGCTAACAATCCGGCGATCTTCACGATCGCCGGGGCGGACTCCAAAACGGACGTGAACACGCGTCCGGTGCTCGAGTTCCGCGATCCGGGCACGACCGTCAAGCCCAGCGTGAAGGCCTCGCCCGGCCAGCTCCTGCCGAACTACGCCGGAGAGTGGCGGACGGCGACGGGCGACGTCAACGCCGACGGGGTCGTCGACTACGTCTACGGGGCCGGCCCGGGAGGGCGGGACACCGTGGTGGTGGTCGATGGAAGAACCAACTCGGTGATCTGGCAGGTTGCCGGGATGTTCAAGCTCGTTCCTGGCGCCACGGGGGCGGCCGCGCGGCCCGGCGTGTTCGTCGCCACCACCGACGTCAACAGCGACGGCTTCGTGGACGTCATCGTCGGCTCGGCCGGCGCACGCCCGAGTGAGGTGAAGATTTACGAGGGACGCCGCGGAACGCTCCTTCGCACGATTGCGCCGTTCGGGGCCGCGGCGCGGGTCGGGGTGCGCGTGGCCGGCGGCGACGTCGATGCCGACGGATACGGCGACGTGGTGGCAGGCGCCGGCCCGGGCGGGGGGGGCAAGGTCTCTGTCTACAGCGGCCGGATGCTCACCAAGGAGGACGGGGCCCTGCCACTCCAGGATGCTCTGCTCAAGTCGTTTGCCGTCAAAGGGGGAAGCGGCGTGTTCGTTGCCGCGGCCGACATGAACCGCGACGGCAAGGCCGAGTTGATCGTCGGCTTCGACAAGGGCCAGACCGTGAGCATCTACGACGGAATCAAGGGCACGCTCATCTCGAAGAAGGATCTCGGCACGGCCTTCCGGACCGGTGTCCGCGTGGCGGCTCGCGCCGGCCAGGTGATGGTCGCGTCCGCGGAGGGGATCAGTCCGACAATCCAGCTCTACGCGTACGCATCCACCGAAGGTGTTGGCGAAGGCGTCTGGACGCTTCGGTCGACACTCGCCAACGAAAAGATCAGTGGGTTCACCAAATCCAACACCCGCGGCTTATACGTCGGCTGATCGTCGCGACATTCGCGGTGGGGGCGGGCGATCGTTGCCCCTGTGTCGGTGCCAACGGCTGCTCGGTTCCTTCATGAAGCAGTGTCGACGCCGGGCCTTGCTCCGGAGACGGACCTATTCCCCTGCGATCTCCATTCCACGATCCTCCACTTCCTCGGCCTCGGGCAAGAGGAGCTCACCTCTCTCTTCCAGGGGCTCGATCAGAAGCTCACCGGCGTCGAGCCGGCGCGGGTGATCCGCGAGCTGCTCGCCTGACGGGATGCCCCTGACGACGGTGGGGCTGGCGGACTCGGATTCCCCCGGGCGTTTCCGCCCTGCCGGGTGAGGTGCGCACGCAATCACCGACGGCTGATGGGGCCAAGTGCGAACCACTCATGAGCGCAAGTGAGGACTCGATTCTGATCGAGACTTTTACGCTCGAGGAGGAGAGCGACGCCGCGCGGTTTTTTCGCACCCTGGAGGCGTCGGTGCAGTTAGATCCGGAGGCGCGTGTCTTGCAGAGGCGCACGGCGTCAGCTTGAAGTCGTCCGTCTACGTCTTCGGTGACGCACGTCGCGGATAATCTCTTCCGGTCATCGATTCTCGGTCGTCCGAGGGGCATGAGGCTGTCCTCCCCGCAGTCCGGAAGTCGTGGGCCAATTCACGGTGTGGGAAATCCATAGAATACGGTCGCGCATCTGAGATGGGGCAGGGAAGTGGCTGACGCATCTTCGCGGTCCCTGTGCGAACAAAGGACTGAACCATCCCCCCGTTGATCGTTTGTGACCCCGATCTACGGCAAGGTGACGACCACCTTGTCGGGAAGCCAGCGACGGATCGAGGATTGCGGTTGCAGAGCTTTCTCGCAGCGGAAGCGAGTGTTCAGGAGTTCGTCTCGTGGGGAGGAGTGCCGCATGAATCCGTTGAATCGTCGTGAAATGATGCAGGTGAGTGCCGCCTGTGGGGTCGGAGCCGCGCTGGCGAAGACAGGATCTGGTGTGATGCCGACGGCAGCCGCTGGGGCGGCGGGCAATGCACCTGAGAGCCCGATCCGCACTCGAATGTTCTGGACCTGGGACCACAGCACCGAGTGGGCGCTCAATCGCCCGGGAGCCCACACGCACGGCTCGTGCAACGAATACGGACGCAGCACCGACTCGTTCGTGCGCGACTACACCGCGCTGCTCCAGTGGTGCGGGCGGAACGGGATCGACGCGGTGGTCGTGTGGGGGTTGCTGCGCGATTGCCATGGGGGGCTCGAGTCGGCGAAGCGACTGTGCGACGTCGCGGCACGCGAGAATGTCCGCCTGCTCTGTGGGGTGGGGCTCAACGCCTATGGAGGCGTGTATTACGAGGGGGATTCTCCGCACAACCTGGAACGCCACCTCGAGCGGCACCCCGAGTTGAGCGCGGTCGATGCCGACGGTCGACCGCTGAGCTTCACAATCGATCTCAATGGCAAGAAGACCCCCATCACGACGACCGGGCAGGCAGGGCCGCGCGGCTTCTACCAGGCGTGCCCGTCACGGCGGGAGAACCAGGACTTTCTCGCGGAATCGTTGGCGTGGTTGTTCGGCAGTCTTCCGCTGGGAGGTGTGCAGATCGAGACCGGCGATACGGGAATCTGTCAGTGTGAGCGTTGTCGCGATCGCCGTCAGCATTCCACGACGGACTTCTCCTGGCTGTCCTGGGAAGACATGGGGTTGATGTACCCGCTGGCCACGAGCGCAGTGCGCGCGGTCGCTCCCGACGCATGGATCGTGTGCGAAACCTACTCGCATCCGCAGCCTTACGACGGGCCTGACAAGCCCCCTCGGTTTGGCGACGCCATGCCCACGTGGGCGGCGGCCGAGCTGGCCCGCTTCCCTCCCGGAGTGTTCGTGCAATGGGTGGCCGATTACTTCATGAAGAACGGCGAGGTGACGGCCGCGTGGACCGCCGCCGGCCGCGTTCCCGACACCGATCATCGCCACGTGATGCGGTCGCACCTCGCGACGTCGTGGTTCGGAAATCGCGGCGAGTTGGCCGTCGACTGGCTCGCGAATCTGGTGCAGAGGAGCATGGCGTCAGGCTGCGAGGGGATCTCCCTGTTCGGAGAGGTGTCGCCGTTCCATGCGGGTGCGGAGCTGAACTACCTGGCGCTTGCCGATTACGGCGGTCCGCAGAACCCGGAGGCCGACCTCGTGTCGTTCGAGCGCCGCATCGCCGCTCCGCTCCTGGGCGGCCAGGATCAGGCTCGAGACTTTCTTCGCTACGCGCGTTTGTTGGGCGACCGGCCCAAGATTCCCGCCGCGCTCCCGGAGATCTATGGCCGGCTGCCGGCTCTTCCGCCCGAGGCTGCACGGCGATGGTGCTGGCTGGCCAACCAGCTAGCGTCGTTCGTGGAGTGAGGTTCCGGTTGCCGCCGGCCTCGCCCGCAGCGGGTGACGGGGACGGCCAGAAGCCCCCGCCAGTGCCAGGAGCGCGTCGGCTGCAAAACGAATCACTAGCAGCGGCCGGACTTGAACCGGCGACACCCGGCTTATGAAGCCGGTGCTCTAACCAACTGAGCTACGCTGCCCTGCGGAACCCACCCGGGGAACTCCCAGAGGAAACCTGCCCCAACTATACCCGCCGATTCGGGATGCGTCATGGGGGGGAGGGAACGGAAAAAAGACGGGGCGGAGGGGCTTTGGCGCAAAAAAAACGGCCCGGGAGGAGGTCTCCCGGGCCGTCCTTGGATTCTTGGCCGATCGGATCGATCAGCCGAGCCAAACGTGCCTCACTCGACCAGAGCGCACGAGGCCTTCACGACCGCGTCGATCGTGGCGTCGTCGAGCTGGCCCTTCGAGAAGGCGTGGTTCGTCTTGACCTTGCCACCCTTGTAGCAGACGACGGTGACGTCGGCATCGGCGGCGATCTTGAAGTCCTCGGGGCCGTTCTTCGCGTCCTCGGGGACGACGAAGGCGATCCGCTTGAGGTCGTTCGCCTTGACGAACTCGGCCGCCTGCTTCTTGAGGGTCTCGGCGTCGCCACCGATCATGTTGACGAAGCTCGTGAGCTTGTCAGCCTGGTGCTCCTCGACCTCTTCCTCGATCTTCTTGAGAAGCTTGGCGAGCTTCGGGTCGGCCGTGCGGGCAAACACCATCACCACCGGGCGCTGGCCCATCTTGCAGCGGTAGCAGAGGCTCTTGCCAGCATCGACGCCGTCGTCGGGGTTGCCGGCGACCTTCGTCACCGTGAACGCGCCGACCGTATCACCCACCTGCGGGCCGCTGGTCACCTCGGCCGAAGCCGTCACGGCGACGCCGAGGACCATCGCCATCGCCATCAAGAAAGCCTTACGCATCAGTTCGATTCTCCTGGATACGATCTGGAAACGAGCCCGCCAGCAGGCATGCCGGGGGAGTCTTTACCGGCAGCACGACGCGTGCCGCCCCGAATGTTGTCCACCTGATCCTATAGCAGGTAGCCTGACTGCGGCAACTTTTCAGGGAATCCAGCCGGAGGAGATCACTACATGGCCACCGCCACCCCCGCCGTCCGGGCCTCAGGGCCCGCCCAGGTTCGCCAAACTCAAATCTTCATCGACGGTCAGTGGGTGCCCGCTCGCAGCGGCCGGACCTTCGCCACCGTCAATCCAGCCACCGAAGAGCCGATCGCCGACGTCGCCGAGGGGGATGCCGCCGACATCGACGCGGCGGTGAAAGCCGCCCGGGCCGCCTTCGACGAGGGCCCCTGGCCGCGGATGGACGCCCGTGAACGCGGCCGTCTCATGCACCGGCTCTGCGACCTGATCGAAGCCGAGATCGACGAACTGGCCGCGCTCGAGTCGCTCGACAACGGCAAGCCGCTGGCCGACTCGCGGGCCATCGACATCCCGCTGGCCGTGCAGTGCCTCCGCTACTACGCCGGCTGGGCCGACAAGATCCAGGGCTCGACGATCCCGATCAACGGCAACTACCACTGCTACACGCGCCGCGAGCCGGTGGGGGTGGTTGGGCAGGTGATCCCGTGGAACTTCCCCATCCTCATGGTGGCCTGGAAGTGGGGCCCGGCCCTCGCTGCCGGCTGCACGATCGTCATGAAGCCGGCGGAGCAGACGCCGCTTTCCTGCCTCAGGCTCGCGCGGTTGGCACAGAAAGCGGGCATTCCGGACGGCGTGATCAACGTCGTTCCCGGCTACGGGCCGACCGCCGGCGCCGCGCTCGTCAACCATCCGGGCATCGACAAGATCGCCTTCACCGGATCCGGCGAGACGGCCCGGATCATCATGCGGCAGGCCGCGACGAGCCTCAAGCGACTGACGTTTGAACTCGGGGGGAAGAGCCCCAACATCGTCTTCGCGGATGCCGATCTCGATGCGGCCGTGGCCGGCGCCCATCTCGGCATCCATCTCAACCAGGGGCAGTGCTGCTGTGCGGGATCGCGGCTGTTCGTCGAGGACTCGATCCACGATGCGTTCGTGGAGCGGGTCGTGGAGCTGTCGCGGAAGCGCCGCGTCGGCGATCCTTTCCATGCCGATACCGAGCAAGGCCCGCAGGTCGACAAGGCGCAGTTCGACAAGATCCTCGGCTACATCGAGGCCGGGAAGCGCGAGGGGGCGACGTGCGCTACCGGCGGGAAGCGGCACGGCACGAAGGGCTTCTTCATCGAGCCGACCGTGTTCACGAATGTCAGCGACACGATGTCGATCGCCCGCGAGGAAATCTTCGGCCCCGTTCTCTCGGTGCTCCGCTTCAAGGACACCGACGAACTGATCCGCCGCGCCAACGCCACCGACTTCGGCCTCGCCGCCGCGGTGTGGACGCGCGACGTGGCCCGGGCCCACGACGTCGCCCGCCGGCTCCGGGCGGGGACGGTGTGGGTGAACTGCTACGACGTCTTCGACGCCGCCGCTCCGTTCGGCGGCTTCAAGCAATCGGGTTTCGGCCGCGAACTCGGCGAGCGGGGCCTCGACCCCTACCTCGAAACGAAGACCGTCACCGTCAGCCTTGCCCCGCCGAAGCAGGGCTGAATCGAAGGGAATGTGGGGCAGGGCGTCAGCCCGGCGGCCGGGTATGCTGGAGGGATGGGGCTGCAGGGGTGCGGGCCCCGATTGCCCATATCCCGTCTGGAGCCTGCAGATGTCGTCTTCGTGTCGGTCCCTCCACCTCCGCTGGATGGCGGTGATCCTCGCCCTCGTGGGGAGCGTCGCGACCGTCGCCCCCGGGATCCACGCCGAGGAGCCGGCGTGGCGGCCGTTGTTCAACGGGAAGGATCTCACCGGGTGGACGCCGAAGATCCGCGGCGAGGCCCTCGGCGACAACTACGGCGACACCTTCCGTGTCGAGAATGGCGTGCTCAAGGTCGTCTACGACCCCGCCAAGTATCCGACCTTCGGGGAGAAGTTCGGCCACCTGTTCTTCGCCGAGCCGTTTTCCCGATACAAGCTCCGGATCGACTACCGCTTCACCGGCGAGCAGTGCCCGGGGGGGCCGGGGTGGGCGATCCGCAACTCCGGAGTGATGCTCCACGGCGAGGACCCGAAGGGAATGACGCTCGACCAGGATTTTCCGGCTTCGATCGAGGTCCAGTTTCTCGGCGGCGCCCCCGAAGGGGAGCGGACGACGGCGAACCTCTGTACCCCCGGCACGAACGTCGTCATGGACGGCAAGCTCTTCACCCCCCATTGCACGACCTCGAAGTCGAAGACCTACCGGGGGGACCAGTGGGTGACGGTGGAGGTGGAGGTCGACGGCGACAAGGTCATCCGGCATCTCGTCAACGGGGAGCCGGTGCTCGAGTACGAGGGGGCGCAGCTCGATCCGAACGATCCCCACTCCAAGGGGCTGATCGCGAAGCGCGACGGCAAGCTCCTCCTCGACGGTGGGACGATCTCGCTCCAGTCGGAGAGCCACCCGATCGAGTTCCGCCGGGTCGAGATCCAGGTGCTGCCGGCGCGGAAGTGAGATTCAAGATGGCCCTGAGTCAACGGCCCGGGCGAGGTCGGTCTTCTCGGAAAGGGTTCCCAACATGCGGGTGAAGACGGGTGGTGGCTGGCGGGCGATCCGCTACACGCTGAAGAAGTCGCGTGAGGCGGGGGGCTTCTGGAAGCTCTGGAAGGCGATGCGCTCGAAGAACGCCTGCAAGACCTGCGCGCTGGGGATGGGAGGACAGTCGGGAGGGATGGTGAACGAGGCGGGGCATTTCCCCGAGGTCTGCAAGAAGTCGTTCCAGGCGATGGTGGCCGACATGCAGGGGGGGGTGAAGCGCGACTTCTTCTCCACCTACTCCATCGCGCAGCTGCAGCAGTTCTCCCCCTATCAGCTCGAGCATTCGGGGCGGCTCGTGGAGCCGGTCGTGCTCGAGAAGGGGGAGCAGTACTACAAGCCGATCAGCTGGGACGACGCGATGGCGAGGATCGCCAAGCGGATGAAGGGCTCTTCCCCGGCGGAGACGTTCTTCTATTTCAGCGGCCGCTCGAGCAACGAGGCGGGTTTCCTCCTCCAGCTTCTCGCCCGTCTCTACGGCACGAATCACGTCAACAACTGCTCCTATTACTGCCATCAGGCCAGCGGTGTGGGGATGGCGAGCGTGCTCGGAACGGGGGCGGGGACGGTGCAGCTCGAGGACCTCGAACGCGCCGACATCGTGTTTCTCATCGGCGGCAATCCGGCGAGCAACCATCCGCGGATGATGCGGACGCTCATGCAGGTGCGGCGCAATGGCGGGAAGGTGATCGTCATCAACCCGATCGTCGAGACGGGACTGGTCAATTTCTCGGTGCCGAGCGATCCCTGGAGCCTCGTCTTCGGGACGAAGATCGCGAGCACCTACGTGCAACCGCACGTCGGCGGCGATCTCGCGCTCATGTACGGCCTGCTCAAGCGGGTGCGCGAGTTGGGGAAGACCGACGAGGTCTACCTGGCCGCCCACACGCACGGCTGGCCGGAACTGGCAGCCCGGCTCGACGAGCTTTCCTGGGACGAGATCGTCGAGAAGTCGGGGGTGACCAAGGGGGAGATCGATTCCATCGCGGCGCAGTACGCCGCGAGTGAGCGGGCCGTGTTCGCCTGGACGATGGGGGTGACGCACCATCTCCATGGCGGGGCGACGGTGCAGGCGATCGCCGCTCTGGCGCTCGCCCGCGGGATGATCGGCAAGCCGGGGGCGGGGCTCCAGCCGATCCGTGGTCATTCCAACATCCAGGGGCTGGGGACGGTCGGCGTGACCCCGCAGCTCAAGGAAGCGGTCTTCCGCCGGCTCGAAGAGACCTACGGCGTGAAGCTGCCGACGATGAAGGGCTTCGACACGCTCGAGTGCCTCGATGCGGCCGACGAGGGGAAGATGCGACTGGCGTTCTGCCTCGGAGGAAACCTGTGGGGGGCGAGCCCCGACGCCGCGTACGCGAAGCGGGCGCTGTCGAAGTGCGAGACGGTGGTGACGATGAGCACGACGCTCAATACCGGCCACGCCAGCGGCCTGGGCTCCGAGGAGACGATCATCCTCCCGGTGCTCGCGCGCGACGAGGAGCCCGAGCCCTCCACGCAGGAGAGCATGTTCAGCTACATCCGCCTCTCCGCCGGCGGCGAGCGGCGGCATGTGGGGCCGCGGTCGGAAGTGGAGATCATCGCCGACCTCGCGATCCGCGTCCTCGGGGAGACGGTTTCAGGGAGCGGCGGTCAGGTGCTGAATTGGCGGGAGATGTCCCACACGAACACGATCCGGCAGGCGATCGCCCGGATCGTGCCTGGCCTCGAGGCGATGGCGACGATTGAACAGACGAAGAAGGAGTTTTCGATTCCGGGGCGGGCGCTGTCGACGCCGAAGTTCCCCACTGCCGACGGGAAGGCGACACTCTTCGTTCACGATCTGCCGCCGGCGCCGACGACGCTCCAGCTGATGACGATCCGCAGCGAAGGGCAATTCAACACGGTCGTCTACGAGGAGGAGGATCTGTACCGCAACCAGACGCGGCGCGACCTCGTCCTCATCCATCCCGACGACATCGCCCGCTTTTCCCTCGAGGCGGGGGGACGCTGCAGGATTCGGAGCGCTGTCGGCGAGATGCGCGGCGTGTATGTCTCGGCCTTCCCGGAGATCCGGCCCGGGAGCGTGGCGATGTATTACCCGGAGAGCAACGTCCTGGTGCCGAAGGCGGCCGATCCGCTTTCGCGGACGCCGGCTTACAAGAGCGTGTCGGTGACGGTGGAGGCCGACGCGGCCGGGAGCCGGGGCATGCGCCCGCAGCCGCAGCTTGTCGCCGCCGGCATGCCGAAGGACAAGCTCAAACAGTGTTGAGCGATCACACGACGAACTGACGTTGGCATGGGCCGCCGGCATCACCGCTCGGCCCCGAAGCCGCCACCATGCCCGAGACCGAACACAACAGCCCCGGCGGGACTCCCCGCCGGGGCTGTTGATCTTGGGTGCGTCGAGCCTCGCGGAGCCGATCAGGCGCCGGGGCGGCCGCCGCGCCCCGGACCACGCATC
>CANGGT010000165.1 GCA_947453375.1 Planctomycetaceae bacterium
ATCGACGTCAACGACGACTATTCGCAAGCCGGCAACGACGACGTCCCGTTCTGAGCCATCTGGCGGCGGATCATCCGCGCGGACTCCTGCATCCGGCCTTCCGTTCCGGGAGTCCCGGGCTTCATCACCGATCGTTCCGCGCGCGCTTGGCCTTTTCCGCTTCCGCCTCTGACTTCCTCCGCCACTTCGTCGCTTCCTCGGAGTCGCCGACGTCGGTAAACGCGTCGGCCACGATCGCGTAGGCCGCGGCGAGGAGCTGCGGATCTCGCTTGTCCTGCGCTTCCAGAAAGCGATCGATAAACTCGTCCATCTTCTGGCTGACCTCCGGTAGCGCGAGGATCCGCCGCCCCTCGCGGGTGGAGCAACCGAACACGACGCCGGCGAGTTTGTCCCAGTCGCCGAGCTTCTCGGTCCCCTTGGTCTGGAGGCGGAGCGTCGCTTCGCTCGTTTCGCCACTGGCGAGACTCACCCGCACGGACCGATCGCCGAGGATCACCGGCAGTTCATAGGCCTCGCTCTGCACAACCAAGCGTTCTTCACCGGCCGGAATCAACAGCGTCGCCTTCCCCTCGGCATCGGTCTGGCCTGTAAACGGCTCGGCGCGCGTCGTGGTGTCGGCCGCATCATTCCAGCCCCGCAAGAGGAGCGCCTTCTCGCCCCGCACGAGCGTTCCGCCATAGATCCCGGAGCCGCTGTTCCACCAGCCGACAGCCGGTCCCGACACCACCTTCACCCCGGCCACGGGCGCGCCCTCCTCGTCGACCGTCGTCGCCACGCAGCGGGCCATCGGCGTCATCGCGAGCGTCAGTTCCACGCCGGCGTCCGAGGAGAACACCTGCGGCCTGAGGTAGCGATCCTTGGCGGGATCTCGAGGATTCTTGACGACATCCGGTGCCTTTCCCGACGTCGCCACGAACTCATCGCACAAGCCGATGATCTGGAGTCGCTCGCCAGCCGGCCAGGCATCGATCGTGAACGTGCCGTCGGCCGCGACCGGGCTCCACGTAAACCAACTGACCCGATTGGGGCCGACCTCGTCCGGCGGCGGATCGAGCGACATGGCTTGGACGATGCCCTCTCGGATCGGCCGCGGCACCTTCGCGTCCACCTTCCCCTGAATCTGCACGCTCGGCTCGAGGGTCACGTCGAGCGTCGTCGGCACGCCGTCCACGAGTTCGAAATCGACGATCCTGCTGAAGGCCACGGCCCGCTCGCCTTCGAGCTTCACGACCAGGACGCTGTTCTTCCCCGGCGCCATGCCCGGAAACTCGAGCGTGCCTTGCGGCGTCTTCTTCGGTGCCGCTCCCGGCAGCCACGCTCGACCGTCCGACCAGAAGGCATGGAGGTTGTCGAGCGGCGCGGGCGTGCCGTCGACGATCGGCCTCACCTCCAATCGCACCCCCCGCGCGAGCTTCACCTCGTGCGACCCCATCGTCTCCAGCGGCACGTCGACATGGACGTCGCCCGAGCGAGCGAAGTCGGGATGATCGACGAAGACCGACACGCCGTTGGTCTTGACCTGCTCCTTCAACGATCGAATGGCCGGGTACCTGACGACGGCCACGCCACTGTCATCGGTCGCCGAATCCTGCGGTCCGACGCCTGATCGCTTGTCGTCCGCCAGCCACAACCCGTGCCCCTGCGACGACCGCAGGGCCCAAGGCGTCACCTTCGCCTTCGCCACCGGTTCGCCGTCGGCATCGACGACCCGCACCCGCACCTCGAGCCATTCCTGCTGCACCCCATCGACGACGGGGAGCGCCTCGTTCTCCGCGTCGGTATGCACCGTCGCCACGGCAGCAGGCTTGCCTTCCCCCTCCCCGCCATCGGCTGCCGGCGCTTCTTGGTGCAGCCACGACATCTCGAGTGCCAAGGCTGCCAAGGCGAAAACAAGCGAGCGATTCATGCCACCCCCCGCGCAAAGACCGTTTCCCCACGTCATCAGAGGGTACGTCGGGCGGGTGTACTTGGGCAAGGATTACCGGTCGCCATTGACCCGGGAGAAGATCATCCGGAAGCCATGGCCAGCACTCGGAGCATTGAGCCTCTGCTCGTCATCGCTCCGCTCGCTTCTTCAAACCGCCTGGACTCACTTCGAACGGCTCCTGTCGGCTCTGGATCGCCTGGTGGCGGCGCTGATCTCGCATCGGGTGCAGCGACCGCGGCCTACCGGAGGGTGACTATCAGGCGGTCAGGGGACTGAACAACGACTTGGGCTGCGGCCTGCTAGGCTATCCGAAGGTCAATGCTCCATTGGTCATCCCCGATGCTGAGCGGGTCCGTTCGGCAGCGGAGGACCTCTCGGGGCAGGCGGACGGACCAGCATCTCCGATTCAGAGGTAACTCGTGCAAACGCAAGCTCTGTGGGTCTGCGCCGCACTGATGACCGCGGGCGGACTCGTCGCCGGTGCCGAGCCGCCTTCCGCGGCAAAGCCGGAACTGTCCGGCCGCGGCCTGGCCGCTGACAAGGCCGTGACCGCTTTTTACCAGCAGAACGAGGTCCAGTCGGTCCACCTGTCCGTCGCCGAAGCCGACCTGAAGCGCATGGTGGCTGCCCTACCGAAACTCATCGAAGCGCCCGCGACCTTCCGGTGGCGGGACGTCACGGTCGAGAACGTCTCGGTCCGCTTCAAGGGCAATAGCTCTTCCAGCCCGAGACAGACCCACAAGCGCAGCTTCCTTATCAAGTTCGACAAGCCTGACGAGGACCGACGGTTCTTGGGTCTGCGGCAGGTGTCTTTCGACAACGCCATCCAGTTTGGCAGCCTCTTCAGCGAGCCGATCATCACCGAGATCCTCCGCGATCACGGCATTCCCACCCACCGCTGCAACTACGCCAAACTTTACGTGAACAAGGAATACCGGGGCGTTTATGTGAACGTAGAGCGGATCGACGAGTCGTTTCTCGCGAACCATCTGCCCGACGCCAGCGGTGCCCTGTTCAAGGTGGACAAAGGAGGGCCTGGGGCCAACCTCGAGTTCCTGGGTGACGACCCGGCGCTCTATCGGAACACGTTTGAGGCGAAGAACAAGTCCGCGAAGAAGGAGCCCGCCCTGCTGGTCGAGTTCATCAAGCTGATCAACCAGACGGAGCCGAAGGAGTTCGCGAGTACGCTCGAAGCGAAGATGGAGGTCGATGACTTCTTGCGCGTCACGGCGGTGATGCTTTTCTCCGGCGCGTTCGACCAACTGACGGGCTGGAACCCGCACAACTACTTCCTTTACCACGATTCGAAGAGCGACCGCTGGTGCTACCTGCCATGGGACCTGGATGTCGGGTTGTGCGAAACGGCCTTCGAAAAGATCCGGGTTCACGACGACTGGCACGCGGCCTGGCCGGTGCCGGCGACGGGTGCCCCCAACCCGTTGCTCGAACGCATCATTGCCGATCCCGTGCTCCTGGAGCGATACCGCAAGGAGGCCCGCACGATCCTCGACAAGTCCTTTGAACCGGAGCGCCTGTGCCAGGTCATCGATGCGAAATACGAGTTGATCAAGGAGGCCCTCAAGACGGACCCGTTTCCCCACCGGCGCGTCACTGTTCCCGGTGACCGGAGCTACGACCAGATCGTCGATTCGATGAAAGCGTTCGTACGCAATCGCTACACCAGTGCCGTCGAGCAGCTCGAAAATCCGGGGGAGCGGCCCAAAGTCAGGCGGTCCCCCGGTCTCCCGCCGCAACTCGCCGCGAAGATCCAGCGAATTCAGAAGCGTGCGGAGGAGATGCAGCGCAACGGCCAGGACGTCTCACCGATCGTCAAGGTGATGCATCGCCTCGGCCCGGCAGTACAGGCCGGCAAGATGGAAGAGGCAGAGAAAGTGGTCGCGGAGGCGTTGAAGCTGCTGGGTGAACACGACGAGTAGTCCCGTCCGCACGACACGTTCCGTGGCGGGCTCGCGGTTCAGTGCGGGCGGGGAGCGCGGCCAGAGCGAGGCGCCTCGAGGCTGGGTCGTCAGGACGGTGGTCGAGATGGAGTGGGGCTGGCTCGGGCGAATTGAAGAGGTGCCCGCGGGGGTCGTTCACGGGATGCGGCAGGCCGTGGCCAGGGACGTACGCGTAGGGCGGCAGCGGAATCTCTGGGGCGTAGCGCGGCGGTGGAGTCGGAGCGGGCATCGCAACACCTCACTCGGAAGCGATGGTGGCCAGCCCCATGCTCGCCAACCACTCGGCCACCCGTGCGGGCCACTGATCGATGGATTGGCCCCGCTGCATCATGCCGAAGCCGTGGCCCCCCTTGGCGAAGACGTGCAGCTCCGCAGGGATTTCGAGCTTCTTGTAGGCGAGGTAGAGCATCGCCGCCTCGGTCGCGTTGGAGCCGTCATCATGAGCGACCACGAAGAACGCTGGCGGCGCATCCGGGGGCACGCTGAAACCCGGCCTGAACTTCGTAGGGTCGTCCTTGTCGAGAAATCCCCCGCCGTAGACGAACACCAGGAAGTCGGGGCCGCGGGGGTCGTCCAGCTTTGAGTCCTGTGGGTAGGTCCTGGCTCCGCGGTCCCAGGTTGCATGGCCGGCGAGATTAGCCCCGGCTGAAAAGCCGAGGATCCCGACACGTACTGGATCAATCCCCCAATCACGAGCATGGTGCCGACAGAGCCCCATGGCGCGCTGGGCGTCCTCGACCGGCAGCGTGAACATCTCCGGCTCATCACGGGTGGGCGTCCGGTATTCGAGGAGGACGGCGGTGATGCCGAGCGTGTTGAGCCACTGACAGACTTGCGTCCCCTCGTGCTCCCATGACAGGAACATGAAGCCGCCGCCGGGAGCCACGATCACGGCCGGGCTGTCGGGCTTGCCGGAGGGATAGACCCTGATCGTGGGCTTCGTGACGTCCGTGACCCGATTCGGTTGATGGCCCCCGTACGACTGG
This sequence comes from Planctomycetaceae bacterium, assembly GCA_947453375.1. Classification (GTDB taxonomy): domain Bacteria; phylum Planctomycetota; class Planctomycetia; order Pirellulales; family UBA1268; genus QWOP01. The sequence goes on from CANGGT010000165.1 coordinate 4,872, forward strand.
AAGAGTTTCTCGGTGGCCTCGGACTTCGGCAGCATCGCCGTTGGGGTGCCATCGGGCCAAAGCTCGACGGTGAAGGGAGCGTGGGTGGCTTCGGGCTCGGCGGCGCGCGTCACGAGAACCAGCGAGCAGGCGAATACGGCGGCAAGCAGGAAGTGGGCGAGGTGTTTCATGGTGGCGATGGTGGCGATGGTGGCGATGGTGGGTTGTGGGTTGTGGGGAAGCGGCGGAAGGAGTCTCCAGGCGTGAGCCTTCGACGCTGCCTGATCCCCTGGGGCATGGCGGACCTGGGGACGCTCGAGATGTCTTCGCTTGAGTCGCTTTGCAGTCCGGCGCGGCACGTGCCTCAGCCGCGCCTCCGAGGCCCGCGCGCCGCGGCGTGGCGGATCGCCTCCACCTGGCACGCCATCTCCGGCGCCGGCCGGTGGGCTTTTCTGGTTCCCTGCCGTGCCGCACGGATCGCGTCGAGGGCGGCGTCGGCGTCGGCCCCGCGTGCCACGTGGACGAGGCCCACCACCGTTCCCGTCCGCCCGACGCCTCCCCAGCAGTGCACAAAGACCGGCCGGCCGGCAGCCAGCTCCGCGTCGATGTCGGCCAGGATCGCGTCGTAGCCTTCCGGCGTCGTCACCCCCAGATCCCGAATCGGATGATGGAGCCGCTTGAGGGGGCGGCCACGCACTTCGCCGAGAGCCTCCCAAGGCTCCGCGTAGGCCGCCAGTTCGTCGTCGTCACGGGTGAGATCGATGATCGTGTTGATGCCGGCATCGGCGAGGAGCGCGAGCTTCACGTCGCGCTCGGCCGGATCAGGGCTGCCGGGGTATTCCCCTGCCAGAATCCGCCCCGGCTCGACCCACCAGGCGTGAAAGTCGTCGTCAAACGCCCAGCGGTGGCGCTGTCCGCTGGCTGAGACATGGAGCGCATCGGCGAGCGACTCGATCCGCTTCCGCATCGCGAGGATCTCGAGCCAGAGCTCCGGGATCCCGGCCGCGCCAAACCGGGCGCCGGCGAGTTGGCCGGCGATCGCGGCAGTGGTATCGGCGTCATCACCGAGGTTCGCCGCCCGAAGAACCGCCTCGCGGAAGTCTGTCGCTCCAGCCACGGCCCAGATCGCGGCCTCGAGAGCATCGACGCAGTAGCCGGTGCCACGGATGGCGGGTGCCTCCTTCGCCTTCCAGCTTCCGCGGGCAATCGCCTCCACCTCCGGATGGAGCGCCCCCTGAGACCAGAAGCCGGCGTCGCTCACGGTCTCCCAGGCCTCGCCGCGGATCAGGGCCGCGGTCATCGCCGCGAGGAGCTTACAGGCATCGACGGGGCGTGCAGCGGCATGCGTCGGTCGGCTCGACTCGGCAGCCATCTCGACAACCCTGTCGCGGTCGTGCGACCAGCGGATGCTCACGGGCGCCAGCCGCATGAGCGAGCCGTTGGCCGCTGAATCTTCGTCGACGTCCGGGTCGACGGGCACGCCGGTGCGGAGAAACCGGGCGAGTTGGGATGCCGTGGTGCCGCCGATGTCGAAGCAGCGGCCCGTGGGGGAGAAGAGGCCCTCCTTCCACCAGCGTGCATAGCGCCGCATCTGATCGGCGGGGTGGTGGTCACCGCGATCGACAAGCGATTCAGCGAGGCAGAGGGCCATCGACGTGTCGTCGGTCCATTGCCCCGGCTCGAGGCGAAACGGCCCGCCGCCGATCATGTCGACGAGCGGCTGAAACGATCCCGGGGAGCGAAACTCCACCGTCGTGCCGACGGCGTCCCCGGCGGCGAGGCCGAGAAGCGCGCCCCGGGCCCGGTCACGGGCCGCGATGTCGAGTGAAGCCTGCATGTCGATGTTCCTTTCTGTGGACATTCCATTTCCCTCGTCCGATCGGCATTCTTCAACCATGCCACTCGCCGTGGGGCACGAGGAACCCGACATGGTGCGAGGCGTGGATGAGCATGAGATCGTCGTACGACTCCCGATCGATTCGGTCGAACGCCGGATGGGGATGATAGGGACCTGTATGGGCGAGGAACGCCTCAACTTCGGTACGGAATCGCGCCACCGCCGCGGCGTCGTCAGCATCGGCGGGAACCTGCGGCTGCCACCACGTGGGCGCTGGGATACCCGCCGGGATCCAGCGGCATGACCGCATGATCGGCAGGGCGATACTCCGCGCCGACATCCGCATCACCCACGGCATCCGCTTGGTCGAGCCGGCGAGGGCGACGCGGAGCCCGGCGCCGACATGATCGAGGACTTGCGCGAGCGACCATTTCCCGGCGCGGTCGTAGCCGCGGTGGGCAAGGGTGTCGACGTCGGCAAGTAGGTCTTCCCAGGAGCGGAAGTCGAGCCGCCGACGCACGACGGAGGAAGCAGCCATGTCGTCTCCCCGGTGGTTCAAAAGAGCCGCTCAGGGATGGGCTCCGAGCGGCAGCATACCCTGCGTTGTGATCAGCGGCCGTATCCAGCGGCGAACAGGTGCTTCACGGTTTGCCTGCCCTGCGGCAGACACTGGCAGAAGACGGCCATCACACCCTTGAGAATGCCTGTTCTGGCAGCCCAAACCGCGATTGGCGCAGCGTTCGTGCCAGCCCTAGACTCCCCCCCCCGCGGTGACGCTTGGCAAGGAAAACGTCTGACCGCTTACCCGCGATCAAGAAAGGGGATTTTCGACCTATGAAACTCCGTTACGCCACGGTGCTTGTCCAGTCATTCTTCCTCGCCTCATTCTTCCTCGCCGCCACGCTCCACACGGCGACGGCTGAGCCCATCAGCGGTCTCTTCATCTTCGGCGACAGCCTTTCCGATCCGGGAAACAACGCCATTCTCTTCAATCCACCCCCGTCACCCCCAAACAACGTCACCCTTCAAAGCGACATCACGGGGAACTCGTTCATCCCGACGTTTCCCTACGCGCCGTCCTATCAGTACAGCAACGGCAACGTCTGGGCGTATCAGTTCGCCACGATGCTCGGCCTTCCCTCTGCGGTGGCCGGCCCCGCGCTCGGAGGCGGTCTCGGGTCCAACTTCGCCTTCGGTGGCGCGACGACGGGGCCAGTGAACAACGTCGGCTCCGTGCCGAGCCTCCTCACGCAGACGGCGAACTTCGTCGCCGCGTTGGGGCCGGCATCCGCGCCGGCCAACGCCCTCTACGTGGTGGCTGGCGGAGGCAACAACGCCCGTGCGGCGATGGCCGCGATCGCAGGTGGAGCCGATCCGACGGCAACGATCGGCGCGGCCGCGGTTCAATTCGCCACCGACATCGGCAGCATCATCGATACTCTCCAAGGCAAGGGTGCCGAGCGGATCATCGTTTGGGACGTGGTGAACTTGGGCCTCGCCCCCGCCATCGCCGCGAACGGTCAGCAGGCCGCGTATCTCGCATCCACGCTCTCTCAAGCGATGAACGACGCCCTCGGATACCGCCTCGCGACCGAGACGAATGTCCTCACGTTCGATGTCTTCGGCCTGACCACGGCGATCGACGCCAATCCCGGCGCGTACGGGCTCACCAACGTCAGCGACGCCGGTGGAGCTATCCCCGGCGCCGACCTGTCGACCTTTCTCTTTTGGGACGGCATCCACCCGACCGCCGCAGGGCATTCGATTCTTGCCTCATCGATGGTCGCGTTGACGATGAGCGTCCCGGAAATCGATCCAGCCAGCTGCGGCAGCGTCGTGGCCCTCGTCGTCGGCGTCCTCGGCCTGATCGAGCGGCGACGCCCGACAGGGGCCCGCGCCCCCGCAACGCATCGATCGCCCACGATGCCGTGCTGACGGCCACAGTGCGATCGCATCAGGCAACTGCGAGTCAGCTCACTCGCACGTCTCGCCCCGATGGCTCATCGGCGGCGCGTGCCCGGCTCTTTTCAATCCCCGAATGTTCAGCCGATCAGCACGGTCATGCAGCCGAGCGTGATCACGCCTCCGTGGCTCGTGCTGTCGCCCATCCTCGCCGCCGGCAGGCCGCCCACCATGACGGTGGCGCTCCCCTTGATCACCGTGCAAGGGGGGCCGACGCAGATCCCCATCGTGCCCACCTGGGCCGCCGGTAGGCCGCCGATCAGCACGGTGAACGCTGCCGGTGCGGCCAGAACACCGCCGACGTGCGGCACCGGTCCGGTGAGCATCGGGCAGACCTGCATATCCCCGACTCTCGCGGCGGGCTGTCCCATCGTTCAAGTCCCCTCCCAAGTGTCGCTGCCTGCGGCGATCGCAAATCCGGCCGCGAGCAATCGCGACAGTTCCTGCGTCGTGTCTGCGGCGGCCCGCCGTGCTGCAGCCAGTTTGACGGCCCCGGCAGCCGCCAGGCCGGCCAGATGGGGAAGAGGCGGCAGCGGATCGAGGTGGGGCGGCGCCAGCGAATCACCGGCCAGAAATGCCGCCAACGCCGCACAGCCCGCCGGCGAAGCAAGCCCCGTCACGCTTGCTGCATCCTGAGCCGCATACGCCCTGAGTTGCTCCGGTTGCTTGACCCACGCCTCGGCTGCCTCGAGTGTCCGAAGCTCCTGCGGCGGGATGCTTCCACCGGCCTCCAGACGGGCAACCCGGCAGGCCCACCACGCGGCCGCCCGACGCGATAGCGCCTGGGCCAAAACGCTGACGGCATCCTCCGTCAGACCGGCCTCCATGATCGCCCGAGCGCAC
>CANGGT010000166.1 GCA_947453375.1 Planctomycetaceae bacterium
ATCCGCCCGTCCGTGACGACGACCGTCCCGTCTGGAATCGGCGGGGCGGCGACCGGCATGACCATGCCGCCAACAAACGCCACGGAATTTTCGGCGGTGGCGTGCGGTGCGAGGGCACAAACCGCCACAGCGAACGCGATCACGCACCAGACGAGGCAATTTTGCCCGGAGCGTCGGCTGAGGTGCGTGGCCACCGTGGCTTTGTCCTGCCCGGTGAGGATCAGCCCGTTCGACGGAGCCTCGAGTTCGGGCCACGTCGCAGGCATTGCCTCAACCTTTCCGTTCGGCCGCCCTGAGCAGGGCCCGGGCCGCTTCCTCGCTCCGCATCCGGGCGGTGATCGCCTCATCACCCCGCGACGGGGCGGCCTTGAGCTTCTCGAGATCGGACCGGGCTGCGGCAGCGTCGAGTTTCTCGGCGGGGATCGATCGCTGGGTGATGATCGTCACTTCGTCATGACCGACCTCGACGAAGCCCCCTTCGATGAACGTCCGGCGGAGGCCCCCTGCGGCGCCCCCCTGCTCTCCCGTGATTCGCACCTCGCCAACGCCCAAGCGGCCGACAAACGGGGCATGGCCCCGGCCGATCCCGCGCTGACCGTCGAACAGCGGCACCGAGATGAACTCGGCCCGGGTGTCGAGCACGGTCGACTCTGGGGTCGTGATCACGCAGCGGACGCCGGTCTCGCCACCACGCTTCGTTTCAGCCATCGCGTCAGTCCTGCTGGGATTTCACTGGGAGCACGGAAGTCGCCGAGCGGCCGATGCCGGCCGGGAATTGTCTCGGTCGCGGGAAGGAATCAGGTCTTGGCGGCCAGCTTCTTGGCCTGTTCCTCGGCCTGCTCGATCGATCCGACGTACATGAATGCCGGCTCGGGGAGGTGATCCCACTTGCCGTCGGCGATCTCCTCGAAGGAGCGGATCGTGTCGGCCAGGCTCGTGATCTCACCCGGCTTGCCGGTGAACACCTCGGCCACGAGGAACGGCTGCGAGAGGAACCGCTCCATCCGCCGGGCGCGGTGGACGACGAGTTTGTCCTCTTCCGAGAGTTCATCGACACCGAGGATGGCGATGATGTCCTGGAGTTCGCGGTAACGCTGGAGGGTCCGCTGGACCCGGCGGGCGATCTTGTAGTGCCGCTCGCCGACGTACTGCGGATCGAGAATGCGGCTCGACGAGGCGAGCGGATCGACGGCCGGGTAGATGCCCTTCTCCGAGATCGATCGTTCCAGATAGAGGAACGCGTCGAGATTGCCGAAGGCCGTCGCCGGGGCCGGGTCGGTCGGATCGTCGGCCGGCACGTAGACCGCCTGCACGGAGGTGATCGCCCCCTTCGACGTCGAAGCGATCCGCTCCTGGAGAGCACCCATCTCCGTGGCGAGCGTCGGCTGGTAACCGACCGCGCTCGGCATGCGGCCGAGCAGCGCGCTCACTTCGCTCCCCGCCTGGGAGAAGCGGAAGATGTTGTCGACGAAGAGGAGCGTGTCGGCGCCGGTCGTGTCGCGGAAATACTCGGCCATCGTCAACGCGGAGAGCGCGACGCGGAGACGGGCTCCGGGCGGCTCGTTCATCTGACCGAACACCATGCAAGTCTGCTCGATGACGCTGCGACCGGTGTCGCCGATCTTCGCTTCCTGCATCTCGAGCCACAAGTCGGTGCCCTCGCGGGTCCGCTCGCCGACGCCGGCAAACACCGAGTAGCCACCGTGGGCACTGGCGATACGAGCGATGAGTTCGGTAAGGATGACCGTCTTGCCGAGGCCGGCACCGCCGAAGAGACCGGCCTTACCGCCGCGGACGAACGGGGTAAGGAGGTCGATCACCTTGATGCCCGTCTCGAAGAGTTCGGTCTTCGTGGAGAGATCGGTGACCGGCGGCGGATCGCGGTGGATCGGCCAGCGTTCCGCCGTGTTGACCGGGCCGCGGTTGTCGATCGGCTCGCCGGCGAGATTGAAGACGCGGCCGAGCGTCTCCTTGCCGACCGGAACGGAGAGCGGGGCGCCGGTGTCGACGCAGGTGCCGCCACGGACCATGCCGTCGGTGCTGCCGAGGGCGACGCAGCGCACCTTGCCGCCACCGAGATGCTGCTGGACTTCCCCGATGAGGTGCACCGACACCCCCTTCGAGTCATGGTCGATCTTCACGGCGTTGTAGATCGCCGGGATCGAGTCCTCGGGGAACTCCGCGTCGAACGTCGACCCGATGACCTGGGTGACATGACCGACCTTGCCGCCGTGCTTCTTCGTTGCCGTTGCCATGCGTCGTGACGTGCCTTTGCTGCTTTAGGAACCGTGTGTCCGGAGGTGTCCGGGAATGTGGTTGGCCGGGGAACTGGTTGGCTTGTCTGTGGATTTCAGAGGGAGAAAATGATCGGTGTCGAGGCGCCGATCATTTTTTGAGAGCCTCGACGCCGCCGAGGATCTCCATGATTTCGCCGGTGATCTGCGACTGGCGGGCGCGGTTGTACCGCCTCGACAGATCCTTGATCAGCCCGCCGGCATTCTCGCTGGCGGCCTTCATCGCCACCATCCGCGCCACCTGCTCGCTGACGGCGGAATCGAGAAAGCACTTGAAGAGCCTCGCCATGAAGCTCGCCGGGAGGATCTCTTCGAGGATGCTCTGGGCCGAGGGATAGAAGTCGTAGTCGTCGCTGGCCAGGCCCGCGGCAGCGGCCTTGGCCGCTGCTGCCTCACGGGCAGCGCCAGAGGGGGCTTCCGGGGGCTTCAGTGGCAGGAGCATCTCTGTGACGGCAGCCTGGCGGGCGATGCTGTCGAAGCGGGTGTAGACGACGTCGAGCCGATCGATCTGCCCTGAGGCGTAGGCCTCGAGGTAGGCGCGGCCGATCGGGGCCACCTGCTCGAACTCGGGCTTGTCCTCGAACTGGAGATACCGCTCGTCGATGTCGACGCCGCGGAACTTTAGCGCCGAGATTCCGCGCTTCCCCGAGACGGCCGTGTGAACCCCAACCTTCTCGCTCCGCCACTGGCCGAGGATCGCCTGGGCCTGACGGACGATGTTGGAGTTGTAGCCGCCGCACAAGCCGCGGTTGCCGGTGAGGACAAGCACGGCCGTCCGCTTCGTCGGCCGGACCTCGAGGAGCGGATGGGAGAATCCGAGCGCCGCCCCGCCTTCGCTCCCGTCGGCACCGCCGGCACTTGCGGCGGCGATGTTCTCGAGGATCTTGGCGAGCCGGAGGGTGTAGTCGCGCGAGGCGACGGAGCGATCCATCGCCTTCTTGAATCGGGCGGTGGCGATCAGCTCCATCGTCCGCGTGATCTTGCGGATGTTCTTCACCGACTTACGCCGGCGATCGAGTGCCCTGGCCTTGGCCATGAGTTGGGATCCTGTGGTTCGTGCGCTACGCGCTTGCGGTGGTGACGGAGATCAACGGGCTGCAGCAACGGCCTTCGGCCCGGCCTTGGCCCCCGACTCCCGCGCCGCCCACTGCCGCTTGAACTCCGCGATCGCCGCCTCGAGCATCCGCTCCCCCTCGGCGTCGAGTTCCTTCGAGTTGACGACCCGGGCCCGCAGTTCCGGCACCTGATCGCGGACGAAGGTGATGAAGTCCTTCTCCCACGTCGCCACGTCTTCGCGCTTCACCGCGTCGAGATGGCCACGCGTGCCTGCATAGATGCTGAAAACTTGGTCGACGACGTCCATCGGGGCGAACTGCCCCTGCTTGAGGAGCTCCACCATCCGGTAGCCACGGTCGAGACGCTGCTGGGTGGCAGCGTCGAGATCGGTGCCGAGCTGGGCGAAGGCTTCGAGTTCGCGGAAGCTCGCCAGATCGAGACGGAGACCGCCGGCCACCTTCTTCATGGCCTTCGTCTGGGCGGCACCACCGACGCGCGACACCGAGATACCGACGTTCATGGCCGGACGCTGGCCGGCGAAGAAGAGATCGGGCTGGAGGTAGATCTGGCCGTCGGTGATGGAGATCACGTTGGTGGGGATGTACGCCGAGACTTCGCCTTCGAGCGTCTCGATGATCGGCAAGGAGGTGAGCGAGCCGCTGCCGAGTTCGGCGGAGAGCTTCGCCGAACGCTCGAGGAGACGGCTGTGGGCGTAGAACACGTCGCCCGGGTAGGCCTCGCGTCCCGGCGGGCGACGCATGAGGAGCGAAAGCTGGCGGTAAGCCGTGGCCTGCTTGGAAAGATCGTCATAGACGATCAGGGCGTGCTCCCCCTTGTACATGAAATACTCCGCCATCGCCGTGCCCGAGTAGGGGGCGATGTACTGGAGCGGGGCGGCCGTCGAGGCACCGGACACGATCACGGTCGTGTAGTCCATGGCGCCGTACTTCCGCAGGGTGTCGATCGCCACGGCGACCGACGAATCCTTCTGGCCGACGGCGACGTAGAAACACTTCACGCCGCTGTTCTTCTGATTGATGATCGCGTCGATGCCGATGGCCGTCTTGCCGGTCTTGCGGTCGCCGATGATTAGCTCACGCTGGCCGCGGCCGATCGGCGTCATGGCGTCGATCGCCTTGATGCCGGTCTGGAGCGGCTCACGAACGGGAGAACGCTCGGCGACGCCCGGGGCGAGCGTCTCCACGGGGCGGCGCTCGTCGGTGACGACCGGCCCCTTCCCGTCGAGCGGATTGCCGAGAGGGTCGAGCACGCGGCCGATGACCGCCTCGCCGACCGGCACGCTGAGGAGCTTGCCGGTGCTGCGGACTTCGTCCCCTTCGGTGACCTTGAGGTAGTCGCCGAGAATGATCACACCGACGGAGTTCTCTTCGAGATTGAACGCCAGGCCGGTGATCCCGCCGGGGAACTCGACCATTTCGCCGGCCATGACGCCCTGGAGGCCCCAGACGCGCGCGATGCCGTCGCCGACCTCGAGCACGCGGCCGACATCACGGACGTCGATCTTCCGTTCGAAGCGGTCGATCTCCTCACGGAGTACCGAGGCGATCTCGTCTGTATTGAATTTCATGGATGCTCCTCTGCTTCAGGCTGTGCCCAAGCCGCTGCAGGCCCGTGGCGACGGAATGGTCATAGACGGTGTCCTCGACGCGGACGACCAGTCCGCCGAGCACGTCAGGGTTGACGGTGAACGTGGGGGCGAGCCGCAGGCCGAGGGCCTTGGCGGTGTCGGCGACGACCTGCTCGCGTTCGGCCGCGTCGAGCGGCACCGCGGTGGTGAACTCGGCTCTCCGCAGGCCGTCGCGCTCGTCGGCAAGTTGGCCGGCAGCGGCGACGACGTCGGCGAGGAGGCCGAGACGATCGTGGCGGGCGAGAACGTGGAGTGAGTGAAGCGTCGTGGGGAGGACGCGGCTGCCGCAGATCTTGTCGATCATCGCCCCCTTCTCCTCGACGGTCACCCGCGGCGATGCAAACACCGCTGCGGCGGCCGGCACCTTGGGCAGGACATCGCTCGCCAGGCTGCGAAGTTCGTCGAGGACCTCATCCCGGCAGCCGGCGTTGCCGGCGGCGTCGAGGATCGCCTGGGCGTAGACGCGTGCGAGCCGCTGGACACCGATGTCGGTGACGGGCTTGTCCGCAGTGCTTTGGTCGCCGGAGGAGGGCATCGGGAATCCTACGAGTCGGAAGGAGCGAGAGGGGACGAGGCGGGAACGGTGCCGATCAGTTGACGCTCGGCTTGGTGCCGAGGCTGGCAACCGAGTCGCGGACCAACCGGGAGTGATCCTCCTTGCCGATCTTCTCGCGGAGGAACTTGCCGGCCACCTCGACGGCGAGGTCGCCCGCCTTGAGGGCGATCGACGAGAGGGCCTCGTCGCGAGCCAGACCGATCTCGTGCTTGGCGCGGGCCTGCTCGTCCTCGGCTGCCTTGCGGGCCTCCGCGACGATCGCCTGCTTCGTGGCTTCGGAGTCGCGCCGGGCTTCCTCGAGCATCCCGCGGACCTCGTCGGAAGCTTCGGCGAGCCGCCGTTCGTAGGAGACGAGCATCCGCTTCGCTTCCTCGTTGGCGGCCTTCGTTTCGGCGATTTGGTGCTCGATCCCCTGCTCTCGCTTGTCGAGACCGTCCATGATCGGCTTCCAGGCAAACTTGCCGAGAAGACCGAGGAGGAGGAGGAAAACGGCGAGCGACCAGATGGCCAAGTCGCTGCGGAACTCCGCCGGGCTCTCGAAGTCCTTCTTGGCCACGCCGTGCGGCGGATTGTGGCCGATCTCGACGTGATCGCCATGCGCGGAGTGATCACCGTGCGCGTGATCGTCATGGCCGTGGGCTGCCTCGTCGGCAGCCGCCGCGGTCAGCGTCGGCATGGTCGCCACGGGAACGGCAACGGTCGCCACACCCCACAGCAGCATTCCGGCCATCGCGCGGACGAGGCCACCACTGAGGAGACGACGAAAGTGCGTTTCCTTGAAAGCCGAGACGAACCCGCTCACGTCGGTTTCTCCTGCATCACCCAAATGACAAAAACAGATGACTGACAACGACGGCGCCATCACTAAGGAGGCAGACCATCACTCAAGGCATCAACGCATCAACGACACGAATCAAAATGAACCGGAACCATCACGCACCGACCGACAACAGAATCGACGGAGCAGGCACGGGAAGCGACTCACCCCTGCGGACGAAGCACGCCAATCGCAACTCGCTTCTGTCCTTTCGGAATGGGTCTCCGAAGGCCAGCAACGGGCCGGTGCGGAAGCGGCAGGCGTTTGACACCGCCGCTTCCACACCGCCGTTCCGTTTCCTGTCCATTCAAGTCCTGACAATTCCAGGACCGCCGGGTAAGCACCACCCCGCTTCGGGCAATGGCAGCTCGGCCGGATGATTCTGCGTCGATCAGGTCTTCGAGGAGCAGATGAACAGCGCGTAGAACGTGAAGCCTTCGATGAGGGCCGCCGCGATGATCATCGCGGTCTGGATGTTGCCGGCCACCTCGGGTTGACGGGCCATGCTCTCGTAGGCCGCAGCCGCGAGCTTGCTGATGCCGTAGGCGGCGCCGATGACGACCACCGCGACGCTGAAGGCCGAGGTGAGGTCGATAAGGCTCCGGCCGCCGGTGGCTTCCTGGGCGGAGGCGAAGTCGGCGACAAACATCGTCAGGGCGACGGCGGCGACGACGGAGAGCGTGCGGAACGAGAAGAGCGAACGGATCACGGGAAGAAGCTCCTTGGCAACGAGAACCCGGGCTGATGCCCGGATGAGTAGAAGACGGAAACGGAAACGGAAATCGGACAGTTCGGAGGTCCGGGATCAGCGGGGCGATCCGCGGGGACAGGGATCATGGTCGCTGCCTGCGGATCGTGCAAACCGGACGCGGAAGGTGGTTGAATTCCTGGGGGAAATCGAAGGTTTTTCGAAGGCGGAGCGGGCCGTGATCGGCCAGAGCCCGACCTCGGTTGGATCAGTGATGATGGACGGAAGCCCCGATGAACAGGGCGGAGAGGAACGTGAAGATGTAGGCCTGGAGGAAGGCGACGAACAGCTCGAGAACGCTGAACAAAGTGGCGCTGACGACGCTGATGCCGGTGACCGTCCCCCACATCCCGGCAGACAGCGCGGCTGCGGCGGGGATCAGGGCCATGATCCCGAGGAGCACCAGATGCCCGGCGACCATGTTGGCGAGGAGTCGGACAGCAAGGATGAGGTGCTTGATCACGAGTCCGAGGAGTTCGATGCCGAACAGGCCGAGCGAAATCACGATCTTCAACAGAAACAGGTACGAAGGCATGTCGATCGGCGGGACGAGATTTTTGAAGTACCCCGCCAGTCCCCTCGCCTTCACGCCGCCGACAAACCCGCCGAGGAAGGTGGCCGCAGCAAGGGACAGCGTCACGGAGAACGAGGCCGTCGGCGAGCCCGCCCAGGGAACCATGCCGAGGAGATTGCAGCCGAGGATGAAGAAAAAGAGCGTCCAGAGGAGGGGAACGAACTTGTCGCCGTCGTGGTGGACATGGCCGTGCTCATCGGCGTGGGCATGCTTGTCGTCGATCGCCGGCCGGGCAATTTGATCCCGGACGAAGAGGAGCATCACCTCGAGGAGGTTCGCCAGTCGCCCCTTGGCGGGAGCCCCCGAGGCGATGCGCTTGGCGAGCCATGAAAAGAGGAGCAGCAGCGCCCCGCCGACGGCGAGTTCGAGGAGCATGTACTTCGAGATTCCCAGCCCCGACTTCATCGCGTAGAGGCTGTCGAGTTGGCCGAAAGGCTGCGGAATCAGCACCTTCCCCGACATTGCCTCGTTGAACTCCGCCAGCGACGGCATCGGGTGATGGTCGCGCTCGTAGGGGGCCCGGAGAAACTCCGGAACGTCCTCGAGCTTTTGCCAGTCGCGCCGCCAGAGCGCCTTCGGCACCTCGAAGAAGTAGGAATCCTTGAGGTGATAGATCGGGTTGTGGTCGGACATGGACTGAATCTCGGGCGTCGGTGTCGGGGGTGGTCTCACGTCCCCGTTCGGGGGCGGAGGGGACCCTTCGGCCCCCACATGATGTGCAGAAGAATGTCGGTGGCAAGGAGGGTGAGGTAAAAAACGACCAAAAGGCCCCCGGCGCCCGCTGCCCGAAGCCTTCCTGCCGCCGGAATGGAGGCCGGATCGGCTGACAGCCAGCCGAGCAGGAGCAACGGGAGAAGGAGGCGGAGGGCGATCCCGCCGAGGGAGCCAGAGACTGCCAGCGCGGGCCCCCCGGCGCCAAGACGGGACACAAACCAGCCTCCCAGGCTCGACACGCCGCAAACTCCAGCCACGAGGGCCACGGCTCGGAGCCACTCCTGGCCACCGAGCCGTGTCGGGCCGCCGTGAGCCAGCGCCGCGATTGAGACCATGGCGAGAACGGTGAGGAGGATCACCGCCCCTTGGAGCGTTTTTTTTCCGCTGCTGACGCGGGCGTCGTCGGCGGTGGCGGCGGTTCGGTCAGTCATTCCCGGTCCCCTTCCCTCGTTCATCGGAGGGGGAAGGGATTCGGTAACGCTTCGTTTTTTTGGGAAGAGGGGGCTTCACGCTGTTGCCGATCTGGACGAGCCAGACGAGAGCGGCTGTGAAGCCGAAGATCAGCCCCACGGGGCCGAGGAAGCGGGTGCCGAGCCGGGAGTCGAGCCAATTGCCGCCGACGCCGGGGAGGAACATCGCCAGTCCGATGGCGAGGATCCGCGACGCCCAGGCAAAGGCCTCCCCCACCGGCGAAGTGGCGTCGTCCGGCGTGGCCGAAGGGGCCTCGGCCGACGCCGGATGGTCTGGCGGAACGGGGCTCGGAGGCTTTGGCATGGCGGAATGCGGTGCGGGGGGGGCGTCTGCCGGGATCGTCCCGGCGCGGCTTCGGAGAGTATGACTCTCCTTGTGGGGGGCCGCCACGGGAATGCCGGCTGCGCCCCCAGCACACCAGGGAACCCGCAGCATGTCCCACCGCAAGCAGCGCCGCCGTCGTCGTCACCGTCGCCCCGATCTCTCCGGGGCGCTCCCGCTGGGGCCGACCGCGGCCGGGGACGTGACGCCGGCGGTCCTCCGGATCCTCGGCTGCGACGCGACGACGAACGCAGAGTCGACGGTTCTCCGGGCCG
>CANGGT010000167.1 GCA_947453375.1 Planctomycetaceae bacterium
CATACCTCGCCGGTGAGCTTCTCCGGCTGATCCGCAGTCAACTTGTCCCTGACGAGGCCGACCGGTCGTGGGCGTGGCGGGAGTTCGACGGCGACTCGATCGAGGATCCGCGCGACATCTTCGATGAAGCGGCGACGGTGCCGATGTTCGCCGGAGCGACGCGGGTGGCGGTCGTTCGCTCGGCCGATCCGTTCGTGACGAAGTGCCGCGCGACGCTCGAGACGCTCGTCGCCGCCCCCCGCGGCCATCGGGGGCTTGTGATCCTCGACGTGAAGACCTTCCCCGCCACGACCCGGTTGGCGAAGACGCTCGCCGCTCAGAACGCGGTCATCGACTTGGCCGTGCCGTCGAAGGTCGATCTCGCTGTCTGGCTGCGACACTGGGCCCGCGCCCGGCATGGCTGCGTGCTCGAGGCCGCCACCGCGCAGCGCCTTCTCGAGCGCCTCAACAACGAACTCGGTCAAGTCGATCAGGCGGTGCAAAGGCTCGCCGGAGCCCAGGGCAAGGGGGGAAAGGCGATCCCTCCGGAGGCGATCGACGATCTGGTGGGGAGCGCACAGGAACGTTCGGCGTGGGGAATGGTCGACGCCGCGGCGGCGGGGAATGCCCCGGAGGCGCTCGCGGCGCTCGCCGATCTGCTCGCCAACGGAGAGAACCCGATCGCCCTGTTTGCCCAGTCGGCGACGAGTCTCCGCCGCCTCGCCGCGGCGGCCCGGCTCCTCGGCCTGCCCCCCGGCGGGGGGCGCCCGGCCAGCTTCGACGAGGCGCTCAAGTCGGCCGGCGTGGCGGCGTGGCCCAAGGCGCTCGCCCAAGCCCGCGAATCGCTCCAGCAGCTCGGCGGCCGTCGGGCCCGCCTGCTTCCCCAGCGGCTTGCCGACCTCGACCGATCGCTCAAGGGGGATGCTTCCCGCGGCCTGCGAGCGAGGCTGGCCCTGGAGCGGTTGATCTGCATGATGGCCCGACAGACGCCGGGGAGCGATGCTCCGGCGGGCAGGCCGGGGAGCCCGGCGGCAGCGGTGGGTGGAACAGGCACCGCCCCAGGCAAAGGTTCAGGCAACGGTTCAGGCAACGGGACAAGGAGACCGCCGACGTGAACGTGGACGGACAACAGGACGGGCGCCGGGATGTGTGGGAAAATCCGTTGGCATCCCGCTACGCCTCCGCCGAGATGTCAAGGCTGTGGAGTGACCGCAACCGCTACCGCACCTGGCGGCAGGTGTGGTTGGCGCTGGCCGAGGCCGAGGCCGAACTCGGGCTGTCGATCACGCCGGCGCAGCTTTCGCAACTGCGCGCCAATCTCGAGCCGATCGATTTCGCCAAGGCGGCGGCCTACGAGAAGCAGATGCGGCATGACGTCTTCGCCCACCTCCACACCTACGGCGATGCGGCTCCACTGGCCCGGCCGATCCTCCACCTCGGAGCGACCAGCGCCTTCGTCACCGACAACACCGACTTGATGCTGATGCGCGACTCGCTCGACCTGATCGCCGCCCGGATCGCCGGGGTGATCGAGGCGCTCGCGGCCAAGGCGGCCGAGACCAAGGACATCGTCTGCCTCGGGCTCACCCACCTCCAGCCGGCGCAGCCGACGACGATCGGCAAGCGAATCTGCCTCTGGATCCACGACCTGCTCATCGATCTCGAGGAGATCGTCCACCGTCGCCAACTCCTCCGCGCCCGGGGAGCGAAGGGGACGACCGGCACCCAGGCGAGCTTCTTCGAGCTCTTCGACGGCGATCATGCCCGAGTCCGCGCCCTCGACGAGGTGGTGTCGCGGAAGCTCGGCTTCAACGCCTCCTACGACGTCACCGGCCAGACCTACACGAGGAAGATCGACTCGCAGATCGTGGCGGGCCTCGCCGGCATCGCCGAATCGACCCACAAGGCCGGCAACGATCTCCGGCTCGCGGCCGCCTCGGGAGAGCTCGAGGAGCCGTTCGAACAGGATCAGGTCGGCTCCTCGGCGATGCCCTATAAACGCAATCCGATGCGGGCCGAGCGCATGTGCGGCCTCGGTCGGTTCGTGATGGGGCTGGCCGCGACGGCAGGACAGACCGCGGCCACGCAGTGGTTCGAGCGGACCCTCGACGACTCCGCGCCGCGCCGCCTCGTCCTCCCGCAGGCCTTCCTCGCCACCGACGCGCAACTCGTTCTCTACGCGAACATCGCCCGCGGGCTTGTCGTCATCCCGGGGGCGATCCGCCGGAATCTGGAGAACTACCTCCCTTTCCTCGCAGCGGAGCGAATCCTCATGGCCGGCACGAAGGCCGGGGGCGACCGTCAGGAACTCCACGAGGCCTTCCGCGTTCACAGCCACGCGACGACGGCGGCGATCCGCGAGGGGAGGCCGAACGACCTCGCGGCCCGGCTCGCTGCCGACCCGCTCTTCGTGGCTGTCGATCTCGAGGCTGCGATGGAGTCGCAGGGGCTGGCCGGGCGGGCGTCGGCGCAGGTGGAGGAGTTTCTCGCCGGTCCCGTCCGCGAGGCGCTCCGCCGCAACCCGGCCCGCGCGGCCGCCGCGGCGCTCCACGTCTGAGTGCCCCAGCCCCCATGGGCTGCGGCTGGTCAGTCGTTGATGGAGGCGAGGGTGGGGAGCGGACGGGGCAACGGCTCTTCCACTCCTTTCCCGGCTGACCGCGACAGGCTGAGGGCACCGCTGCGCCCGGCGGGGATCCAGTCCGGGAGGTCGACGCCCGAGCGGTCGCGGTCGTGGGGAAGCCTGAGGAAAGACTGATAGGTGAGCGATGACAGTCCGTGGAGGCTTGCCTTCTGCCGGCGTGCGGCGATGGCACCCGCGGCCCGGGGCGACAACGTCGTCACGCCATTGATGCAGAGGTGACCACGGTGCCGGGCGAGCGCCAGGATCACCACTTCTTCAGGATCTTCGAGGCCATTGAGGGCGAGCAGCCCCTCGTGGGTGGCGAGTGCCTCGGCGGTGGCGACGTCGATCGATTGCAGGCCGTTCAAGTGGATCGAGCCGGTGTGCCAAGCCAGGGCCCGGGCGGTGTCGGCGGAGAGTGTCTCGAGTCGGTCGAGCCGCAGGTCCTCGGTGTGCGCGGCCAGCTCCGCCGCCGCCGCGGGGGTGAGCATCGGGAGGGCGGCGAAGTGGAGGAAGCCACGGCAGGCGGCGAGTTCACGGGCCGCGGCGGCGTCGAGCGAGTGGAGTTGGCGGAGGGAGATCCCGAAAGGATTGGCCGCCAGCCGGTGGGCCTCGTCGGCGGAGAGGTTTTCCCCGTGATGCTCCGCCGTGCCACGGAACAAGCAGTCGGCAAGCGTGCTGAACGTCCGGGGGACTTGCCCGCGGTCTTCGGAGGAGGATGTGGAGCATCCTCCGAGCGCGACGACCGCGATGACCAACGCCGCGCGACCGATCCGTTCCACGATCAACGCGCGCGTTGCGGACGAGGGCGAAGCAAGCATGGGCACCTCGTGGCAGGGAAGGCGGGAGCGATCCTCGTGTCGGTCGGCGGGGAGCCGGACTCGGGGAACGCCTGAGTTGCGGTGGGAAAGCGGGCGGGGGCTCGCGCCGTTGGCGGCGGCGACGAGGAGAAGAGAGAAGGCAATTGGCATGCCGGCGTATCGAGACCGCGGCTCCGAGCAGGGCTTCACCGGCCGCAACCTCTGACGACGGATGGGGTTGAGGCCACTCCGGGAGCGGGAGGGAGAGACGCTCATCCCCTCGGGGAAACGGTCTGCCGCCCGGGATTCCGGCACCTGCTGCCTGGAGGAGAGGCAGCTCTCGAGACCGACAGCCTTCATGAATCCGCACATGCCGGCGTCGGCCACGCCCGGATCGACCCGTCAGATCCGGTCCTGGTGGCGCGACCGGCTGCGATTCGAGCGGCAGTTCATACACAGGCCGCTGATGATCAGGCGGTGGCCCTGGGCGCGGAATTGATGGAGGGCCGCCACGGCGTCGAGGATCTTCCCCAGGTCGGCGCTCGAGAACTCGATGAGCGTCTGGCACCCGGTGCAGTGGAGGTGATCGTGTTGCGGGTAGCCGTAGTCGTGCTCGTAGACGGCCCGGCCACCGAGCACCATCTTCCGCAGCAGCCCTGCTTCGACGAGCTCGGTGAGTGTCCGGTAGACCGTCGGCCGGCTCGCGGAGGCGCCATCGGGGGTGCCGCGGAGATCGGCAAGGAGCTGCTCGGCGTCGAAGTGCTCGTGGCGGGCGCAGACGTGCTCGACGATCATCCGCCGCTGCCGCGTGATCCGCTTCCCCCGGGCCTGGAGAAACTCCTCGAACCGCTCGCGCGGCGTCAGCGCCACATCGACCTTACCGAGCGAGAAGTCGGAGGTGGTGGGCATGGTGGCGCATTCCTCGTGCAGGGGAGAAGGCGATCATTGTATCACCCCTGACAAGCCCCAAATCGCCCGCAAACGACGGCAGCCAGACCGTTGCCGGCCTGGCTGCGTGTCTGTTCGTGCGTTGACGCCGAGCGGATCGGGCGTGATTCAGCTGATCCGGTCGAGGAGACGCTCGAGGGCGAGATCGAGCTTCTCGGGGGTCTCGTACGATCCTTCCGCGATGGCGGTGCGGATCGCCGCGACCCGGTCGAAGCGGATGTCGGACGCGGTCTCGGCCGCACGGACCCCGTCGACCGAGAGGTCGATTTGGTCGTGAACCTGACCGACGCCCATCCCCTGCGTCGCCTGGGCGGCCTTCGCCGTCTCCACCGCGCCGGTTGACTTGACGGCGGCAGCGGCACGGGCACCCTGCGTGAACGTGATACCGAAGATGTTCATGGTGGTACTCCTTGCAGGTGGCTTTCCGCTTCCCTCGACCCTCCGCCACGTACGCTGACGTGAGCCGGAGAGTTCAATCGTCCGGAAGGAAGAAAACGGATCCGCCTGAACGTTCCTATTGTTGCCGCGCTTCCTCGGGACGGCGACACCAGTCGCCGCCCGCCGTCCCTCCCGGATCCATCCCGGCTTGGGGCGCCACGGACCTTCCCTTGTTCATCGACCAACCATCGGGCTGAACTGGAGGAAAAAAATCGAATCCTTGGTGTCGCTCTGATCCGCCCTTCCCTCCCGACCTGCCCGCCCAGCCCAGCTTCCGGGGTTTTCCCCTCCGGGGCCCCGGGAGCAGCCGGGCTCACATCGCGAATTCGGGGCGGCGACGTTCGAGCTGGTTCTGAAGCCGCTCGACGATGGCACTGTGCATCTGGCTGACGCGGCTCTCGGAGAGATCGAGCGTGGCGCCGATCTCCTTCATCGTCAGTTCCTCGTAGTAGTAGAGGATGATGATCAGCCGTTCGTTGCGATTGAGGCCCTTCGTCACCAGCCGCATGAGGTCGCCCTTCTGAATGCGGCGGGTAGGGTCCTCCCCCTTCTTGTCCTCGAGGATGTCGATCTCGCGGACGTCCTTCGAGCTGTCGGTCTCGCACCACTTCTTGTTGAGGCTGACGAGGCTGGCAGCGTTGGCCTCGACGAGGAGCTTCTCGAAGTCCTCGCGGGAGAGCTGCATGTATTCGGCGACTTCGGCGTCGGCCGGCGCCCGGCCGAGCTTCGCCTCGAGCGTCTTGAGGGCTTCGTTGAGCTTGCTGGCCTTGCTCCGCACGAGGCGCGGCACCCAGTCCATCGTCCGCAGTTCGTCGAGCATGGCGCCGCGGATTCGCGGCACGCAGTACGTCTCGAACTTCACTCCACGGCCCATGTCGAACGCGTCGATCGCGTCCATGAGCCCGAAGGTGCCCGCCGAGGTGAGGTCGTCGAGTTCGACTCCCTCGGGGAGCCGCGACCAGATCCGCTCGCCGTTGTAGCGGACCAGCGGCAGGTAGATCTCGATGAGCTTGTTGCGAAGCTGCTCGTTGGACTGATCGGCTTTGAACTGCCGCCAGAGCTCCTGGATATCCTCGGCCGTCAGCTGTGCAGCATGTTGATTCGCCACGACATCCTCCATGAAAGGGCAGGCTCGCCGCGGCCGGGATGTCGGGACTCCCGCACGGGGAGACCCGGCCTTCCGGCCGCCGAACCATTGTCAATCGTCCGCCAAGGCCCCGGTCCATGAGCCAATCCGTCCGGGACCGCAATTCCGCCACAGCTCCTCCCGGCGGTGCGTGCCGGAAGAATCCGTGGTGGCGTCAGGCCGCCCTGAGCGCCTCTTCTTCACCGACCGTCACGAACACCACCATCGAATCTTCACCCGTTGCCTCCTCGTCGGAGAGCACTTGGAGCATCGGCAGTTGTCGGCAGAGCCGGTCGCGCGCTTGGCTGCGACCATGGGCCGGGACAACCACGACCGCCGGCGCCCCTCGCTCGATCCGCGGCGCCACCGCCCGGCGGACCTGGGCGATGATCCGGGCGGCGTCGCGGGGCCTGTCGGAGAGGAGCGTGTCGAGGGCCGACGTGGCAACGCGGACGACGACGAGGCGGCCGTCAGGATCGCGGCCCCGGCGGCAGATCGTCGCCGCCCGCTCGCGGCGGACCGCCTCGGCGAGCTGGGCTGGCGTGGCGTCGCTGCCGGCATGATCGGCGAGCACCTCGAGCACCTCCGAGAGGGGCCTGATCGGCACCCCTTCACGGACAAGCAATTGCAGTGCCCGGTGGATTCGCGACAGGGGGAGGCCGTCGCCCGTCGATTGCTCGACGAGGGCCGGCTGCGTGGCCCGGAGGGATTCCAGGAGCCGGGCCACAGCCTCGCGGGAGAGGAGCTTGTCGGCATGCCGTCGGATCGACGATTCGAGGGCCTGCCTGATGCAGGCCGTCTCGTCGAGGACCGAGGCACCTCGTTTCCGGGCGGTCTCGGCGAGGGCCTGGCCGACCCAGACACCACGACGCTGTCCCCCCGGCTCGACCCCTTCGGGGCCATCGAGGGAGAGGGGTTCGCCGGCCCGTGGCAGCGCCAGCCGACGCCCCTCGGGAAGAACGCCATCGGCCGCCGGATCCCCGGCCACCGTCACTCGGTAGCCGCGTGGGGGGAGCGAGAGATTGTCGCGGAAGGCCACCTGGGGAACGACCATCCCCAAGTCGGCGCCGATCTCGGAACGCATCTGGCGAACTGCCGCGATCAGCGCCGCATCGGGGCCGGCCACGAGGGGGAGCAGTCCGGCCCCGAGCTCGACGACGATCGGTTCGTCGACCGGAATGGTCGGGGAACGGGCCGATTCGCTGCTCGCCGCGCCAGCCGGCGCGGCGGCGGTGTTCTGTTGACGTGCCAGGAGGAAGGCGCCGACGACGAGCGTCGCCGCCATCGCCAACAGCGGCACGCGGGGGAGCCCGGTGAGGGAGAGGGCGACGAGGAAGGCGGCGGTGATGACGAGGACATGGGCCCGCGAGAAGAACTGCCGGCCGAGTTCCCTCGGCAAGTCGACCGCCTGGCTCGAGCGCGAGATCAGCAGGCCTGTCGCCACCGACACGAACAGTGCCGGCACCGCGCTCACCAAGCCGTCGCCGATCGTCAGGCGAGAGTAAACGTCGATGGCGCGGCGCAGCGGCATGCCGTGCTGCACGACGCCGATCGCGAGCCCGCCGACGATGTTGACCGCAGTGATGATCACGCCGGCGACGGCCTCGCCCCGCACGAACCGGCTCGCCCCGTCCATGGCGGCGAAGAAGTCGGCATGGCGCTGGACCTCGAGGCGTGCCGCCCGGGCCTCCTCGCGGGTCAGCGCCCCGGCCTGGACTTCGGCATCGATCGCCATCTGCCGCCCCGGCAGGCCATCGAGGGTGAAGCGGGCCGCGACTTCGCTCGTCCGCGTCGATCCGGCCGTGATGACGACGAATTGGATGACCGCGATGATCGCGAAAATCACCCCCCCGACGATGAGATCGTTGGCCGCGACGAACTGTCCGAACGCCTTCACGACCTCGCCGGCGGCATCGGCCCCGTCGAGGGCGGCACGCGACAGCACGAGCCGGGTGGTCGCTACGTTGAGGACGAGGCGGACGAGCGTCGAACCGAGAAGAAACGTCGGGAAGATGCTCAATTCCAGCGGAGTTCGGGCGGCGATCGCCCCGAGGAGGGCCAGCACCGAGAGCGTGAGGTTGGCGGCGAGGAGAATGTCGAGGAGGGCCGCCGGGACCGGCGCCAGCACCACCATGACGGCCAGAAGAATCCCGATCGGCACAACCCAGTCGAGGGCGTGCCGGCGGGAGGCTGTGGTGGGGGATGGGCTGGGCATGAAAGCTTTTCCGGCAAGGGGCGGGGACGATAGCTGGGAGCGGCATTTCGGTCCAGACCGCTCCGGTGGGCACAACCCGCTATGATTCAGTCGGTTACGTCAGGGCCCGGATGGCCGGCGGTGGTCGCCGGGAACCCCCTGTCGGCCTCTGCGGAGGGCCTGGGACGATGCGGTTTGAACGGATGGGATTGGTGTTCGACTATCCCGACGACTGGACCTTGGAGCTCGATGCCGATGGTGGCTCGGAGGCAGGCGGCAGCCCGGCGGTCACGCTCCTCTCGCCGGGGGGCGGCTTCTGGTCGGTGAGCCGGCACGACGGCGAGGGGAATGCCCGACTTCTCGCCGAGGCCGTCGTCGCCCAGATGCGGTCGGAGTATCAGGACATCGACATCGAGGCGGCGAGCGACACGATCGGCGGTCATCTCCTCCCCGGCTTCGATTTCAACTTTTATTGCCTCGACCTCACCAACACGGCCACGGTGCGAACACTGCTGGCGCCCGGTTCCCTTCATGTCGTTTTCTGTCAGGCCGACGACAGGGAGTGGGACCGGGTTGCCCCGGTGTTCGCCGCGATGACGACCAGTCTCGTCCGCGGCCTGCCGGGCTGATCGGGGCGGGTTTCGGCCCCCCTGCTACACTTTCCCCATCCATCGACCCGATCCGACAAGGAAACGCCTGCCTTGCACGCCTGGTTGCCCCTCCTCGCCCTGGCCGACGCTCCTGCCGCCGCCGTCGGCCCGATCAACGTCGGTCACTGGGCCGCCTTCGCCGCGTTCGTCGTGGTGATGCTGACGCTCGATCTGACGGTGTTCCACCGCAAGGCCCACGAGCCGTCGCTCCGCGAGAGCGCCTTCTGGACCTGCTTCTGGGCGGCGCTGGCCCTTTCCTTCAACGGCCTGGTGTGGTGGTGGCTGGGGAAGAATGCCGCGGTCGAGTTCCTCACCGGTTACCTCGTCGAATGGTCGTTGTCGATGGACAACGTCTTCGTGTTCGCGGTGGTGTTCGGCTACTTCAAGGTGCCGCTCAAGTATCAGTACCGTGTCCTCTTCTGGGGGATCCTCGGCGCCGTCATCATGCGCCTGGCGTTTGTCCTCCTGGGGACGGAACTGATCGAGCGGTTCCAGTGGGTGATGCCGCTGTTCGGCGCGTTCCTCATCTACACCGGCATCAAGCTCTCCTTCGGCGACGAGGAGGTCGATCCTGGCGACAACTTCCTCCTCAAGATCGTCCGCAGGGTGATCCCCGTCACGAACCACCAGGAAGGGGACCGGTTCTTCGTCCGCGAGGCGGGCAAACTCGTCGCCACGCCGCTGTTCCTCGTC
>CANGGT010000168.1 GCA_947453375.1 Planctomycetaceae bacterium
CCGCGGTCCACGGCGGTCGTACCGGTCGTGGCGGGAACGACGTACACCCTCCGACTGCGGACGCCTGGCAAGTCGGCGGCCGACTTCACCGTCAATCTCAAGCTGGCCTGATCCGGCCCGAGCTGATCCCGACCTTATCCCCGGGCACCGTGGCGGATGGCCGTCGCGGTGCCCGGGCGTTTTCCGGTCACTCCGTCGCCGGGGCCACCCGTTCCGGATCGCCGAGATCGAGCGGCGTGACCGGATCAATGAGGAGCCAGCAGCAGGCGCCCACGAGGCAGATCACGGCCGTGATCGGGAACGGGCGATTCCAGTCGCCGGTCCGGTCTACGATCATCCCCACGACCACCGGCGAGACAACGCCGCCGAGATTTCCCATCATGTTCATCGCGCCGGATAGCGTGCCGACACCACGGCCGCCGATGTCCATGCAGGTCGTCCACGATCCCGGCAGCGTCAGATCCATGCTGAAACTCACCAGCGCTATGAGGGCGACCGCGACGTAGGGATCGCGGACAGCCGTCGACGTCACGAGCAGCACCGCCGCCGATGTCATCGCGACGAAGCCGAGGCCGCGCCGCGTCCGGCCAAGGCCGAAGCGACGCACCAGCGGCGGTGTGATCCAACCGGCAACGAGCGCCCCGAAGCCACCGAGCGCGAGGGGAAGGCCTGCCATCAGGGCGCTCCCCTTGAGATCGAACCCCCGCGCTTCGAGGAGGTATTTCGGGAACCAGGTGATGAAGAAGTACCAGGCGTAGCTCATGCACCAGTACTGGCCGCACAGCGCCCAGACGGTGCGTGACCGGGCCATCGCCCCCCAGGGAACATGCTTGTGGTCGTCGCCGGCAGCGTTTCCGGCCGGCAGGAGTGCTGCCTCCGCCGCGTTGACTTGGGAGTGCGTGCGGGGATCGTCGCGGTACCACCAGTTGAAGGCCAGCGCCCAGATGACACCGGCAATCCCGAAGAGAAGGAAGGCCGTTCGCCAGGAGACGAACTGCAGACAGGCGTAGACCAACAGCGGCGTCGCCGCCCCACCCCACCGCGCCGACATCCAGAGAATCCCCTGGGCCCGGGGCCTCTCCGCCGCCGGCAACCAACGCTTGAGGGCCTTGGTGATGTTGGGGAAGCAGCCCGCCTCGCCGGCGCCGAACAGAAAGCGAACAGCAACGAGCGAGCGGAAGCCCGCCACCCATCCGGTCGCCGCGGTGAACAAACTCCACCACAGGACGATCCGCAGGATCACCTTCCGTGGGCCAATCCAGTCACCGAGATAGCCTCCGGGAATCTCGAACAGGGCGTAGGCCAGGGTGAAGGCGGCGAACACCCATCCCATCTCCGTTGCGGAGAGGCCGAGATCTTTTTGGATCAACGGGCCAGCCTGGGAGATCGCCACCCGATCGACATACTGGAGAACGGCGAGCGACACGGCGAAGGCGACGACGAGCCAGCGCGTGTTCGTGGGGCGTGCACTGGCCCCGGGAGCGTCCGACGGATGGCCATCGGGAAAATCACGGGGCACGGGCTGTCTCCGAGCAGGGCGATGAGGGAGGGATCACTTCGCCGCCGCGAGCGGGCGAAGCTTGATGTTGCGGTACCAGCAATCCGATCCGTGGTCCTGGAGCCCGACATGGCCGCGCCGCGGATGATCCTTGTAGGCGACATCGAACTTGTGCATCGAGCCATCGGGGCGAAGGTTCGGCTCGGGCCACTGATCGAAATCGATGGCCGTCACGGTGCGGCCATTGATGGCCACCTCGAGCTTCGGCCCCCGGCTCGTGACGAGCGCCGTGTTCCATTCGCCGGCCGGCTTCATCGCATTGGCCGAAGGCTGGACGAGATCGTAGATCGCGCCGGTGTCGTGGAATCCGGTCGTCGTCGTGTCGTCGATGGCGATCTCAATCCCGTTGAAGCCGACATCCTTGCCGGGGCGCGGCTCGAGCGGCCAGGTGCGGACGAAGACGCCGCTGTTGCACTTCGGGCTGATCTTGAACTCGAGGGACAGCTCGTAGTCGTCGAGCGGCTTCTCATAGACGAGCATGTAGTCGCAGGGGTGGGGGTTGAGGGCCCCATCCTGGACATGGCTCTGGGGCAGCGGCTTCCCCTTCGGGCTCATCCACCCCGTCGTCGAGCGGCCGTCGAAGAGGAGCTGCCAGCCGGCCGCCTTCTCCGCCGGGGTGAGTTCGTTGTCGGCGGCCGCGGCCCGACCGAAGCCGGCGGCCCCGAGCAGCATGACCGAGAGGGCGACAACGAGGGCGAAGCGGGGCTCGAGGTGTTGCATTTGGTTCATCCGAGCGACCACCCTGGGCGGTAGTCGATGTGGAGGTGCTCGTTGAGATCGGGGAGGTTTCTCACGTGGAGGTTCGGGCCATCCCACTCGATCCGCTCGCCCGGGACACGCATCGCGAGGACCCCGAGGAGGACCGTTTCGGTGAGGGGCCCAGAGACGTCGAAGTTCGACATCGTCTTCCCCTGCCCCTTGCAGGCGAGGAGCCACTCCTCGTAGTGGCCCGGCGAACGGGGGATCGACGGGGGCACGGCCTTGGCGCTGTCGGCAAGATCGGCCGGAAGGAGCCGCGGCGTGCCGCCATGGGAGGAATGGAACATCTTCCCCTTCGAGCCGACGTAGAGAACGCCGTTGTCGGGGAGCTTTTCCCCCGCGGGCAACTCCGCGGGCGTGGGCGGCATCAGCCCCCCCTCGTACCAGGTCATGCGGACCGGAGGGAGCGATTTTCCTGAAGCTTCGCGGGCGGGGAAGTCGTAGGTGACGATCGCCGCGATCGGGAAGGTATCGAAATTGCGCGTGTTGCCTTCGAGGTAGGCGCCGTCGAGGGTGATGCGCGATTCGACATGAGTGGGGGAGCCGAGGGAGAGCGCCCACATCGGATGATCGATGATGTGGCAGCCCATGTCGCCGAGGGCACCGGTGCCGAAGTCGACCCAGCCGCGCCAGGAGTGAGGGCAGTAGGCGGCGTGGTAGGGGCGGTCGGCGACGGGCCCGAGCCAGAGGTTCCAGTCGAGCGTGGCGGGGATCGGCGGGGAGCCCTCGGGGCGGGCGATCCCCTGCTTCCACAGCCGGCCGGCCCGGTCGGACCACGTGTGAACCTCGCGGACCTCGCCGATGACGCCGGCCTGGATCCATTCGTTGGTGAGCCGGGCCCCTTCGGTGGCATGCCCTTGGTTTCCCATCTGCGTGACGACGCCCGCTTTTCGGGCGGCTTCCGTGAGGGTGCGGGCCTCGCGGAGGGTGTGGGTGAGGGGCTTCTGGACATAGACGTGCTTGCCTGCGCCGATGACCGCCATGGCGGCGACGGCGTGGGTGTGGTCCGGGGTGCTGATCGTGCAGCCGTCGAGGTGCTTCCCCTCTTTGTCGAGCATGACGCGGAAGTCTTTGTAGCGCGTCGCCTTGGGGTGGGCCTGGAAGGTCCCCTGGGCACGTTCGTCGTCGACGTCACAAAGGGCGACAAAATTCGCGCCGAGCTTCGTGAACGTGCCGACGTCGCCTCCGCCCATGCCGCCGACACCGATGCCGGCAAGGTTGACCCGTTCGCTCGGGGGTACCTGTCCTTCCCCGCCGAGGACATGGCGGGGAACGATCATGAAACTCCAGGCCGGGCTCGCGGCAACAGCGGCGGTGGCGGACCGGGCGAGAAACCGGCGGCGTCCGAGGCTCGCGCCGGCGGATGTCGGCGTCTCGGGCGCATGCGGCGATCGATCTGTCATGGTGGACGGCTCCCGGAAAACTCCCCCGAACGACCAACAAGCCCCAACACGGTACCGGGACAGCCCCGCTGGGGAAAGCCCCGCCACGCTTGCCAACCCCGGGCGGCGCCCGGACAATCCCGCCCCGGTCTCCGCGCCAGCCAAAAGGAACACGCCCCATGGTCTCTCCCCCCTCCTCCCACCGCTCACTCCTCGCGCCCGGCACGGCGAACACGCTCGTTTGCCGCTTCCTCCCCGCGGGCGGGGCCGCTCCGAGAGTCGGCGCAGCCTGGGGCCGAGATGAGGTCGCCGATCTCACAGCGGCCGGCATCTCGAACCTGACGGACCTCCTCGACAGCACCGACCCGGCGAAGGTTGTCGCGGCACTTGCACCGCTCGCCCCTCACGTTCCTCTGGCCACCACGACGCTCCTGGCGCCGGTGGAGCGGCAGGAAGTTTGGGCCGCGGGGGTGACCTACCTGCGAAGCAAGACGGCGCGGATGGAGGAATCGGACTTCAGTGCCACCGCCTACGATCGGGTCTACGAGGCCGACCGACCGGAGATCTTCTTCAAGAGCCTCGCCGAGAAGGTCGTGGCCACGGGCGACCCGGTTGGCATCCGCGCCGACGCGACGTGGAACGTCCCGGAGCCGGAACTCGCCCTCGTCACGAACACGCGGGGGGCCATCGTCGGCTGTACCATCGGCAACGACATGAGCTCACGCGACATCGAAGGGGAGAATCTCCTCTACCTGCCGCAGGCGAAGACCTACGACCGCTCCTGTGCCCTCGGCCCCTGGGTGGCACTGGAGACCGACGAGGCGACGATCCGCCGCTGGACGATCGGCATCGAGATCATCCGCGGAGGGTCAACGGCCTTCGCCGGTGAGACGCGGATCGACCAGATCAAGCGCGGCTTCAGCGACCTCGCCGGCTGGCTCCTGCGCAGCCAGCGCTTTCCCCACGGCGCCATCCTCCTCACCGGCACCGGCGTCGTCCCCGACGAATCGTTCACGCTCCGCGCCGGCGACGTCGTGCGGATCGCCGTTGACGGGATCGGAGTCCTCGAGAATCCCGTCGTCACCGTTTGAACCGTCTCCTGCAAGCCCCCCGCTCTCTCCGAAAGAACCCTCCATGGCCCCGCTCCACGGTCTCAATTTCGTTGCCTCAGCCCTGCGGAAAAGTGGACGAACCTTCGCCGTCTCGTCCCCCGTCGACGGCAACCTCCTCGACGGCAAGTTCCAACTCGCCCGCCCGATCGATGCCGAAGAGGCACTTGCGGCGGCCGAGTCGGCGGCCGGGCCATTCGCCCGGATGACCGGCGCGGAACGGGCCGCGTTCCTCGAGCGTGTGGCGGAGGAGATCCTCGCACTCGGGGACGCGCTCATCGAGCGTGCAGCGGCGGAGACGGCCCTGCCGGTGGCTCGATTGACGGGGGAACGGGGGCGAACCGTGGGGCAGCTGCGCCTGTTCGCGGCGGCGGCTCGGGAGGGATCGTGGGTCGATGCGCGGATCGACCGGGCCCAGCCTGACCGACAGCCATTGCCGCGTCCCGATCTCCGCCGCATGAAGCTCCCCCTCGGGCCGGTCGTCGTCTTCGGCTCGAGCAACTTCCCCCTCGCCTTCTCGGTGGCTGGGGGAGACACGGCCAGTGCCCTGTGCACCGGCAATCCGGTGATCGTCAAGGCCCACCGTGGCCATCCCGGAACCTCGGAGCTGGTAGCCGGGGCGATCCGCAGTGCGGTCGATGCCTGCGGCGTACCGTCCGGCGTGTTCTCGATGCTCCATGGGGAAGGGAACGTGATCGGCGTCCAGCTCGTCAAGGATTCGCGCGTCAAGGCAGTGGGCTTCACCGGCTCACGCGCCGGCGGCCGGGCGCTCATGACGGCTGCGGCGGCTCGCCCCGATCCGATCCCGGTGTTTGCCGAGATGAGCAGCTGCAATCCCCTCTTCGTCCTCCCGGAGGCGCTGGCCACCAGGAGCGGCACGATCGCCGAGGGCTTCCGCAATTCGATGACCCTCGGCGTCGGGCAGTTTTGCACGAAGCCGGGAATCCTCATCGCGGTCGAGGGGGAGAGTCTTGCCCGCTTCCGCAAAGAACTCGCCGCCGCCGTGGCCGCTGCAGCGCCGGCCCCGATGCTCACCGCGGAGATCCTCCGCGAATACGACGCCCACCGCGAAGCCCTCCTCGGCGTGGCTGGGGTGCGGGTGTTGGCCCAAGCCGAGGCGGCGGCCGACGCCGCCCATTCCCAGGCGGCCGCGGTCGTGGCGGAGACCGACGCCGCCACGTTCCTCACGCAGCCGCAGTGCTCCGAGGAGGTCTTTGGCCCCTGCAGCCTCCTCGTCGCCGTCCACGATCTCGCCGAGATGCGTGCCGTGGCCCGACGGCTCGACGGCCAACTCACCGCCACGATCCACGGCACCGATGCCGATCTCGAGGAGGCGGCCGATCTGTTCGAGCTCCTCGCCGGGCAGGCCGGGAGGTTGATCGTCAACGGCTATCCCACGGGGGTCGAAGTGTGCCACGCGATGCAGCATGGCGGCCCGTCGCCGGCAACCTCCGACTCCCGGTTCACGAGCGTCGGCACCGCCGCGCTCGAGCGATTCATCCGGCCGGTCTGCCTCCAGGACATGCCCGATCGGCTCCTTCCACCGGCGCTCCAAAACGCCAACCCGCTCGGCCTGGAGCGGATCGTGGAGGGAGTCCGCGGCCGGCACTGATCCGGCTCCGGGCTCTCTTGCCGCGGGCCGAGACGCGACGGCGATGAGATTCAGGCGGCCTTGCGGCGGCCGATCAGGCGGGGACGCCGGGCACCGACGGGCCGCGGCTGGGTCCCCGGCACGGCCCCCTGTTGAGCGACGGGAGTTTGCCGCAGGCGCCGGCCGACGAGGGCGGCGGCCTGGATCCCGATGGCGACCAGCGCCGTGATGAGAACAGGCATCAATTCCCCCAGCGGCGAAAGGGCTCGTAGACGCGGAGTGAGAAGAGCAGTTCGCTCGCGCCGAAGTGCGTGCCGATACTGTCACTGAAGGAAAAGAACGGCGTCGCGACATCGATCGTGGCCGGGCCGCCATCGACGGCATACCAGCGGTAGCCGAGGTCGAGGGCGATGCGCTCGGTGACGAGCCAACTCGCCCCGCCACCGGCCTGCCAGGCGAATCCTGTCACGGCGGTCGTGCCGGAGAGTGCCACGCCCAACGCCGGGAAGCCGCCGTCGAAGGCGACCGTGTAGCCCCCTCCACCGATCCCACCGCCAAGATAAAGGGCGACGCGGTCCGTGACCTCGAGATCGCGCCAGGCATTGATCATCGTCGACCAGCCATCGCCAGCCGTGACGGTTGCAGTGCCGCCGAGCCCCGGATCACGCACCGTCGACGACACCGGATCGCGGTAGCGGGCCTCGAACTCGGTGCGGAACCATCCCTGGGGGCGCTCGAAGGCCATGCCCGCGGCCGCACCGGAGGTGAACAGCGGGTCGGTTGCATTGGGGCCCTTGCCCACCGACAGCGTCCCGAAGTCGGCCCCGAGGATGCTCGTCAGGTAAAAGCGACGATCGGGTCCTTCCGGGATGTCGTCCCACGACGGCATCCGCTCATTCACCCCCGCCGTCGATGGCGCTGGCGGCGGAGCAAAAGGGGGTGAGGTGATCGACGGCGCGTTCCCGGTGCCGAAGGGGGGAGTTGACGGCGTCGCCGGCGCGAGGAGCGGATCCCCCGGCTGCGGCGATCCCTGGAGCGGCGCCGACATCGACGGCACGGCCGGCGCCGCCGCCGCGGGGAGGCGGAGCGTGTCGGTCGTGATCGACGGGCGGGGGGCGTAACTGACCGGAGGACCGTAGCCGAGCGCGGGCGATCCATAGCCAGGATTCGTCGCCGGGGCTGCCGGCGCGGCGACCGAGGTGGGGGGGCTTGCCGCGGCGGGAGCCACGCCAGGAAACGCAGGACCGGCGGGGGACGTGGCGGTCGGCGGGAGGACCGGCTGAGGCGTGGCCGTCTCCCCCTCCGGGGCCATCATCGCCAACGGGGCAACGAGCGGTTGATCGCCGTAGAGACTCGCGTCGAAGACCGGATCACGCGGTGGCGCTGCTGCAGGGATGGCGTTCGAGGGGGCCGGGGGAAGCTCGCGCGGGGCAACGGGGGGACGGCGCGAGCGCTGCGATGGGCCGAAGGGAATGCCCGTCGTGGCGCTCGCCCCCATGCCGGAGGCCGTGCCATAGGCCGACACACCAGAGAGCCCATCGGCTCGGGCGTTACCCTGCGACAGCACGACGAGGGTCGTGATCAGGGCGATTCCAGAACGGGTGAAGCAGCCACGACGCATCGCTCGAGTCTCCGCACGACCATCCCCGGCCACACCCTTCCCATCGATCCCCGACGGGCGGAGAGACCGCATCCAATCCGGGGGGGCGTCACGGTCGACCGAACCGTCAGGGGGATAGGCCGCGGGCCCGACGTCCCTTTCCCAGGTTGCCAGAGAAGCAGCCTGCCGCCGTGAGGCGGGCTGGCAGAATCAGGAGGCCGCTCAGCCGGCGGTGAGGCCGAGCCGACGCGCGAGGGGACCGATCGAGAGCCCCTGAACGAGGATCGAGAACACGACCACCGAGTAGGTGAGCGTGAGGACCGTGTCGCGCTCGGGCCCCGGCGGAAGCGAGAGCGCCAGGGCGACCGAGATCCCGCCGCGGACGCCGCTCCAGGTGAGGAGCCAGCCGGCGCGGGGCGGGAGGCGGAACCAGGCCGGGAAGCAGAGGACGGGGATTCCGACGACGAGAAACCGCGCCAGGAGCGAGAGGATCACCGCCCCCACCGCGGCCCGCGTCAAGCCAGGGCTGTAGTGAATGACGGCAAACTCCAGCCCGATGAGGACGAAGAGAACGCTGTTGAGGATCTCGTCGAGAAGATGCCAGAAGAGGTCGAGGCGTTCGCGGGTGGTCTCGCTCATCGACCATTCCCTTCCCTCGCTGCCGACGAGGAGTCCGACGACGACCATCGCCAGCGGCCCGGAAGTGTGGAGGTGATTCGCCAGTGCATAGCCGCCGACGACCGTGGCCAACGTGATCAAGACCTCGACGCGGTAATCGTCGATCGTCGCCAAGAGCCGGTTCACGAGCCAGCCGAGGCAAAACCCGAGCACGATCCCACCGACCGCCTCGTGGACGAGGAGGTTCAACGCTTCACCGGGCGTGGGGGAGTGCCCGGTCCGGAGCGTGTCGAGGAGGAGCGCAAAGAGGACGACGCCGACACCGTCGTTGATCAGCGACTCGCCGGCGATCGTCGATTCCACGTCCCTCGGCACGTGGGCCGACTCGAGAATCCCGAGAACGGCGACCGGGTCGGTGGGAGAGATCAGGGCCCCGAACAGGAGGCAATGAATCCACGGCAGTTCGAGCCCGAGGAGACGGAAGAGCCAATGACACCCGACGCCGATGAGGAGCGCCGACAGGGCCGTGCCGACCAGCGCCAGGATCCCGA
>CANGGT010000169.1 GCA_947453375.1 Planctomycetaceae bacterium
AAGCGCCAGCCAGAGCCTGCGCAGGATCGTGAGACTATCGGCAGTGGCTGCCGCGTCGACGCCTTCGGCAGTCCGCCGATCGGCGAGGAGACGATCGATCGCCACGACGGTGGCATCGGTCGACAGGGTTGCCCCGGCCGACCGGGCCATCTCCGTCGACGGCGGCTGGGCACGACGCCGGAGAGCCAACGGATCCCGAGCCGCCGCACCGACGAGGAGACCGAGCACGGCAAGTGCCACGGCCGGAAGCGCCTGCCGGGGCAGTTGAAATCGGCGGAATAGCTCGACGGTCATGGCACGCTCCCTTGGCTCGATTCTATGCCCTGGAGACGATCCACGCAGCAGGAGATCGATTCGTCGCCGCGGCCGGGGGGGTGCGCTCGGCCAGGGTCTCGCCAGCTATGCTTGCCTGGAAAGACCTGCCACCTGGCAGAGGCATCGATCCGGCGGAGGCACGACGTGGCAACGGCAGGGGAAACAGCGGACGTGCCGGCCGAGTTCGGCACACTTCCTCCCTGTCCCTCCCCCTGGCATCATCCGTTCCGTGCGGCTGGATGGCTCGTCACCGTCGGCGTGGGACTGGCGAGCCTGCTCCTCATCCTGGCGATCCTGGCGGCGATCCCGATCGTCAATCTCCTCGCCCTCGGGACGATGCTCGAGGCGGAAGGACGCGTCGTCCGCTCCGGTCGGCTCCGCGACGGCATTCCTTTCGCAGGCGCGCTCCCCCGCCTCGGCGGGATCGTCATCGGCACCTGGCTCTGGCTCCTCCTCATTCGCCTGATCACGCAGGCGGCCGCCGATGCCGCCCTTGTCGATTCCGAAGGGACTTCGGCGCGGACGTGGGCCGCGATCCGCATCGCCGCGTCCCTCCTCATCGGCGCTCATCTCGTTGCGGCGATGTTCTCCGGCGGACGCTTTTCCTCCTTCTTCAGGCCGGTGCGAAGCGGCCGCCGACTTCTCAGTGCCATCCGCTCAGGCACTGCCTGGGGGACGGCCGCGGAGGCGATCGCGCGGGTCATCGACGCCATCCGGCCCGGAAAGCTCTTTTCCCTGGGCTTGCGCGGATTCGTCGGCACGTTCCTCTGGCTCCTCGTTCCCACGATCCTCTTTTCATCGCTTCGCGACACGACGAAGCCCGGTCAGGTGCTCGTCACGCTCCTCGGCGGAATCCTTCTGGGAACCGTCCTCGCCTGGGTGCCCTTCCTGCAGGCCCGCTTCGCGGCCGAGCAGCGCCTGGCGGTGTTCCGCGACGTCGGGGCGGTCCGCGAACTGTGGCGTCGGGCACCGATCGTGATGCTCCTGGCGCTCGTGATCCTCTACGGGCTCTCGCTTCCGCTTTATCTGTTCAAGATCGTGGCGACGCCGCGGGATGCCGTCCTGTTCCTGACGCCGATCTTCATCCTCACGATCTACCCGGCGCGTCTCGCCGTCGGCTGGGCCACGCACCGCGCTCAAGCGCGCCCCGCTCGCCGCTGGCTCCTCCTCCGCTGGCCGGTGACGGCGATGCTCCTGCCGCTCCTGGCGCTCTACGTCTTCCTCCTCTTTTTCACTCCCGCGATCAATGCCTTCGGCCGCCGCGCCCTCTTCGACCACCACGCCCTCCTCATCCCGACGCCGTTCTGACCCGCAGCGGACGAAGGTCGGGCGGAAGCCGTCAGGGGATCACCAGGGGAGGAGCGTCCGCACGAACAGATAGAGGAGCAGCAGCGCCGTGATCAGCACCCACCACGGCCGTCTCGGGGCAGGCATGTCGGCGCCACCGAGTTCGTTCCCGCATCGCGGGCAGCGGGGGGCGTCCTCCCAGATCTCGGCCTTGCAGAAAGGGCAGGGGATCGTCGGCTCGTCGTCGTCATCGACGGCTGAATCGCCATCGTCGCTCCCGGCGTCGGCATCCTCGAAATCGTCATCGGCGTCGAAGTCATCAGCGGTAAATCGGGGCATGGCTCGAATCGATCGGAGGGGCGCTGGCAATCCGCGAGAAATGCTACCAAGCCAGGAGAGAATTGACGGCTCATCACTGGACCCCGAGGGAGGGGGAGATAAGAATCACCGGGGAGACCGACGAGCTTTGGGAGACCCATGATCCATGCCCACGACGCCAGCCGAGCATCCCGTTGCGTATCGAGGCCGTTGTGCATCGCGAGTCCGGATGGGGGCGATCGTTCTTCAGGCCGCGATCCTGATTTTGGGATGGACGCATCCGCTGCCGGCACAGGCGGCCGACCCGGCCGAGCGTCGCAGCGCCCACGACGAACTCCATTCCCGATATGCCGAGGCCAGGTTGAAGCTTGCCGAACTTGATCTCGAGAAGGCGACGCTCCTCGAGAACCAGGGAAACGGTCGGCTCGTGTCGGACCACGACTGGCGTCGGCTCCGCAGCCGGGTCGCCGTGCTCCGTGAGATCGTCGAAGCCCATGGGGAGCACCCGCACGGCACGGGCATCGACGGCCAACGTGCCCGGGCCCGCGCCGCGGTCAAAATCGCCGAGGCGGATCTCGCGCAGGCAAGGGAGATCCACGATCTCAAGCCGACGGATTTTACCGACATCGCCGTGCGGAGGTTCGAAGCCAAGGCGGAGATCGCCCGGCTCCGCCTCGCGCTCTGGGACGACCCGGAGAACGTGCCGTCGATCATCGACGAGATGCAGATGCAGATCGACCAACTGACCGATCACGTCGTCGACCTTCTCGACCAGGTCGAGAATGAACGGGTCAGCGACTCGAACCGTCCGTAGCGCCGTACGTTGGCAGGTGCCGGTAGGGGACCTCGAGGGCGAGGAGGTGGAGGGTCGTGACGTAGAGCCGTCCCCCGAACGCGCCCCAGCGGTCGGGAACGGTGCCGAGGGGCTCCCAGCTTCCGGCATTCGCGCCGTCGACCACCTGCTCGGCCTCGAGCGCCGTGCAGAGCTGGACGTACCAGGCATCCCAATCGGGCCCGCCGGTCTGGACGAGAACCTGCGAGGCGTAATACCAGAGGTAGGCGTCGCGTGTCCGCGCTTGGCGCGTGCCATAGGCGGGCTTCATCGCAGCGAGGCTCGCGGCCGCAGCCTGGAGCGGCGGGTCGGTGCGGGGGGTGCCAGTGTGAAGACGCATCAGCGACCCGAGCGCCGTCATCGACGCAGCCGAGAGATCGGAGGGCCGCTGCCCCGGGCTCTGCGCGTTGTAGAGGTAGTGCCCGAGCCGGTCGGGATTGGCCGATTCGTCGAGGAGCCGGCGGACACCGTCATAAGTCTCGGCCGGCACGGCGACGCCGGCGAGGGATCCGGCGCGGAGCGCGACGAGCATCCACCCACTCACCGAAAGATCGGAATCGGCCCGGGGCTGGTAGCGCCACCCGCCGCGCTCGGCCTGCTGGCTCGCCACGATGAAGCCGATCGCCTTCTCCGCCGCCGGCTTGAGGAGCGGATCGCCCGTCATGCCGACCGCCTCGCAGAGGGCCGTCGTGGCGATCCCGTGGCTGTACATCCAGGCGCAACTGTTGGACACCGGATCGGCAGGGACAAACAGATCGCCGTCAGCCTTCTGCACCGACAGCAGCCACTCGAGCCCGCGGCGGACGACCTCGCGATGCCGGCCATCGAAGTGGTCGTAGCCGGCGCCGAGGAAGGCGAGGAGCGCAAGTCCGGTGGCGGCGGTGTCGGACTGGAGGCGAACGGCGCCCCCCGCACCCTTGGGATGATAGGTTCCGAGGGTCCAGCGCCCGTCCTCCTCCTGGGCCGCGGCCAACCACCCGAGGCCGCGCTCGACGGTTCGATCGGCGCGCGACTCCCCCCGCGTCTCGCGTGATCTCCGGGCGAAGGCTTCTGCCGTCTCACGGACCCGCGACTCCGCCGGAAGCGCGAGCGTGCGGGCCCGAGGAAGCGGCGTCGCCCCGCCGACCGCTCCGCCCAGGGTGTCAGCGCCCGCCAGGGGCGCCGAACGCGGACGGAACGCGGAGCCGACCGCGGCCCCCGGTTCTCCCACCGACAACGCCTCCCCGTCCTCCTCCATCACCGCAACGGCTGACCGGCGAACGCTCCCGGAGCCCCCACGTCCCCGATCGGGAATCCGGCCCGAGGGACGGGGGCGCGGTGTGGCGCCAGCGAGGAGATCAGCCGCGTCTCCACCTGCCCCGGCCGCCGTGCGGCCCCCCGGCCCCTGCTCCATCCCCGCGGTGGTCCGCGACGGCAGATCGACCTTCTCCGTCGCGCTCGCTCCCTCGGCGCCTGGGTCGGCGACCTCCGTGCGACGTGGCGAACGGGGAAGGGCAGGAGCCGAGTCGGCCTCGGCGGCCGCGCGCGAGAAGCGGCGGGGAATGGGCGGGGAAGCTGGCGGCGCTGCGACGCCGGAAACGTCGGGGCCGTCGGCATCGGAGACTCTCCGCGACCGCTCCGCCACGACCGCCGGTCCTGCAGTGCCGTTCCGCCGCTCCATCCGCGGCATCAAGGCGGGCTCTTCGGCGTCGCTGCCAACGA
The DNA here is from genome assembly GCA_947453375.1 of Planctomycetaceae bacterium. Taxonomy (GTDB): domain Bacteria; phylum Planctomycetota; class Planctomycetia; order Pirellulales; family UBA1268; genus QWOP01. Next base: position 4,454 of record CANGGT010000169.1, read on the forward strand.
CCGTGGGCATCGCCTCGGCAGCCGTCTCTGCCTCCGACACGGCGGCGGCGATCCGCTCCGGTTCCCGAAGCGCTGCCGGGATCGGGCCCGGAACTTCCAGGATCGGACGGTCGATCCTCGTGGCGCTGACATCGGGCGTCTCCGCGTCCTCCTCCACCGTCATGTCGGCCACGGCCCGTTCCCCGTCGCGGAGAGGCCCCCGGGCCGACGCCGGGGCGGCAGCCTCGATGGCGATGGGAACGTCGAGCGGCCGCTCGTGCGCGAACGATTCCCGCATGGGCCTGTCGTCGTGGAGGGGAAAGTCGGCGGCCAACTCCGGGCTGAAGGAGGGCTGCTCGTCGGGAAACAGTCCGTCGAGGGGGCGGACGTTGATCACGGTCCGTGCCAGCCCCTGTTGGAGGAGCCAGTGGAGGAGGAGGCTCGCCATCACGGCGGCAGCGAGACGGGCACGACTCCGCCAGTGGCGGGTCGACGCCTTCGGCCGCAGCGGCGTGTCGATTGCCAGCGACATGGTCATCCTCACCGTTGGTTGGGGATGGCGTCGTCCGGACCGGCCGTCCCCTCCGCTGCCGACTGCACACGGTAGTCCTCGACGCCGGCCTGGACGCAGGCATCCATCACGGCGACGACATGCTTGTGGGCCACGTTCTCGTCGGCCCGCACCGTCACCCTCTGGCGTCCTGGATTGTCAGCCATCGCCTGGCGGAGGAGCCCGACGAGTTCCCCGGCGGCCACCGGCCTGGCGCCGGCGTAGGTGTTGCCACGGCGGTCAATATTGATGATGAACTCGCGCGGGCGCGTCGTCAGCGGCTTGGCGGCCGATGCCTGGGGAAGGATGACGTCGATCGACCGGTCATCCTCCTCGAGTTTGCTGGCGACGAGGAAGAAGATCATGAGGAGGAAGACGACGTCGATCATCGGCGTCAGTTCGAGTCCGCCGCCCAGCCGCCCTTTGTCGATGCGGACACTCATGGCTTTCCCCCGCCCACGACGGTGTCGGCAGTCCGGCCGCTCACTCCCAGCCGGCCACGCCCTTCGAAGGACTCGATGGCGGGAAGAAGGCCGGTGACCACATCGTCAACCTTGCGGAAGCCGGCGAGGATCCGTCCCTCGAGGTAATGGGCGATGATCGCGGCAGGAATAGCGACGCACAGGCCGGCGAAGGTCGTGATCAGCGCAAGATAGATGCCGCTGGCCAATTCCGCTGCCCGGTTGGCTCCGGCCTGGAGATTCGCCGTGGTGTAGAAGGCGATGATCATCCCCTGAACCGTACCGAGGAGCCCGAGGAGCGGGGTGATCGTGACGGCGAGGCTGATAGGCCGGATGTTCGCGTAGAGACGCGATGCCTCCCGATTCGAGGTCGTTTCGACGGCATGCTCCACCTCGGGGAGCGGCCTGCCGAGCCGGGCGAGCATGGCGCGCACGACCGTCGCCAGCACCGAGCGATCGGCATCGCACCATGCCGCCACCTGCCGCGGGTCGAAGGGCGATCCATCCGCGATCAGGCGCAGCTTCATCGCCAGGGCCGCGGGGACAAACCTCCCCCGCCGCAGCGCCACGAGCCGTTCGAGCCCGAAGGCGACGACGAGGAACGACATCACCGTAATCGGCCACATGAGCGGACCGCCGGCGAGGAACAACTCCCACAGGGACTTCAGGTCGCCGACGTTGATCGACATGACGGGGCCTTCGCAGCGGTGACGGGAGGAATCGATCGTGGGACGAAAAAAGAGACACTCACTTCACGACGCCGTCGAGCGCGTCGATCCGCTTCCGCGCCGCCGTCACATACGGTGACTCCGGGTAGCGTTCGACCACTTCAGCGTACAGCCCGCGGGCCTGCTGGGCCTTGGCGAGAACCTCGAAACAGCGGGCCGCCTCGTACGTCGCCTGCGCCTGCCAGGGATGGAAGGAGGCCGGGGCCTCAGTCTCCCCGAAGCCGTAAGCCACCTTGAAGAACGAGGCGATCGCTTCTTTGTGAAGCCCCTGCTCGAAGAGGATCTCCCCTTCCATGAGCCGGGCCCGGGCGGCCAACTCACCGGGACCGCTCCCCGCGCCCGGCGTGAGTCCCGCTTCCGCAAGCGCGCGGAACTCGGAGAGCGCCTCGTCGAGCCGGCCGAGATTCTGGAGGGCCCAGGCCCGGGCGAATCTCCCCCGGTCCACCGTCGCGCTCCCGGCCTCAGGGCCCGGAGTCGCGTTGAGCCAGCGATCGACGACGGCGAAGCTCTCTTCCCAGCGTTCACCCTTGGCAGCACATTCGGCCGCGCGGACCGTCGCCAGCCCGAGCAGATCGGGCGACGACAGCGCCTCCGGATCGGACAGCGCCCGACCGAGTGCCTTCTCGGCCTCGTCGAAGCGGCCGAGCCGAAACAGCGCGTCGCCGAGCATCGCCTCGGCGTCCGCGGCGCAGACGCCGTCGGGGTGTTCGGCGAGCTGCTCCGCAAACGCCCGTGCCGCGCTGGCATGATCCTGCTGCAGGGCAAAGATCCAGGCGAGCTTGTGGCGGGCTTGCTCGCGCAGGGGGGCGATCCCGGCGTTTTCCGCGGAAGCTGCAAGAACATTGCGGTAGGCCTCGGCGGCGCGGTCCCACTCGGCGGCGGCAAAGCGGATCTCACCGCTCTCGAGCCAGGCGTCCGCCTGCCTGGGACTGCGCGGAAACCGGCGCCGCAGCTCCTCGAAGGTCGACTCGGCCGCAGCCGGATCCCCGGCTTCCGACCGGGCGAGGCCGAGCTCGAGGAGCGCTCGATCGGCCGCAGGGAAGTCGGGGTTTGCCGAGAGGAGCGCGGCAAACGTGTCGATGGCCGCTGCGGTCTGGCCGCTGGCCGCCTGGCAGAGCCCGGCAAGGAACCGCCCCTCCGCTTCGGCCGCAGCGCTCACGCGGCCGTCCTTCGCCGCCGCCAGGCCGACGACCCGCTCGGCATCGGCAAGCCCCTCGAGGGGCGCCCCCGAACGTTGCCGGGCGTCGCCCCGGGCCAGCAGCGCCGGCACGAGCGCCGCCGAGTCGCCATGGCGATCGATCACCTCCGTCCAGCTGGCGACAGCCGCCTCGAGCGCACCGAGCGCCTCGTGGCACCAGCCCTCTGCCAACAGACCGGCAGCCACGCGCGGCCCCTGCGGCGCGATCTTCCGGGCCTCCACGAAGGCCGCAACCGCCCCGGCCGGATCGCCGGCGTCCTCCCGCGCCTGTCCGAGCCGAAACCAGGCCCGATCGGCGATCCCGGGCGCCGGATCGCTCGCCACGAGCTGCTCGCCGATCGCCACGGCGCCGGCGGCATCCCCGGCCTCACGTCGGGCCCTGACGGCGAGCAGTTGCCCCTCCGCCTGCCGCGGCCAAGTGGGATGCTCTCGACCGAGCCGGTCGAGGAGGACCACCGCCTCCTTGGCGCGCGAAAGTTCGACCAGCGTTGTAGCGTCGAGAAGCAGTCCGAGGGGACGTTCGTCCCCGTCGAGCGCCGCCCCGCCGGCGGCAGAGAGTGGCCCGAGAGCCGCATGCGCCCGCTCCCAGTCCTCGGCGGCGGCGTGCGCGGCGCCCAACCGCAATTGGAGGTGAGCCGCACGGGGATCGGTTCCTGCGGAAGCCACCAACTCGCCGAAGGATGCCGCCGCGGCACCGGCATCGCCCCGGGCCAGCAACGCCTCGGCCCGGATCGCGCGGACATCGAAGGCCGTCGCCGGATCGGCCGCCTCCGGGCCCCGTTGCGCGGGAGGCAGAGCGAGGAAGCGATCGGCCGACGCGATCGCCTCGTCGCTGTTCCCCGCCGCGAGCGACACCGCCGACAGAAGCGCCAAGCCCGTCGCTACCGCGGGATCGTCGGGGTGCTCGGCGATCAGTTTCTTCAGGAGCGCGAGCCCATCCTCGCGCCGGCCGGGAAGGTCGACAAGCCCCTCGGCAGCCACCAACTGCAATCGGGCGACGATGGCCTCATCGACCTTCCCCTCCGGAGCGGCCGCCGCTGGGACCGCAGCCTCCGCCCGCGCAAGCGCCGTCTCCGCAACGGCGACGGCCGCCTCGGCATCACCGGAGGCGAGATGGATCCGCGCGAGCCTCGCGCCCCCTTCGGCTGCGATCGCGGCGGGGGCACCCTCGAGGGCGAGCAACTGCACGAGCCGCTTCCGCGCTTCCTCGACATTGCCTGCCTCGTTCCAGGCGGCGCTGGCGGAGAGGAGCGCCGGCGCCGCCACGACCGCCGCTGGGGCGCGGGCCAGGAGCAGGTCGTAGGCCCCTGCGGCAGCGGCATACCGCTTCTGTTTCCAGAGGGCGGCCCCGAGACGCTCGAGCGCATCGCCGATCCGCGGGCCATCCTTGCGGCGTGCGATCTCGACGACGAGCTTCGCCGCCTCGGCGGGTTGATCGGCGGCGAGCGCGAGATCGGACCGGCGGAGCGCCACTTCGTCGGCGAGGGGATCTTCGGGAAACGTCTCGGCGAAACGCCGCAACGTGGCGGCAGCCGCGGTGGCGTCTCCGATCTCGGACTGAGCGACTCCGAGGGCGTAGAGGACCGCCGGAAGCCGCGGCGATGCCGCATGATCGGCGATGAACCGCTGCCAGCCCTCGAGCGCGGCCTGACGATCCCCCGCCTGCCAGAGCGATTCGGCGAGGAGGTACGACGCTTCGGCCGCCTGCGTCGGCGCCGGCATCGCCGCGAGGCACTCCCGCAGCATCCCTAC
>CANGGT010000170.1 GCA_947453375.1 Planctomycetaceae bacterium
ACGACCGACCCCGGCTGGCAGCGGGTCGCGACGGCTGGATCAGGATTTCCAAGGCAGGCCACTACCAGGCAAAGCAGGTCCGGAAAGCGCTGGAGGAGATTCATGAAGACGACTGATTCCTATCACAAGTGGGTCGAATGGAGTGAAGAGGACGGTGTCTCCATCGGGAAGTGCCCCGACCTCATCTCCGGCATCCACGGCGATGATCCGGTGCGGGTGTACGCCGATCTGGCCCGGGTCGTCGAGGAGGTTGTCGCCCATTTCGAACAGTCAGGCCGGCAGCTCCCCCCTCCTCGCGTGCGGCCCATGCAAGACGTCGGCTGAGCGGCCCGGAACTTGATTCACGACAGCCGCCGCAAGAATCTCGAGATTGTCGACTTGCAGCGGTGATCGAGGCATGGTCGAACCCGCCTCCTGCGGTCAGTTCAAACATGCCATGTTGAGCGGAAGAGCAGCGGCGGCGTATCATCGGCCGGGCGGGGCTCTTGATCCTGGGCACAATTTGCACGAGAGCGAACAGGTATGCCGCGTCGGGAGCTATCGAAGCCTCAGCAGATCATCGATTGGCTCGTCGAATGGGGCGATGCCCTGAAGGAACCGGCCGCGATGACGCTGGTTGGTTCAGCTGGCCTGCTCTGGCACGCCAGCCGCCTCGGGCTCGATGTGTCGCTGCCGGAAAATAGCATGGACGTTGATCCGGTCACCGAATCAGATGCGTTGGCTTGGATGTGCTACGACGCCCTCATCGGCAGCGAGTTCGAGCGGCAACGGGGGTGGCATGTCAACCTGCTGCCGCGGTCAGTGCTCGATGAACTCCCCACCAACTGGCGTGAGCGGGCGTTGTCGGCTCGGTACGGGCAACTGGAACTGATCGTGCCCTCGGCCGCCGACCTCCTCGCCCCGAAGCTCCGTCGCGGCGAACCCCGCGACCTCGCTCACGCGGCCTGGGCCCGGTCGCAGGGCCTCATTTAAAGCCTCTTGTCGTTCCTTGCTCTGGAAACCGCGCTCGCCGACAATGCAGCGATGCGAAGGTTGCTCTATCAGGACGAGGCGCGGCTCGAATATGGGCGGATGTTCTGGACCGATCCGCGCAAGCGGCAGCGGCTTCTCGACCATTGGCTCGACGCCCGCCATCCCTACCACAATCGTTTTCTGGAGCACTGGCGGCCGATCGTGGAGCGTGTGCTCGCAACGAATCCTGCCGCCGACGACCTCCTCGACCGGGATCTCCAGGCCGAGGGCTTGAGTCTCCGCGTAGTCGTCCGGGAGATTCCCCCCGTCTTCGGAAGTTTTTTCTGACCAGCTGCCAGCTCGGGCGCAGCCGTGAGCCTCGTGGCGGGACGCCCAAGATCCGTTGTGCGGAGTGGGGATGTGCTTACTCCACGGAAAAAGTTTTTCTTGCTCCTCTGATCGAAGACAGGCCACTTGAGCCACCGTGGGCAGCATGGGTGGGGAGCGAGCTTTATCCACGGCCGACAGAGATCAGACTGCGGATCCGATCGAATATGAAAGGAAGCCTGTCCTGGCTGTCCGAGTCAGGCATGCGTTGGGGTTCGGCTGCCGGTCGGCGAGGAGAAGGCCGGCCGCCTTGGCGCGAGTCACCGAGCGGTGCACGGCCGAAACGCTCATGTGGAGCGAATCGGCGAGGCTTTGAAACGTCAGCCCCGGTTCGAGGGCGAGTTTCACGACGACGACGAGATCTTGAGGGTTGAGCTGCATGGGTGAATCATACTTTCCATTTTCCAGAATATGGAAAATATGGCTCTGCGACGAGGAACGGGGTGGTTTTCCGGTGGTTTTAGGGGGGCCTAAGACGGGGGCGGTTGGCCGGTAGGGACTTGCCGGCTCGAGGCCGCTCCTGCGAAAATCGCAGCATGAAAATCGTCCTCTGCTATCCCGTCGAAGGCCGGCACATCGACCAGATCCGGGCCGCCGCCCCCGACGCCCACGTTGTCGATGCCGGCCAAGAACGCGTCGCCGCCGAATTGCCCGACTGCGACCTCTTCTGCGGCCACCCGAAAGTGCCCGTGCCGTGGGATGACGTCGTGGCGCGCGGGCGGCTGACGTGGATCCAGTCGTCGGCCGCCGGGCTCGATCATTGCCTCGTGCCGTCGGTTGTCGCTTCGCCGATCACGGTCACGAGCGCCTCCGGCGTGCTCGCCGATCAGGTGGCCGAGCATGGCATCGGCCTGGCGATCGCCTGCACGCGGCGGTTTCCCCTCTTTTTGGATCAGCAGGCGAAGGGGGAGTTTGTCCGCCGGCCGACGAAAGACCTCACCGATGCGACGGTCGGCATCGTCGGCTTCGGTGGGAATGGGCGGCGGCTGGCGCGCGTGCTCGTGCCTTTCAACGTACGGATCCTCGCCACCGACTATTTTCCGGTGAAGAAGCCCCCCCATGTCGAGTTTCTCGGGGGGCCCGAGACGCTCCCAGAGATCCTTCCGCAGGTCGACATCCTCTTCCTCTGCGCCCCGCTCACTGCGGCAACGAAAAACCTCCTCGACCAGGCGGCCTTCGCGGCGATGAAGCCGGGGGCGATCCTCGTCAACATGGCCCGCGGGAAGATGGTCGACGAAAACGCCCTCGTCGACGCCCTCGAGAGCGGCCGGCTCGATTCGGCCGGTCTCGACGTCACCCCCGACGAGCCCCCGGCCCCGGAAAGTCGGCTATGGCGGGCTCCCCGCCTCATCATCACGCCCCACGTGGGGGGGCAATCGTATCGCCGAATCGATGCAATGACCGACTTTTTCTGCGATAATCTCAGGCGTTCCCTCCGGGGGGAGGAACTGCGCAACCTCGTCGACAAGCGGCTCGGCTTTCCGGAGCCCCAGGCCGACTGGTGACCGACCGGGGTGCGGCAACCACCCGCCCCCCGCCAACGATCCCTGCAGGCCTTTCCGATGAGCACCACCATCTACCAAGAGGGACGCCCCACCGTTTCGGTGGAGGGGGCGGAAGGCGTGGTGGCCAGCCGCTGCCCCGAGGAACTCCTCGCCCGCTACGCCGAGCTCCTCCAAGGGGCCAGGCTCTCCTGGACCGAGCACCATCACCTCGAGCGGCAACTCGGCGCCGGAGGGCAGGGGGTGGTCTACCTCTCCACCCGTCGCGGGTCGGATACGTTCACGGTGCCGGTGGCGCTGAAGTTCTTCTCGCCAGAGCGGTATGAGTCGGAGAGCCTCTATGTGGAGGCGATGGGGCGGATTGCGAAGGTGGCGGCCCGCGTCGCCCTGATCCAGCAGGACAACCTCCTCGACGTTCACAACTTCATCGAGCAGCGGCGGATCCGCATCATGCAGATGGAGTGGATCGACGGCTACGACCTCTCGCGGCTGCTCACGGCCGAGATCCTCGACCAGACCCGGGCGCGCGTCTCAGACGAGCGTTTCCGCTACCTCAACAATTGCGTCATCACCGCCGGCCCGCAGCAATCGCGGTTCAAGCCGGGGATCGCGATCGCGATCGTCCGTGAGGCCCTCGCGGGCCTGGCAGCCCTCCACCGCGAGGGGATCGTTCACGGAGACATCAAGACGGCCAACATCATGATCAAGCGCACCGGCAACGCGAAGATCATCGACATCGGCTCGGCTCTGGCCCTCGACGACGTCTCCACCAACCGTACCTGCACGCCGGCCTACGCCGCCCCCGAGGTGCTCGAAGGGCGCGAGATCGGCCCCCGCTCCGATTTGGCGAGCCTCGGCTACGTCCTCATCGAGATGCTTGCCGGCCAGCCGCCGTTTGCCGGCCTCAACTCCTACCGCGATCTCGTCGAGGCGAAGCGGACGCTCGCCAACCGGCTCCCGCAGATCCTCCCTGCGGAGGTGAGCTGCAACGAGCTGCTCATGAACTTCACCCGCCGGCTCGTGGCCGCCGATCCCAACAAGCGCTTTTTGAGCGCCGAGGATGCCGACCTCCTGAAGGAGGGGGCGGCGAGCTTCCATCGCCAACTCATCGTCGGCGGCCTCGCGAGCGAATACGACAACGAGATTCGTGCTTGGCTGGCCGATCTCGAAGAGCCGGCCTGACGGCTCGACCCCCGCCGCCTGATTCCAGCCGCCGCAATCGATCGGAGGATTGCGACGCTCGGATCGAATGATTGAAGCAGGGCTCGAGACAGGGCTCGGAAAACGACACAGCCCGGCGTTCCGAAGACGGAAGCCGGGCCGGGGCGATGAATCCTGCGAGCGGTCAGCGAGGGTGACGGGACTCGAACCCGCGGCCTCCAACGTGACAGGCTGGCGCTCTAACCAACTGAGCTACACCCCCGTGTTTCGCCGCCGGAACGAATCGCTCCGGCAGGCGAGGGACGGGTCGCCGCCTCGCAAGAATGGAGAGTATAGCGAGACGCCCCCCGGGACGACACCCCGGGCATATTTTTTTGGCGAGCGCTCCTTGCCGCTCAAAAAATGCCGCGGGTGGGGTCAAACCCGAGGCGGGCGGCGAGGTCGAGATCCTGCCGGGCCTGCGCCTTGAAGCCGGCCGCGGCGCAGGCCTCGCCCCGGTGGTGGTGCATCACCGCCAGCCCCTGATCGGCGGACCGGATGCGGAGATCGATCTCGACCGGATCGGCGCGGCCACGGCTGACTTCGAGCCGGGAACGCAATTCCTGCATCCCGTCGATCGCCCGGTTGAGGTCGTCGATCGCCTCGTGATGGCGGCCGAGGAGGTGGAGGATGTAGCCACGGGTGTCGAGGTGCTCTGGGAGGTCTCCTGCGCCCCGTTCGATCGCCTGCTCGATGTCGGCCAGAGCTTCGGGGAGATCGCGCTTGAGCAGGGCCCGGGTGTAGGCGCGGAGATTCAGGGATTCCGGATCGCCGGGCACCGACATCCCGACGACCGCCTCCGCATCGGCCAACGCCTCTTCGGGCCGCTCGAGGACGGTGTGGACAAGCGCCCGGAGCCGGCGGGCCTGCGGTGCAAATGGCGCGAGCGTCACGGCCTGATCGGCATCGCGGATGGCCCCGGCGGGATCGCGGTTTTGAAGGCGGAGATGGCCGCGGCGGATGAACAGCCCGGCGTCCTCGGCATGCCAGGCCACCGCGCGCTCGACCGCCCCGAGTGCCCCGACGACGTCGCCTTGGGCCTCGCGGCCGGCCGCCTCCTGGAGCGACCACTCGACGACGACATCGCGGACGAAGGGCAACAGCTCCGGAATCACGACCGCCGGCAGGAGCACCAGCGCCACGAGGACGAGAAGCGAAAACCGTTTCCGGCGGAGAGGGGGCGTTTCGCCGCGGCGTTGCAGCGGGGCAGGGTCGGTGAGCGTGCCAAAGCGCGGAGCGACTTCTCTGCCGCTGGACACTCCCCGGCCGCCAGCCTGCGGGAGGGCGCTCGAACGGCCACCGCCGGCAGGCTCGCGGCGCGGAGGGGGGCCAAAGCCGTCGAGATCGTCGCGAGGACGCTCGAACTCGGCGGGAATCGGAAAACCGTCGCGGTCAAATCGCATGCTGGGCACCTCGGACGATTTGCTCTGCTCCATCCTAGCCAGGGGCCGGAGTGGGGAACAATTGACGGGCCGGAAGCGGAGCCGTAAGGTGGGCCGGAAAGTCGGAGGAACCACCATGCCGCTGTTCGAGATCGAGACCGGCGCCCACATCATCATCTCGTGGGCTGCCGACGAGCAGGCCGCGGCGGCGGTCGTCGAAGATGCCTACCCGGGCGAGCGGATCGTCCGCCTCACCCGCCGCCCCCGCGATTGCTGGGTGATCTCCAAGTCGGCCCTCGGCCTGACCTCCTCGACCGACGACCCGTGCAACACGGCGCGGGAATGCCTCGCCAAAGCCGCCGGCGACAAGGTTCATGCGATCCGTCTCTACATGCACGAGACGGGCGACGATCTGGAGCGGGCGCGGAAAGTGATCGAGTCGAACATGGTCATGGGCTGGTGAGGAAGAAGCAGGCGACGGGGTTCGGCCGGCGGCCGACTCCGTTGTCGGCGCCGTTGTCGGCCACAGCGACGAGCGTCATCCGGCCGTCGGGGAGCCGGGGCCCGGCACACAGCCCCTCGAGATTCACCCCGAGCGCCCCCTTCCAAAGGAGCGTCTTGGCCACCGGCTCCGCGGCCGCGAGATTCCCGCTCACGTCGCGGGCCTCGGCCGCCGTTGCCGTGTCGACGAGATAAATCCGGTTTTCCAGCGGAGGCACGCCAGCCGCAGCGCTCCGCTCGAGGACGAGGAGCCGCCCCTCGCCGAGCGCGACCAGTGCTACCACGCCGGAATAGAGCGGCCCCCCGCCAAGGGAGACCCGGTCGTGCGGCGGATCGACTTCATAGATCACCTCGCGCCGCCGCTCGATGGCCCCGTCGCCGAGCGCTCCGGCATCATCGATCGCCAAACCGACCAGCCGCACCTTCCCGGCGACTCCCGCGGCGACAGGGGGGCCATCGCGTTCGAGCGGCTCCTCGTTGGCCGTCCAGAGCCTCGAGCCGTCGGGCTCGATGGCGAGCGCCTCCGGCCCGCGGTTGGGGCGCGCCGAACGGAACGGCCCTGCGAGCGACACCGTCCCGGCGGCCCGGAGCGGCCGCAGACCGGCCCCAACCGGCCGATCGCCATCCCCCTCGGCAAACTCTCGCACCGCGGGGGTGTCCTCTTCGACGAAAAACCAGCGCCTTCGGCGATCAGGCCCGGTGAAGACGGCGAGATCCTCCCAGTCGCGGAGGCGATCGAGGGGAATCGAACGTTCGAACGTCACCGTCGGCGCCGTGCCGTCGGCGGCGGGAATGACCGTGAGGATGAGCACGCGGTCGCTGCCGTCCATCACCGCCGCATACGCATCGCCCCCGAGCCAGACGATCCCGCTCAGCTCGGCCACCGCGTGCCGCGATCCATCGGCTTCCACGACCTCCCCGGGGGCATTGACGATCCCTGCCGGCTCGACGCTGATCGCCGTCGCCGCGTCAGCCGCAGGCAACTCGTCGGCCTTACCCCGGGAAACATCCCCCAGGCCGATCGCGATGAGGGCCAAGGCAACGACGCACCATCCGCGGCGAGACGGCAGCGAACGGCGACGTCGATCGACGCAGGCCGACACGAAGAGAATGAAGCGGCAAGCGGGCATGGCCTGCCGAATCTAGCACCTTCGGCCGTCACGGCGATGCAGGGCTATTCCTGCGCTGCGGGAAGCGGAGGGGCCAGCGTCTCGAAGGAGGCGGTGCGCACCGCCGACGGCGATACCGGCTGTTCGTCGACAAAGATCTGCTCGGCCGGCCGGTAGCTCGATGTGCCACCGGGCCTGAAGACTGGATCGGGGCGGCGCACCGGCGGGGAGGTGAGCCCGTCGGGATTGGCCGCGGGGAGCGCAGCCGGGGGATTGGTGGGGAAGGGGGCCGGCGCGGCAGCCGCCGGCGCGGCGGCCGCCGGGGGCAGGGCCCCAGCGCCTGCCCAGCCAGCATCAGCGGCCGGGGGCGCCTGAAAGGCGCTCGGCGGCGCTGCGAGGGCAGGATCTGCAGCCACAGGATCGCCGTAGCGGCTCCGGTCGGAGGCATACCGGGCGGGGGTACCAGACTCCGGCGGATTGATCGGCGTGAGCGGCGCCGCGGCAGCCACACCTGCGGCGGCCACGCCGGGGGCAGCGGCTTCCGCAGCCACGCTGCCGCGGGCATCGGCCACGCGACTCGGCTCGTAGCCCGCCGTCGAGGGGAAGGTCGAGGACGTCGCCGGCGGGGCCACCGGGTAGCCGCCGCCGGGGGGTGCGCCGGCCACTTGGGCCGCCGGCGGAGGCACAGGCTCGAGGGGGAGCGTCGCCGGGGGGAGGCCCGGTGGCGTGGGGGATTCGGCGGCTGGGGGCGGGGCGGGAAGCGAGGCGTAGGGCCCGACCTGCGGGCTGATAGCCTGCGGCGGAACGCTCTCAGGAAGCCCCGTCGCAGCACGCGGGTCGGAAGCAGCCGTGGCGAGCTGGGGCGGGGGGGGGGCACCGTAGGTGACCAGGGCCGGGTCGGTGGCGGCTGTCTGGATGCCGAGGGCCGGGGCGCCGGCGGTGGGGGAGCTGTCGTTGACGACGTAGCCGGCGGGGGTCGAGGTGGTCGGGTAGGGGGTGGCAGCCGCCGACGGCTTCTGCGTCGAGGCGTCGATTTTCGGTGCCGCAGCGAGGGCCGAGTCATCGATCCCCTTCGATTTCGCACCGCCAAAGCTCGGCCATTTCGGCGCCGTCATGGAGCGGACACCGCTGCGGCAACCGCCACCGGCGAGGCTTGCGATGAGAATACCGATGGCGACGGTGCCGAGCCTTCCCCGCCGGGCCGGCGGAGTGGCCGGGGCGGATCCGCGGATTCGCGAGGTCTGGATCGGCGAAGGCTCGCGCTGCGACCCGTCCACGGCGTTTTGCATCGGCATGACGAATGATCTCCCGGCGTGCGCGTCTCGAAAGAGGGGCGCTCGGAGGGGAGATAAGGGGAGCGCCGAGGGGGAGTCAACGCCAACTCGCCGTCGGTCCGCCCCGCCTTGGCGAAGTGAGCAAAAAAGACCAAGGCGGCCTGTCGTGATCGACAGGCCGCCCTGGCACTTCATGCATGCTGAGAAACCGTCATCCGGGGCGTTGGTTGCCGCCGGACATCGATCACTTCTTCGCGACGGCAAACCGCTTCCCGATCGCGTCCCAGTCGACGACGTTGTAGAAGGCGTTGACGTAGTCGACGCGGCGGTTCTGGTAAAGCAGGTAATAGGCGTGCTCCCAGACATCGAGCCCGAGGAGCGGCGTGTTGCCGTGCATGACGGGGCTGTCCTGGTTGGCCGTGCTCTCGATGAGGAGCTTCCCCTTGGGGTCGACCGAGAGCCAGGCCCAGCCGCTGCCGAACCGGCCGAGGGCCGCCTTCGTGAACTCCTCCTTGAACTTGTCGAAGCCGCCGAAGACGCTCCGCACCGCTTCGCCGAGGTGGCCGGCCGGTTCGCCCCCCTTCCCCTTGCCGAGCGATTCCCAGAACAGGCTGTGATTGGCGTGGCCGCCGCCGTTGTTGCGGACGGCGGTCCGGACCGCCTCGGGCACCTTCTCGAGATCAGCGATCAGCTTGTCGATCGGGAGATCGGCGAGGGGATTCCCCTAGTGTTCATTGTTGAGATTCGTGACGTTGGTGGCGT
>CANGGT010000171.1 GCA_947453375.1 Planctomycetaceae bacterium
CATCCGCATGGAGCGCCTCGCGGACCGCGGCCGCCGCCCCCTCCACCTGGGCCGGGCCGCACAGCTGGATTTCGAAAGTCCGCTTCTGCCGCAGGTCGCGCATGATCTGGTCGAGCGTGCCAAAAGCCCGCAGCTTTCCCTGCGTGATGATTGCCACGACGTCGCAGATCCGCGACAGCTCGGGGAGGATGTGGCTGGTGACGATGAGCGTCTTCCCCATCCCCGCGAGCTTGAGAAGGAGGTCGCGCATCTCGATGCGTGCCTGGGGATCGAGGCCGTTGGCCGGCTCGTCGAGGATCAGCATCTCCGGATCGTGGAGGAGCGTGCGGGCGACGCCGATCCGTTGCTTCATGCCGTGGGAGAGGGCCTCGACGTAGCGATCCTGCATCCAGCCCGATCCGGTCGTCTCGAGAACCTCGTCGATCCGCTTCGCGCGTGCCCCGCGAGGGATGCCGAAGGCGGCGCCGAAGAAGTCGAGGTATTCGCGGACGCGCATGTTGTCGTAGGCGCCAAACGTGTCAGGCATGTAGCCAACGAGCCGCTTGATCCGCCACGCGTCGCGGACGCAGTCGGCGCCGGCGATCGCCGCCGTGCCCGACGTCGGCCGCATCGCGCCGACGAGGATTTTGATCGTCGTCGTCTTTCCGGCACCGTTGGGGCCGATGAAGCCGAGGATCTGCCCGCGGCGAAGCGAGAGGGTGAGATTGTCGAGGGCTGTGAATTCCCCGAACTTCTTCGTCAAGTTGCGGATGTCGAGGACCGGGTCTGCTGGTGCGTTCATGGCGGGTCTTCAGTTGGTGCGGCCGTCGACGGAGAGACGGACGTAGTCGATGTCCCAGGTGCTGCTCACCGACGTGTCGATCTGTTGCTCGTACTGTTTTTTGTCGAGGGGGGGGGCGTCTCCCCGGGCATCTTCGGCCCGCTCCGCCACCGTCCGGCTGATGGCGATCGAGATCGGGACGGTGCCGCCATCGACGGCGAGGTGCTCGGGGCCGAGGTCGATCTCGAACACGCCGTTGGGCTCGGTGAATCGCTCGAGGACGACCGTCTGGCCGTCGCGGAACGCCCCCACCGTGACGTCTCGCGACGGTGCGTTGACCCGGATCGTGAGCCGGCCCCGGTCGAGCTTGCAGGGAAGAACGGCGTCGGGAAGTTGGAAGCGGAGGAGGGTGTCGGTGGCGGTGGTGAGTCCCTTGACCCATTCGCCGCGCCGACCGTCGAAGGCATTCGACTTCCCTTGATCGGTGACGCCGGGACGGGCAGGGAGAAAGGGGGGCGGAATCCGGAACGGAGTGCCCGAGGGGGTCGGCTCGATGTCGATCGGCGACAGGGCGAGCGTCGCGCGGCGTTCGACGAAGCCGGCAGGGGGCATCCAGGTCGGCCCCGCCTCCGGCTCGCACCAAAAGAGCATCCAGGGGCGGCGGCGGAGGGCGAGGGCTCCGGCGATGCCGTTGGGGGCCTGCCCCTTCGGCCGCCCCGACTCGCGCAAATAGTCTTCCGGGGTTTGGAGGAGCCGGCGCGTCGCTTCCTGTCGCCAGCGGGCGTCGTCGGAGAGGATCGAGGCGGGGTTGTATTGTCCCGGGGCCATAACGCCGTCGATCGCGGCGACGAAGCGGCCATCCTCACCGAGGTTGACGGCCTGCGCCGGGCCGGGCATGCCGACAATCGCTGGATCGCGGAGATTGGTGAGCGTGCCGCGGTCGAGCCGTCCCTCGAGCCCCTCGGGGCCGAAGCGAGCACGCACCATGCCACCGTCGATCAGTCCGAGTGCGCCGCGGAGGGCGAGTTTGTCGATGCTGCCGGCATGCGTCGTCGTGTTTTGGGTGGTCTCCTGATCGTCGTCGAGCCAGGTGACACGCTCGCCGTTGGTCCCCTGGGAGGCGTCGGGGAAGACCCACGTCCGCTCCCGGCCGGTCCAAGCGGTGGCCCGCGACTCGCGATCGAAGACGGCCGCAGCGCCGTCGAGGAGCGCTTCGCCGGTCGACGGCGAGAGCCGCAGGAGCGTTCCTTCGGCGATCGTCGGTGCCACGCTCCGGGAGCTTGCCGCGCCGACGAGGCCGAGAACGGTGGCAGCCGCGACGCTCGTTGCCGGGACGAACCAGGCGAGCCGATCGAGGTGGTGCCGAGCCCCCCATCGCCAGCCGACGAAGAGCAGCCCTGCGCAGAACAGGCCGAGGATCGTGGCGGCGATCCACCGGGAAGGAGTCGCATAGCCGATTTGCTTTTCCAGCCCCCCCTGGAGCCGGGCGACGTCGAGCCGATCGGGGCGACCGGCGAGGAGACGCGTGGCGAGGGTGGCGGTCGCACCGGTGGCGGTGACGCCGTCGGAATGGACGAGTCCCCGCGGGCCGATCGTCGTGATCAGGACGTCCCCCTGCCCGCACGGCACCCAGATCGCCGCCGGCCAGCCGTCGACGCGCGAAGGGACGTCGGCGTGGGAGGTGATGACGCGGACCATGTCGACTGGCACTTCGAGATCGATCTCGTCGGTGCGCTCCATGCCGTTCTCGCGGTCAAGGGTTTTGACGGTGAAACGGTCGATCTCCACCCGATCGACCACCTCGATGCCGCTGTCGTGGCCGAGGATCGCCTCGACCGTCTCTGGAGCCACCGCATCGAGGGCGATCCACAGCCGGCCGCCATCGCGGACCCAGGCTCGGAGCATCGCCATCCCGGCGGTGTCGTTCTCGAGCCGGTCGGTGGCGAGGAGCAGGACGTCGAGACCGCGGCTGGTCATCGGCCACGGGGGAAGGAAGTCGGGCACGATCAGCGGTGACGTCGGATTGAGGCTGCGGCTCGTCCGCGCGGCGGCGAGCACCTGGGGCCATTCCTTGCGGAGGTTTTCCCAGGCGAGGGTCGGGTTGAGCATCGGCCGTGGAACGACGAGCGCCGAGCGGACCGGATCCTCGCTGATGCGGAGGATGGCGCCCGACGTCAGCCCCTCCCCCTCGCGCCGACTGAGAAGCTCGCGCTCCGATCCCGCCTCGAGGATCAGGCTCGTGTATTCGAGCCCCCCTTCGGACTTGGCTTCAGCAGGCACCTTGATCGGCAGCCAGGTGGTGCGATCGCCATTGGCCGGCACCCACAGCCGCCGTGCGTACTGCCGCTGCCCCCCTTCGAAGAGGATCGAAACGATCGCCTCCTTGGCCTCGGACGTCGGATTCGTGGCCCTGATGTCGAGCGTCGACCACTCCCCGAGCCGATGCTGGAGGAGGGAACTCGTCGTGATCTCGAGGGCCGGCGGCGGAGGCGCGGGGCGCGTTGGTGCCGGGGCATCGCCTTGGGCCGCCGGCGGTGATGCGGAGGGAGGGCCAGGGGGAGGCCCCGGGGGTTGGGCCCACGAAGGGACGGCGGCCGACACGACGATCGCCAGGCAGATCGCCGCGGCCATACGGCCATTCCACCCTCTTCTCGACGACCAACGGGCGGGCTGGAGCAACATCTAAGGCAACTCCCGGATGCGGAGGTCGCGAAACTCCGCCCACATCGGTTTGCCGGCGTGGAGTTGGAGGGCGAGGACTCCGGAGCGGAGCGCGAGTGCGGGGTCCTCGTCGGTGAAGTCGAGCGTCAGGCGACCGTTCATGAAGTGACGGATCCGGTTCCCCTCGGCGCGAATGACGACGTCGTTCCAGTCGTCGACGCGGAAGAGGTCGGCGTAGTCGGCCTGTTCGATGAGCATCGCGTCGACGACCTTGCCGTCGCCCGTCCACCGGGCGCGCTCGCCGACGAGGCAGATCCGGCCCCGTGTCCCCCCCTCGTCGTAGATAAAGCCGGCGACGTTGGGGAGGGTCGATTCGTTGCGCAGTTCGTGCTGGTAGCCGCGCACCACCCACGCGTTGCGCACCGGGGGATCGGTCACGTGCCGGGAGCGGTATTGGATGCCGGAGTTGTTCTCGGCGGTGCAGCGGAACGACAGCCGTAACTCGAAATCTTTCGTCACGCCCCCTTCCCAGAGGAGGAAGGTGTTGCCCTCGGCCGGGGTCGCGACGGTCGTCTCCCCGTGGATCACGCCGTCGCGCACGCTCCACAGCCGCGGATCGCCCGACCAGCCGGCGAGATCCTGGCCATTGAAGAGCCGCGTCATGCCGGCTTCCTCGGCAGGGGCGGCGATCGGCGCATCGAGGACCGGCTCGGCCGCAACGCCAGGCAGGGCCAAGACGAGGAGGGCCAAGACGAAGAGGGCGACGAGGACGTGGGACAACGGACTGGAGCGAAACCACGGCCGTGACATGTTCACTGCAAAACTCCCTCGGCTTTCCCACCCCGACACGGGGAAAGGATAAACGAAATCGGCGACGTCGTGAGGGGCAGGGGGCTTTTTCCCGGGAGCGTTAGAATTGGTCTCGGTTCGGGGAGGCAGGAGCAGGAACCCGAGCGGATGCCACTCGCAGGGGAGCTTTTCATGCTGCAGATGAGACGGTTCATTCGGTGGTGGGGGATGCAATCGATTCTGGGGAGCCTGCTGGCTGCCGGCTTCGGCGGAGCCGCCGAGCTTCCGCGGGTCGAGGAAGTGGAGCGCCAGCCGCTGCTGGCGGCGACGGGGCGGCTCGTCGAGGCCCTCGATGTCGTCGGAGCTCCGTTGCCGGCAGCGACGAAGGAAGCCCTCGAGGCTGCAGGGAAGGGGGAAGACGCCGGGCTCACGACTGCCGAGATTCAGGCGATCCTCGATCCGCTCTGCGTGGCGGGGGTGACGATCAACGCCGAGAGCCGGGTGTCGGTGGTCGAGGGACCAGCCGCCAAGGAGCTCGTCGAGCAGGGCTGGCGGACGTTCCTCGTCAAGGTTCACAACCTCGCCGGGATCACGGCGCGGATGCGGGTCGAGGGGCCGCAACTGAAACCGATGGTGAAGCGGAGCAGCGGCGCCCCAGACCCCCGGATCGAAGTCTCCCCAGAGGAATCGGCTGACCGTTGGCTCGATGCCACGTTCTTCACGTCGCAGCCGTTGAAAGACGAGCTGTCGGGGCTCGCCCTCGAATACCGCATCCTCCAACTCCATACCCGCGATGCCGGGAAGCGCGAAGCAACGCTCGGGTTCAACGTCGGCCAAGGGACGCAGGATCTCGGCTTCCGTGCCACGGTCCCGATCCTCTTCGAGTGTCTTCCTGCGGTGGCGGTGACCCTCGGCGTCCGCGACCACGACGGCACCCCGACGACCGCGTCATTCGTGTTCCGCGATCGGCTCGGCCGTGTTCATCCCAATCCAGCCCGCCGCCTCGCCCCCGACTTCTTCTTTCACGATCAGGTCTACCGGGCCGACGGCGAGACGATCTCCCTTCCGCCCGGGGATTACTCCGTCGAGCTCTCCCGCGGCCCCGAATACCGGGTGAAGCGGGCGACGATCACGATCCCGGCCGGCGCGGCGACCCACCGCGAGGACTTCCGGCTCGAACGCTGGATCCAGCCGTCGCAGCGCCGCTGGTTTTCCGGCGATCACCACGTCCATGCCGCCGGCTGCGCCCATTATGAAAACCCCACCGCCGGCGTCGGCCCGGCCGACATGATGCGGCACATCGTCGGCGAGAATCTCGACGTCGGCTGCGTCCTCTCCTGGGGGCCGTGTTGGTATGTCCAAAAGCAGCACTTCGAGGGGAGGACTTCGCCCCTCTCGACGCCGGAATCGCTGATGCGCTACGACGTCGAGGTGAGTGGCTTCCCGTCGTCGCACGCCGGCCACCTTTGCCTCCTCCGCCTCACCGAGGACGACTACCCCGGCACGACGCTCATCGAGGAGTGGCCGAGTTGGACGCAGCCGGTCCTCGCTTGGGGGCGCGAGCAGGGGGGCGTGGTCGGCTACAGCCATTCCGGCTGGGGACTCGAACTCCCCGACGTGCTACCGGGGGGAGGCCGCGAGTTCCGCGGCCAGCGGCCGGCGAGCGATTGGCCGGGAAAGGCCGCAGCGAAGCTCCCCGACTACGCCATGCCCCGCTTCGACGGCATCGGCGCCAATGAATACGTCGTCACCGCCGCGACCGGCGTGTGCGATTTCCTCTCGGCGGTCGACACGCCGGCCGTGTGGGAGCTCAACGTCTGGTACCACACCCTCAACTGCGGCCTCACGCCACGGATCAGCGGCGAGACCGACTTCCCCTGCATCTACGGCGATCGGGTGGGGCTGGGGCGGATCTACGTGAAGCTCGACGAGGGGCAGCCGCTCGATTTCGACGCCTGGGTGAAGGGAGTCAAGGATGGCCGCAGCTATTGCGGCGATGGCCTCTCGCATGTTCTCGAGTTCGGCGTCGATCACGTGGCGGTCGGGGAGCCGGGGGACGACGGCCGGCTGAGCACGCGCGTCCTCGACGAGCCTGGCACGGTGACGGTGGCCTGCGACGTCGCGGCGCTCCTGGCTGACGCGGAACCGACGCCGGCGACCGAGGCGATCCGTGCCCGGCGCCTCGATGACAAGCCCTACTGGCATCTCGAGCGAGCTCGAGTCGGGGCCTCGCGGCAGGTGCCGGTGGAGGTGATCGTCAACGGCGAGCCGGTGCTGACGCGGATGATCGAGGCCGACGGTCATGTCGAGGAGCTCGGCTTCCGCGTCGCGATCGAGCGATCGAGCTGGGTGGCGATCCGGATCTTCCCGAGCGTTCACACCAATCCGGTGTGGGTGGAGGTGGCCGACAAGCCGGTCAGAGCCAGTCGCAGGAGCGCGCGGTGGTGCCGGGAGGCAGTCGACGTCTGCTGGAAGGCGAAGATGGGGCAGATCCGCGAGTCGGAACGTGGGGCAGCCGCGGCCGCTTACGACGAGGCCCGGGCCTTTTATGATGCGGCGATCGCCGCGGCGGAAGCGGAATGAGCATGATTCGGTGGAGCCAAGGAGTGTCTTCAATGGCAGGCAGGGGAATCGGCTGGGGGGGAATCGCGGCGGTGGCGTGGGCTCTCGCGGCGGGCCCAGTCAGCGCCGAGGATGCGATCGACCGGCTGGCGCTCGAACGCGTGGCGAAGGTCCACGAGGCGGTCGAGGGGCTCGCCGCGGCGCGAAAGCCTGTGGATCGCTCCGGGGGGCTCCGGGAATACCGGTGCAATCTCCACGTCCACTCTGCGTTTTCGCACGACAGTCGGGGGAAGATCGAGAAAATCGTGGCGGCTGCCAAGCGGGCCGGCACCGACGCGCTCCTCTTCACCGAACATCCTGCGGCGCACTACGACTTCGTCACCGACGGGCACACGGGCCTCGTCGATGGCGTGCTCCTCGTGCCGGGGGCCGAGACGAAGGGGATGCTCGTCTACCCGCGGGCGGCCGTGCCCGAACACGACGCGCTCGAGGCGCAGGATCTCGTCCGTCGCGTGCGGGCGGGTGACGGGATGACGTTTCTCTGTCACCTCGAAGAGCGGATGGACTGGAACCTCGACAGCCTTACCGGCAGCGAAATCTACAACACCCACGCCGACGCCAAGGAGGAGACCCGCCTCTACGCGATGATGAAAAATCCGCTCTGGCTCGTGCAGGCGAAGAAGGTGCTCGACGCCTATCCGCAGGAGGCGCTCGCGGCGATCTTCGATCCGCCGAGTGACTACCTGAAACGCTTCGACGAACTCTGCGCCGTCTATCCTCACACCGGCGTCTCAGGCAACGACGCCCACGAGAACGTCGGCCTGCGGATCACGCTCATGGAGGGGGACAAGGTGCGCGTCGCCGACGCCCTCGACGAGGAGCTGACGGTTCTCGACCGGGCTGTCGTGGGGGTGTTCACGCCGATTCCCGCCGACGCGAAGCCTGGCGACCTCGTCTTCGAGCTCCAGCTCGACCCCTACGAGCAGAGCCTCCGGCATGTCGGCACGCACGTGTTGGCCACGGAGCTGTCGCGCGACGCGATCCAGGAGGGCCTCGTGAAGGGGAGGGCGTTTGTCGCCTTCGATTGGATCGCCGACGCCCGCGGCTTCGATTTCCAGGCCGAGGACGGTAACGGCCGGCACGAGATGGGGAGCCACGTGGTGCTCTCGGGCTCGCCGGTCCTCCGTGGCCGGGCGCCGCTGCCCGGGCATTGGAAAGTGTTCAATCGGGGCGAGCTCGTCCACGAGGCTGACGGCGCGGCCGTCGAATACGCGCCCACCGCGCGGGGCAATCACCGCGTCGAGCTGTGGCTCGACGTCGCCGGCCGGCCGCTCCCTTGGGTGCTCGCCAATCCGATCTATGTCGAGTGAGTCTTCGTCGCACGGGGCCCACCGTTGGGGCCCGATGCTTGCTAACGTTTCCCTCGTTTGATGGACGCCACCGTCATGTCTCGATCCGCCCCTGCTTCAACCGCCATGCCTGCCGCTCCCGGCGTACTCGTCATCCTCGGTGCCACAGGCGACCTCACGAAGCGCCTTCTCCTCCCGGCGCTGCTCAACCTCGCCTGCGATCGGCTCCTTCCCGAACAGTTCGCGATCGTCTGCATGGGGCGCCATGTGATGTCGTCGGAGGAGTTCCGGGGGAAGCAGCGCGGGGAGATCGCGAAGTTCTGCACGCGGAAGGCCGTCGATCCGGAGCACTGGGCTTGGCTCGAATCCCGGCTCCACTACGTTGTCGGGGACTTCGATGATGCCGGTGCGTTCGGGCGGCTCCGGGCCGAGGTCGATCGGGTCGGCGCCGAGGTTGGTGCCGCCGGCAACACGCTGCTCTACCTCGCGATCTCCCCCGACTTCTTCACGCTCGTCAACCAACAGCTCGACGCCGCCGGTTTCACACGGATGCCGGGGGCCAAGCGGATCATCGTCGAGAAGCCGTTCGGCCGCGATCTCGCCTCGGCGCGGGCCCTCAATCGTGAGCTCCTCGCCCGCTGGCCGGAGGAGGAGATCTACCGCATCGATCACTATCTCGGGAAGGAAACAGTTCAGAATCTCCTCGCCTTCCGATTGGCCAACGGCATGTTCGCCCCGTTGTGGAATGGGCGGCACATCGACCACATCCAGATCTCGGCGACCGAGACGGTGGGGGTGGAAACCCGCGGCGGCTACTACGACCGCACCGGCGTCGTCCGTGACATGATCCAGAATCATCTCATGCAGATGCTGGCCTATGTCTGCATGGAGCCCCCTGCGTCGC
>CANGGT010000172.1 GCA_947453375.1 Planctomycetaceae bacterium
GAAACCACTTCGGTTTGGGCTGTTTCCCGTTCGCTCGCCACTACTGAGGAAATCGATTTTTCTTTCTTTTCCTGCGGATACTGAGATGTTTCAGTTCTCCGCGTTCGCTACTCGTGCCCTATGTATTCAGACACGGTCTGTTCGGGAATCCCGGGATCATCACCTGTTTGACGGTTTCCCCGGGCTTATCGCAGTCTTCCGCGCCCTTCAAAGCCTCCTGATGCCTAGACATCCCCCATGCGCCCTTAGTAGCTTGACCACCCGAATCGAGTGCTCGCAGACCCCCTAGCCTTGATCAGCCGAAGCCAACCAAAACTAGAAGAGCAAACGGGCATCACTCTTCGCGTTTCACCTACTCAACCCCAGATCCTCGCCGGCAAGCGCGCCGACACCACCTGGGGTAGTAACGTATTCTCGCTGCGTCACCGCCTGACCTGCCGAAGCAACTCAGAGCGGCACGCTATCGCCTTGGGAGAACGCCGCAGGATTCTCGTCCGTAGACGAGCCCTTACGGCATTCTTTCAAGATGCCAATTACCACGACCAAATTGTCAAAGAACAAAACAAGCCGACCGCAATGGTATCGCCGCCCCACGAATGGAGACAACGCCACCGCGACCGGCTCATGACCTGTTCAGGCATCACTGCCATGGACAGAGGTTCGATTCGGGCGGAAAGCCAAATGGCAAACCAATCCGAAACGGGCCTCAACCCATGACCAGCGTCCTGAACCCCATCTCAACCACTGCGGCATCGGATTGCTTGGCGGGCAACGGCCTCACCATCAATCGTACCTGGCAGCGGCAGGGATCCGGAGATCACGAGCCACTCGGCGGGAACCGATCCAAAACCAATCCCCGACACGTTGTTCGGAAACTGGCTCTGTCACATCGGCCGCACGACTGAGGGAAAGTTAGACGATTTGCCGTGGGGCGTCAAGCGGCCGTCTGGATTTCTCCTCTCATCGCGGTTTTTGGCCGTTAAACGCTTGTTTTTCCATTCTGCCACCCCCCCCGGCAGGGCCCTGAAGACTGCCTGCCGGCCCCTCGCAGAGGGCCCGGCGAGGCATTCAGGCCCCCTTTCCGGCACTGTTTGGCGTCGACTTTCCTCACGCCGTCCGGGCGCCCAGGCTCTCAGCACGAGTGGCTTTTACGAGGTGTTTTGGGTCCCCTGGTACCATGCTGCGGTTGTTTTTCCGGACATTTCCAGCTTGCAGGAGTCTTCCCGTGGCGAAGATGCCGCTCCGTGACCTTCCCGCCTGGAGCGGCCTCGCGGCCAAACGCCGCGGACTGCCAGCTGCACAGGCGTTGCGATCGATGTTTGCCGCCGACCCCGGCCGTGGGGATCGATTGGTGGCAGAGGCCTGCGGACTGTACTTCGATTATTCCAAGCAACTCCTCGACGACGACACCCTTCGGCTTCTGGTCGAGCTTGCCGAACAGGTCGATCTTCGTCGCCGCATCGAGGCGATGTTCCGCGGTGACCGGATCAACAGCACCGAGGACCGGGCAGTTCTTCACGTAGCGCTGCGATCCGCTCCGGGCGATTCGTTCGAGGTCGACGGCCGCGACGTCACCGCCGGCGTCGAGGAAGTGCTCGGCCGAATGGCTGTCTTTTCCGAGCGAATCCGCGACGGCCGCTGGCTCGGCCATGGTGGCAAACGGATTCGCACGGTCGTCAACATCGGGATCGGCGGGTCTGACCTCGGGCCTGTCATGGCCTACGAAGCCCTCCGGTCCTACGCCACCCACGACCTCGATTTCCGCTTCGTCTCCAACGTCGATGGCACTGACTTCAGCGAAGCCGTGGCCGGCCTCGAGCCCACGACGACCCTGTTCGTTGTCTCGTCGAAGACCTTCACCACGCAGGAGACGATGACCAACGCCCGCAGCGCCCGGGAGTGGCTCCTGGCCGCCTGCGGCGGCGACGCCTCGGCGGTGGCCCGGCACTTCGTGGCCGTTTCCACCAACGCCATGGAGGTGGCGGCGTTCGGCATCGATCCGGCGAACATGTTCGGCTTCTGGGACTGGGTCGGGGGACGCTACTCGATGGATTCGGCCATCGGGCTCTCCACGATGCTCGCCATCGGGCCGGAGCGCTTCCGGGAACTGCTCGGTGGCTTCCGCGCCATGGACCGGCACTTCCTCACCGCGCCACTCGAGCGGAATCTCCCCGCGCTCCACGGCCTGATCACGGTCTGGAATACGAGCCTGTGCGGTTGCGAGACGATGGCAGTCCTGCCGTACGAGCAATACCTGAAACGCTTTCCTGCCTACCTCCAGCAACTTTCGATGGAGAGCAACGGGAAGCGGGTGCAGATCGACGGCACGCTCGTCGAATGCCCGACCGGACCGGTGGTCTGGGGAGAGCCGGGCACCAATGGGCAGCATTCCTTCTACCAACTCATCCATCAGGGCACGCACCGGATTCCTTGCGATTTCCTCGGCGCCGCCCAGTCGCTGAACCCGCTCGGACGCCACCAGGCGATGCTGTTGGCGAACATGCTCGCCCAGTCCGAGGCGCTCGCCTTCGGAAAGACCGCCGAGGAGGTGGCCGCCGAGGGGACGCCCGCCCGACTCGTCCCCCATCGGGAGTTCCCGGGCGACATCCCCTCGAGCACGATCCTCTACGACCGCCTCACACCGGCGATCCTCGGCTCGCTCGTGGCCCTCTACGAACACAGCGTGTTCACGCAGGGAGTGGTGTGGAACATCAACAGCTTCGACCAGTGGGGGGTGGAACTCGGCAAGGTGCTCGCAGGAAGGATCCTTCCCGAACTCGAGAGCCCAGCCTCCCCCGATCTCCACCACGACAGCTCCACCAACGCCCTCATCCGTCGCATCCGCTCCGCGAGGCACCTCCCATGATCCGCCCCTTCCTCACCTCCGCGTTTCTCCTCGTGGTACCGGTGATGGCGGCCTCCGTGATGGCCCCCACCGGACGCGCCGACGAACCTGCGATCCCCGGGGTGACGATCACGCCCGACGTCGTCTACGGCCACAAGGATGGGATGGCCCTCACCTACGACGTCTTCCGTCCGGCAAGCGCCGGCGACAAGCCAGGGCCCTGCCTCCTCCTCATGGTCAGCGGCGGCTGGGTGTCGCAGTGGATGCCCCCCGCGGCGATGCTCCCGTTCACGAAGCCCTTCCTCGACCGCGGCTACACCGTCTGTGCGGTGCGTCACGGCAGCAGCCCGAAGTACCTCATCCCCGAGATCGTCGCGGACGTGCGATCGGCCCTCGAGCATGTCACCGACCATGCCGCCGAGCACCACATCGACCGCGATCGACTGGGCGTTTTCGGCTTCAGCGCCGGCGGCCACCTCTCCCTCATGCTCGGCACGACGACCAACGCAGCCGCCCGCGGCCG
Source organism: Planctomycetaceae bacterium (assembly GCA_947453375.1). Lineage (GTDB taxonomy): Bacteria > Planctomycetota > Planctomycetia > Pirellulales > UBA1268 > QWOP01. The sequence goes on from CANGGT010000172.1 coordinate 3,369, forward strand.
CGATGACAAGCCGCGGGTGGCGGCCGTGGCGGCGGTCTTCCCCCCGACCGACCTCACCCCCTATCTCGACCCGGCCGCGGGCTACCTGGAGAAGTTTCCGGCGCTCAAGTTCCCCCGCGAGAACTGCGATAGCTACTCCCCACTCAAGCAGGTCTCCGATGACGACGCCCCATCGCTGATGGTCCACGGCGACAAGGACGAACTGGTGCCCCTGTGGCACAGCGAGAAGATCCGTGATGCCCTGCGGGCCAGCGACGTTGCGGCCGACCTCGTCGTCATCGAAGGGGCCGGCCACGGCTTCAATGCCGCCGGCAATGAGACGATGTTCCGGGCGATGCTCGAGTGGTTCGACACCCATCTCGCCACGGGCAACTGAGCCATGTCTGCCCCGGACGGTGCCCCACGCCGGCCGTTGGCTTCGCGGTTGGCGATCGTCGACCTCCTCCGCATCGTCGCCGCGCTGTCGGTGATGTGGTACCACTTCGGGTTCCGCACCCGCAGTGAGCTCGTGAGGTCGACGACGCACTGGGGCTTCGCCGGCGTCCAGGTGTTCTTCGTCGTCTCGGGCTTCATCATCCCCTGGGCGCTGGCCCGCGGCGGATTCTCCTGGCCGCGCGACGGGGGGAGATTTATCCTCAAGCGAACCCTCCGCCTCGATCCGCCATACCTCGTTGCCTCGGCGCTCTCGGCCCTGCTCATCTGGCTCGAATGGCGTTTTCTCGGCTCCGTCGGCCCCGAACCCACGTTCCCGTGGACGACGACGCTTGCCCACATCGGCTACCTCAACGGCGTCCTCGGACTCGGTTGGTACAACGGCAACTGCTGGACCCTCGGAATCGAGTGCCAGTTTTATCTCGCCGCCGTGGCCCTCCTCCCGTTGATCGTGTCGAGGTCCGTCCCGGTGCAACTCGGCTTCCATGCTCTGGGGCTCGCCGCCTCATGGGCCACGGTCGATCTCGTCACCGGGCCGGCCGCGGTTCATTCCCCCTGGCTCCTCCAGTGGCTCCCGCTGTTCCTCATGGGGATCGCCGCCTTTCAGCGTTTTTCCGGGCGGCTGGCCACGCCGGCGTTTCTGTCGGTGATCGCGGCGTCAGCAATCGTCGCCGACGCGACCGGAAGCCCTGCCGGCGCCCTGGCGGGGGCGATGGCGAGTCTGGCGATCGCCTTCGTTTCGCTTCCTCACCATCCGTGGATCGTGGCGGCCGCGAGCCTCACCTATTCCTTCTACCTGCTCCATGAGCCGATCGGCTCACGGGCCGTCAGTCTCGTCAGTCGCATGGGGAGCGGGACGCTTGTCGACTTCGCCGCCCTCGCCGCCGGGATCGGCTCATCGCTCGTCGCGGCGTGGCTCCTCTTCATTCTCGTCGAACGCCCCGCCCTCGGCTGGGCCTCACGCATCGAGTACACCGGCGACGCTCCCCCCTCCCCTGCCCCGCCAAACGCCAGGGGCTGATCACACCGAGGCTTTTCGATGCCCGACCATCCCTCCACCACCGAGGCAACCTCCGGCCGGATCGTCGTCGTCGGCAGCATCAATGTCGATCTCGTGGTTCGCGTGCCCTCCCTCCCGCGCCCCGGCGAGACGGTCCTCGGCGGGCGGTTTGCGAGCGTCCCCGGCGGCAAGGGGGCGAACCAGGCGGTGGCAGCAGCGCGGGCGGGGGGCCGCACAACCTTCGTGGCCCGCGTCGGCGACGATTCGATGGGTCGTGCGGCGATCGAGGCCTTTCAGGCCGAGGGGATCGAGACCGACTTCATCGCGATCACGCCCCACTGCCCGACCGGCGTGGCCCTGATCGTCGTCGATGCGGCCGGGGAAAACTCGATCGCCGTCGCCGGAGGGGCCAACGACCGGTTGTCGCGCGACGACATCGAACACGCCCGGCCGGCGATCGAGGCAGCCGACGTCGTCCTCCTCCAACTCGAAGTTCCCCTCGAGGCCGTGACGCATGCCGTGACGATCGCCCGGGCCGCCGGCACGCGCGTGATCCTCAACCCTGCCCCGGCCCGCCCCCTGCCCGCTCCGCTCCTCGCTGGCGTCGACATCCTCACGCCGAACGAGACCGAAGCCGAGTTGCTCGCCTCCCCTGCCCCGCTCGCCACACCACCGGCAGCCGATGTCGAAGGAATGGCCGGCACGCTCCTCGGCCTCGGGCCCCGGGCGGTGGTCGTCACGCTCGGCGCGGCTGGCGCCCTCGTCGCCGCGGGCCAAGCCGTGACACGCGTGCCGGCGTTCTCCGTCGAGCCGCGCGACACGGTGGCGGCCGGCGACGTCTTCAACGGCTGCCTGGCGGTGATGCTCGCGGAGGGGCGAGACCTCATCGCGGCCACGCGATGTGCCGCCGCGGCCGCCGCGATTTCCGTCACCCGCGAAGGGGCTCAGACCTCGGCGCCGCGTCGGAGCGAGATCGAGGCGTTTCTCGCTGCCCGGTCGGAAGCGTGATCGCTGCCGCGACGCTGGAACGATGCCCCGTTCGAGCCTTCTTCAGCGGCCATCCTCCTCCGGAGGCGGAGGGAGCGCGATGCGATACCCGGGGAACCGGGTGTCGGGCTCGGGGAGATCGGTGGAGAGGAGTTGGGCGCCACTCGACAGCCCCCGTTCAAACCTGGAAAGATCCCCCTGGCGGGGTTCCTCGAGCCCGGCATCGACTCGCGTGCGGACGAGAAATCCGGCGTCGACGAGGCGGCGGATCTCGTCGTGCGTCTCCTGCGGATCGTTTCGCTTCATGAAGGCCGCCGCCGGATGGTCGGCCGCGACACTCGTGAACAGGAGCCGTCCCGCGAGCACGTCGCTCCCGGCGAGGTAGGCGTCGCGCACGCCCCCTTCGTTGTCCATGAGGCAGACGATCTTGCCACGGTGTGCGTCGACCTCCGGCCAGCCGACGCCGTCGACCGCTTCGCGGAGCGTCGGCCTGCCGCCGCGGATGTCATCGGGCGCGAGGATCCGTTCGCGGGGAAAGACGGCAAGAATCGTCGCCTCGAGTTCGGCAAATCCCTCGTCGTTCCAGGGGAGGGGCTGTGGCGGGGCGAAGGCGTCCGACTTCAGTTCGAGGAGGAGAAAGATCGGCACATGGCGCGGATGGGCATCGGACCAGGCCTTCACTTCGCGAAGCGCCGCGCGGAGCGTCGGCACGGTGGAGCGGAAGTCGAAGCCGGGGCTGTGGAGCACCTTGATGCCCGGCTCGGCAAGTTCGCCCTGCCACTGGAGTGGCGACGGAGCCCCTGCCGCGGCGGCCAGCTCGAGCCCGAGCGGCTGGGCGAACATTCCCCCGTCGGGATCGCGGTAGCAGTCGAGCTCGAGATGCCGGAGGGAGAGCCGGTCGAGCTGCTCGGGGATCGGGCGCTGCGTGCAGTCGATCGCGCGGGCCTCGGCCGGCGCCGCCGCCGCGATCAACGTCGCCACGAACGGATCGGGGGCGACGTGGTAGGAGTTGTGGGTGCCGAGGAGGCGGAGGCGATTGATCCGCAGCGCCCCTTCGCCAGGCTCGGCAGCGGAGACCGACAGGGATATCCACACGCTGATGGCAACCGACGCGACGATCCACCACGCCGATCTCGCCTCGCCGGCGAGCCTGTGACAGCAACTCGGGCTTGTCGACGGCAACGTCATCGCTTCCCGCCTCACCACTCGCCCCGACGACCGAACTCGTGTCGGGCGTTCTCGCCGAAGCGGCGACCGGCCTCGTCCATCCGGGCGAGGACCTCGTCGGCCGGAAGCCCGGCGGCCCCGCGGGCAGCGGCGATCACCGTCTGGCATTCGTTGGCATCCATGAACGAGGCGGCGTCGAGGAGCTTCGCCTCGTCCTCGGCCGGTACCGCGAGGAAGCCATGCTTGTCGGCATGGACGAGCTGCCCCGGAAGGATTTCCCTGCCGAACACCGTCACGTCGACGCCGAAGCGGACCGGCACGACGTGGGCGTGGCCGACGCAGAGGCGCCGGGCGATCGCCTTGAAGCCGGCGTTGGTCATCTCGTCGACATCGCGGATCGCCCCGTCGGTGATCGTGCCGACGCACCCCAGCGCCCGGTGGGTGTTGGAGCTCACCTCTCCCCAGAAAGACCCGATGACCGCAGGCTTGTCGAGATCCTGAACGACCGCGATCTTCGGCCCCGGCACGCTGGAAACATAGCGGCGGTAATCGCTCCAGGCCGACGCGTTGGCCTTGTGCGAGGCCTGCGACGGCTCGACGACGAGGGTCACCGCATAGCCGACCATCGGCCCCATCTGCGGCATGAAGTCGCGCGTCTCCTCGAGGTTGAATCCGGCCGCGGCGATGTCGTGCCGGGTGATCTGCTCCCAGCCGTTGTAGATCGTCGGCGTGTTCCAACGTTTCAGACGGAGCAGGTCGGCATGGGGAAGGGGCATCGCGGAAACTCCTCGAGCAGGCTGTGGATAAAGTGCCCGCCGCAGAATACCAGGGGCCCTGCCGACAGTCCCCCACGGGGCTGAAATCGTCGTGCCGTGAAACCGACCTGGCATCGAACTATCCTCGGGGTTTTCCTCGGAGCCACGCCGTGCGTTTTGTCCCCCTCGCCGTCACCCTCCTCTCGATCGTCGTCGGCGCCGGCGTCGCCGTGCCGTCGGCCCGGTTCTGGGGCGACCTCGCTCAGTCGCATCTCGTCGGCTGGTTCATGGGCTGCCTGATCGGCACGGCCCTCGGATCGATGGTCGACTGGACGTGGAGCCCGATCATCCAGAGGATGGTGGCGGGGTGGGGAAAGCATCGCGGCAACGGCTGACCGCCTTTGTGGCGGCCGTTGCGGTAAACGCTGTTCCGTTCCCTCCCCCGCTCCGACACCCCGAGGGAGGTTCGCCATGTCGCCCCTGACCACCGCGTCGCCGTCCACCGCGCTCCGCCGCCGCAGCTTCACCGTGCGACTGCTCGCGACGCTCCTCGCCCTCGCCGCGGTCGTTCCCGGCAGAGGAACGCGGGCCGACGACCTCGAGCCCCGTCCCGGGCGGCGGCTCCTGTTCACCGAGTATGGTCAGGGGCCGAACCGGTTCGTCGAGCTCGACGCCGCCGGGAAGATCGTCTGGGAGTTCGCCCCGCCAAGCACGGCGGTCATCTTCCAAGCGCTCCCCGACGGTCACATCCTCTTCGGCTACGGCGGCAAGCCGACCGGGGTGCGCGAGATCACCGCGCGGGGGGAGACGGTGTTTGACTATGTCAGCCCGTCGACGCAGGTCTTCGGCTGCGAGCGGCTCGCCAACGGCAACACGCTCGTCGCCGAGCAGGGGCCGTGTCAGGCGGTGGAGGTCGATCCTCAGGGGAAGATCGTCCATGTCACGCCGCTCTTCACGAGCCATGCCGATCCCCATCTCCAGGTCCGCAACGTCCACAAGCTCGAGAGTGGTAACATCCTTGCCGCCCACGAAGGCGAGGGCGCCGTCCGCGAGGTCTCTCCCGAAGGAAAGGTGGTGTGGGAATACACCGGCGTGGAGAACGCCGGCGACGCACAGCGACTCCCGAATGGCAACACGCTCATCTCCTGCGGGACCCAGAAGCGCATTCTCGAGGTCACCCCCACAGGCGAAATC
>CANGGT010000173.1 GCA_947453375.1 Planctomycetaceae bacterium
CCGGCGGTGGGCCGTACTTCAAGTGGGGCTATCACGTCGTCAAGGGAGTCGATCTCGTCGTTCCCGTCGATGTTTATGTCCCCGGTTGCCCGCCCCGTCCGGAGAGCCTCCTCGAGGGGTTGATGCGGATCCAGGACAAGATCGTCGGACAGCGGATCGCAAAGCGTTCGGACGGTCTCGGCAAGATCGATGACGAACTGCCCATTCCCCATCATTCCGGCTACGTCACCTCCCCCGTCGCCGACGGGGATCTCGTGTTTGACCATCAGAAGGTCCAGCCCTGAACGGATTCCATCCATGACTCAGCATCCAGAACACCATCCCGACCAACTCGTCATCCGCGGTCTCCATGTCGCCGTCGAGGGGCAGGAGATCCTCAAGGGGGTCGACCTGACCATCGGTCGGGGCGAAATCCACGCGCTGATGGGCCCCAACGGCTCTGGCAAGAGCACCCTCGGCTACGCGATCATGGGGCATCCCTCCTATGAGGTGACCGCCGGGACGATCGAGTTGGTGGCTGCCGACGGTATTCGTCGGGATCTTCTGGCCATGGAGCCGGACGAGCGGGCGCGGGCGGGGGTGTTCCTTGCCTTTCAGCGGCCGATGGCGATTCCCGGGGTGCGGCTGGCCGATTTCCTCCGCCATGCGGTCACCAACGTCCGCAACCCTGAGCGGAAGGAAGGCCAGGAACTGATGCCGATGAAGGAGTTCCGCTCCGAACTCAAGGCGAAGATGTCGGAGCTCTCCATCGATTCCGATTTCGCGCGACGCTACGTCAACGAGGGTTTCTCGGGTGGCGAGATGAAGCGGGCCGAGATCCTTCAGTTGGCGATGCTCCAGCCCCGTTTCGCGATTCTCGACGAGACCGACAGCGGGCTCGACGCCGACGCCGTGCGGTTGGCCAGTCAGAGCATCGCGCGGATCGGCGGTGCCGGGGGCGACGCAGCGTCGGGGGCCGGCGCCATGGGAATCCTCATCATCACCCACCACGAACAACTCCTCGAGCACAACGTTCCCCATCGCACGCATGTCATGCTCGGTGGAAGGATCGTTGAATCGGGCGGGGCCGAACTTGCCGCCGAACTCCACAAGCGGGGCTACGAGCGGATCCGCGCTGCCTACCCCGATGCGGCCGCCGCAGAGCGGGCGATGGAAGAGTCCACGCGAAACACCGAGGCCGCAGGCGTCTGACGACGCCCCGTCCGCGGCCGGCCCCCCCTGCCGGTCGTTCAATCAGCCCTAGTTCCCGCCCGCACTGAGGTTTCCGCCATGGCTACCGACACCAAGGAATCGAGCACCCTCGCCCTCGGCGAGATCAACAAGTACGACTTCCGTACCGACTCTCCGGCGGTCTTCAAGGCCCGCCGGGGGCTCGACGCGAATATCGTCACGCAGATCTCGGAGATGAAGTGCGAGCCTGCTTGGATGCGCGATTTCCGCCTCAAGTCACTCGAGATCTTCAATGCGCGCCAGATGCCGCATTGGGGCGGGAGCATCGGCATCGATTTCCAGGACATCTTCTATTACCTCAAGCCCACCGATCATCAGGGGAAGACCTGGGATGACGTGCCGGAGGAGATCAAGAAGACGTTCGATCGCCTGGGGATTCCCGAGGCAGAGCGGAAGTTTCTCTCCGGGGTGAAGGCGCAGTTCGAGAGCGAGGTCGTGTATGGATCGCTCCAGGAGGATCTGGCGAAGAAGGGGGTGATCTTCACCGACACCGACACCGCCGTCCGTGAGCATTCCGATCTGCTTCGCGAATACTTCGGAACGATCATCCCTCCGACCGACAACAAGTTCGCCGCCCTCAATTCGGCGGTGTGGTCGGGCGGTTCATTCATCTACGTGCCCAAGGGGGTGTCGATCGAGTTCCCGCTCCAGGCCTACTTCCGCATCAATGCCGAGAGCATGGGGCAATTCGAGCGAACGTTGATCATCGTCGACGAGGGGGCCCAGGTGCACTACGTCGAGGGCTGCACGGCCCCGATGTATTCCACCGAGAGCCTCCATTCGGCGGTCGTCGAGGTGGTGGTCAAGAAGCACGGCCGTTGCCGCTATACGACGATCCAGAATTGGGCCAACAACATCTACAACCTCGTCACCAAGCGGGCTGTTTGCCGCGAGGCGGCGACGATGGAGTGGATCGACGGCAACCTCGGCAGCCACCTGACGATGAAGTATCCGGCGGTGTGGATGACGGAGCCTGGGGCTCACGGCGAGATCCTCTCCATCGCCTTCGCCTCGGCCGGCCAGCATCAGGATGCGGGGGCCAAGCTCGTTCATGCCGCCCCGCACACCAGCGGCCGGATCGTCTCCAAGAGCATTTCCAAGAACGGTGGCCGGGCCAGCTACCGCGGCCTGGTGAAGGTCGAGCCGGGAGCGCGGAAGAGCAAGTCGAGCGTCGTCTGCGACGCCTTGATCCTTGACGACCGCAGCCGCAGCGACACGTATCCCTACATCGAGGTCGAGGAACAGGATGTGTCGATCGGCCACGAGGCGAGCGTCTCGAAGATCGGCGAGGAGCAACTCTTCTACCTCACCAGCCGCGGCCTCACCGAAGCCGAAGCGAGCACGATGATCGTCGGTGGCTTCATCGAGCCGCTGGTCAAAGAACTCCCGATGGAATACGCGGTGGAGATGAACCGGCTCATCGAACTGCAGATGGAAGGATCGGTCGGGTGAACCCCGGTCGACGAACGACGAACACACCATGACGACTGCCGCCCCGAAGTCCACCGCCCCGATCCCAGCATCGACGGGGTTCGATCATCCCCTCCTCGACAGGCTGCTGGCCGGATCCTCACTTCCCGAATGGGCCGTGAAGCTCCGCCGCGACGCCGTCGATCGGCTCGACACGCTCTCCCTCCCCGGCCGGGGAGAGGAGAACTGGATGCGGACCGATCTGCGGATGTTCCAGCCGCATGGCTGGGTCAAAGCCGCGGAACGCCCCGCGACCTCGGGTGGAGCGATCCCCGCAGGCCTTCTCGAATCCGCCACGCAGGGGGCGGCGGCGCTGGCAGGCACCGTTGCCTTCGGCGGGCGGATCGCCGCGCTCGACGGGCATGTTGTCCGCGATGAACTCGATCCGGCCCTCGCCGCGCAGGGCATCCTCTTCGGTGCACCGGAGCGGATTCTCGCGGAGCATGGTGAACGGCTCCGCAGTCGATGGTTTTCGGCCGTGGATGCCAGCGCCGATTGGTTTGCCGCGATGCACGCAGCGTTCCACCGCGCCGGCGCCGTGCTCTGGGTTCCGGCTGGGGTGCGGTTGACCGCACCGCTCCATGTTCTCTCGGCCATCACTCCCGGTGGCCTCGACACGAGCCACGTCCTCGTGGTTCTCGAGGATGGAGCGGAGGCGACCGTTCTCACCGAGACGGTGGGCGGGGGCGATTCGGGGAGTGACGGCGGGCTCCATTGCGGAGCCACGGAAATCGTCGTTGGCCGCAACGCATCGCTGCGGATGGTGAATCTCCAAAACTGGAGCCGCGGAGTGTGGCATTTCGCCCGCCAGCGGGCCGCCGTCGAAGCTGGTGGCCGGCTCCAGTGGACTCTCGCTGCCCTCGGCAGTCGGCTCTCGCAGGTGCAGCAGGATGTGGCGCTCGTCGGCCGTGGGGCCGATGCCCAGGTCAACGGCGTCATGTTCACCGAGGGGCGGCAGCAGTTGGTCTACAACACGCTCCAGCATCACATGGCGCCGGGCTGCCACAGCGATCTGCTCTACAAGGGGGCGCTCCAGGACCGCTCGCGGTTGGTGTGGCGCGGGATGATCAAGGTCGACAAGGCCGCGCAGAAGACCGACGGCTACCAGCGGAACGACACGCTCATGCTCTCGCGTGAGGCGCGGTCGGATTCGATTCCCGGCCTCGAGATCGAGGCTGATGACGTCCGCTGCACCCACGGCGCGACCAGTGGCCGGGTCGATGAGGAGCAGATCTTCTACGCCAGGGCCCGGGGGTTGACGGCCGACGAGGCCGCCAGGCTCGTCGTCGCCGGATTCTTCCAGCAGGTCTTCGACCGGATCACGATCCCCCCGGTGCGCGAGGCGCTGTCGGCCGCGATCGGCGGGCGGATCCGACGGGTCTCCTGACGGTAGCGGCTGCCGTCGTCGCGGTGGCGGAACTCGATCGCCTGCAGCGGGCGGTGTGGCTGGAATCCGATTCCGGGAGGGTGAGCGATGGGTGATTTCGTGCGGGTGGCCACGGTGGGCGAACTGCCCGATCCGGGGGCGACCGTGGTCGAGGTCGACGGCGACGTGATCGCCCTGTTCCACGTCGACGGGGCGTTTCATGCCCTCGACGACGTCTGCACCCATGACGGCGGCCCCCTGGCCTCCGGGGAACTGACCGGCCACAAGGTCGCCTGCCCGCGCCATGGGGCGAAGTTCGACATCCGCACCGGAGCGGCGCTCTCGATGCCGGCGGTCCGGGCCACGCGGGCTCACGACGTGAAAGTCGAGGACGGCGGAGTGTGGGTGCGGCTGCGGAGCGGCCACGGCGTCGACGGCCCGGTCGGCCAGGCCCCTGTGGCGAAGCCGGCCCCTCTCCCGATCGCTGCACCCGCCGCCAGCGCTTCATCGACGGGGGCAGCCCTCCCGGCCCCGTCGGCCACGGCTGCCGGAGCCCTCTGCGAGGACAGCGTCCGGGAACTGCTCAAGCAGGTCAAGGATCCGGAACTGTTCGTCAACATCGTCGATCTGGGGCTGATCTACGGCGTCACCCTCGCTCCCTCCGCCGAGACACCGGGCAAGCAGCAGGTGTCGGTCGACATGACGATGACGAGCCCGGCCTGCCCGGCCGGGCCGCAGCTCATCGGGGACACGAAGCGGGCGCTCGCTGCCCACCCCGAGGTGGCGGGCGTGGAAGTGCGGATCGTCATGGATCCCCCGTGGACCCCCGATCGCATGACCGATGACGCCCGTGACCAACTCGGCATCTTCTGAAGGGCGAGCCACCTGTGAGGGTCGTGCTCCACGAGTGGTGCTGTTCTGGCGGGCTGCGGATGCCGGAGGCGACCGCTCTCTTCGGGAAGGCCGGGAACGTGCCGGCAGCCCTCTCGGTCGAGGGGCGGGCGATGCTTGGGGCGATGCTTTGCGATGGCGTCCGGGCCGACGACCTCGACTTCACGCTCTTGCTCGACGGCGTCTCCAAGATGCCTCCCCCCGAGGGGATCTGCCACGATCGGGTGAGGGTGATTCGCGTGCCGGACGGGGGGGAGCGGCGCTGTCTGGCGGAGGCGGCGGCCGCTGCCGACTGGACGGTGATCGTGGCCCCGGAGACCGACGGTATCCTCGCCGACCGCGTGGCGCTGGCCAGAGCGGCGGGGGGAAAAGTAGCCGCCGCCGATGGACCGTGGATCGACCTGGCTGCCGACAAACAGGCCACCATACTCGCTCTGGCCGGGGCAGGCGTGGCGGTTCCGGCCGGATGTCTCCTCCCGGCGGGCGGACATCTCCCCGACACGTTCCGGAGGCCGGCCGTGGCCAAGGCCCTTGATCGCTGCGGCGGTGAGGGATTCGTCGTCGTACCGCGGGGGGCTTTCCTCCCCCCTGCCCCGCTTCCCAGGCGCGTCGAAGCGTTCGTCGCCGGCGTACCGGTCGGGGTCTCCTGCCTGTGCGGACCGGCGGAGACGATCGTCCTGCCGCCGGTTCGACAGCGGTTCACGACGGGGATCCACCCCGGCTACCTCGGCGGCGATCTGTGGCTCAGTTCCCCCCTCCAAGATCGGGCTATGGCCCTCGCCCGGCGCGCTATCCGGGGCCTTGAGTCGCCGGAGCGTCGGGCTCGGGGCTGGGTGGGAGTCGACATGATCCTCGGGGATCGGGAGGATGGCATCGACGACCGTGTCCTCGAGGTCAATCCGCGGATGACGACATCGTTCGTCGGGCTGTTCACCCTCGGCACGGCAAGCCTCCTCCGGGCGATGCTCGCCGTGGCGGCGGGCGAATCCTGCACCTGGCCCGGGCTTGAAACGGGAGGGGACGGCAGCTTCACCGTCGATGGCGTTCTCGTCGGGACCGGAGCCTTGGAGCATGGGGAGAGCGATGGGCCATCAGCGCCTTGATCCGCCGATCGGCGGCGTGCTCGCCTTCGATGTCGGCGGCGCCAATATCAAAGCGGCCGACGGTCGCGGGCGGGTGCATGCAGAGACGTTCGAACTGTGGCGTCGGTCGGATGAACTCGCCGATCGGCTGACGGCGATTGCGGCCGGTTGGCGTCCAGAACGGATCGTCGCCACGATGACCGGCGAGATCGCCGATTGCTATGCAGACCGGCCGGCGGGAGTGGCGTCGATCGTGGCCGCACTCCAGAGCGCTGCCGCGGCCGTGGAGGCCGACCTCGGCATCTATCTCGTCGATGGCAGGCTGGTTGCCCCCGCGGTCGTGCTCGCAGATCCGCTCGCCGCCGCTGCCTCAAACTGGCATGTGCTCACACGGTTGGCCGCCGCCATCGCTGACTGCGACCACGGATTGCTCGTCGACATTGGCTCGACGACAACCGACATCGTCCGCTTCGATCGGCGCCGACCGCTCCCCTACGCGACCGACGACGTGGGGAGGATGGCCAGTGGCGAACTGGTCTACACCGGGATCGAACGGACACCCATCACCGCGCTCGTGCGATCCCTGCCGATGGCCGGATGCCGTCGGCCGGTGGCGGCCGAGCTCTACGCCCGCGCCCAGGATGCCTGGCTCCTCCTCGGCGGGCTCCCAGAGAACGCGGCATCGAGCGACACGGCCGACGGCCGGCCCGCCACCCGGGATGGGGCACGGGTCCGCCTGGCCCATCAGGTTCTCCTCGAGCCTGCGGATGTCAGTCTTGACGACGCCGTGCGTGCCGCCGAGCGATCAGCCGACGTGCAGGTGCGCCTCGTCGCCCGGGCGATTTGCCGCGTGCTTGCCCGAGAGGGGCGGGCCCTCGATCGGGTCGTCCTCTCCGGCCATGGCAGCCTGCTCGCCACGCGGGCCCTCGAGCAGGCCGGCGTTTCTGCGCCAGTGATCTGCCTCGAGGAACGGCTCGGGGGAGCGATCTCGAGGGCCGCCCCGGCCCATGCCCTGGCGCTGGTCGCGAGTGGAGCCCTGCCATGACCCTCCCGCGGAGTTCAGGCAACGTCGCCACGGGATTTCTGCGGCGCGGGCCAGAGGGCCCCGGGATCGCAGCAGGGCCCGCGGCGGCGATGGTCATCCGCTTCGGGGGAAGCCTCCTTGAACGGGTCGATTGGCCCGAGCTCGCCGCTTCGCTGCTCGACGGGCCGACCCTTTTCGGGGCTGTCGACGGGCCGCGGACGATCGTGGTTGGCGGAGGGAGTGTCGTCGAGGGGCTGCGCGACATCGATCGGACACGCCCCCTCGATCTCCGCCTCGTGCACCGGCTGGCGATCGACGGCATGGGAATCACGGCCCGACTCGTAGCCGCCACGCTCGGCCTGCCGTTGGTGACGAGGCCGGCTGACCGCCACGCCGTGCTCGATATGGCCGGATGGCTGGAGGCTGACCCGGCGCGGGCCGCTGCGATCCCTGCCTCGTGGAGCGTGACGAGCGATTCGCTCGCCGCCATCGTGGCCGCCGCGGTGACCGGCGATCTGCTCCTCGTGAAGAGCATTCCCCCGCCGATGCCGCAGGGGGCTGGCGAAGCGCCGAGCCTCGAGTCACTGGCCAAGCTCGGCTGGGTCGATGGATGGTTTTCCGAGGCGGCGGCACGTGTGGCGAGGATCGGATGGGCCGCCCCCTCACGATGATCTGGGGCAGCTGACGCCGATCAGGCGGGCCGTGAATCGGCTGGCCGGATCAGTCCCACCACCAACCGGCGTCGGAACGTGCGGCGAGAGCCTCGGTGCGGGTTGTCGCCACATCGTCCGATTCGACGGTGCTCGTCGCGAATCCCCACGGCTGGAACTGGATGCCGCCGGAGGCGCTCACCACCCACCGACCACCCTTCTTCACTCCGCTGGCGACCGTCGGGACGGTGGCCGGAGCGTCGTAGGTCGGCAGACGGACACGGTCGGCGTCGAGGAGCGGGGAGAGATCGAGGCCTGCCTTGCGGTCGAGTTGCTGCCCCTGGATGAGGGCGGCCACGACGGCGAGGTCGACGCAGTTGGCCAGCTCGGCAAACACCGGATGCTTCGTGGCGAGGGCGTCGTACTTCGCACTGAACGATTCGCACCACTTCTGGGCCACCTTGTCGGTCGGGCCTGCCCCACGCTTGACGCCGTCCTTGGCGAACACGTCATTCTCGGTCAGGCAGGCGATCTTCCGGCCGGAGAGGCGGAAGGCGAGTTCGTCGGCATCGCGGGCGATCGGATCGTAGGACGCCTCGAGCCAGAACCGGGGGAGCGTCCCGACGGTAGCGTTGGCCGGCACCGTCGCCAAGTAGCTGGGAAGATCCTTCAGGCCGGAGGGTTCGAGGCCCATCCCGATCCGCTTCAGGCGGTAGTCGGCGGCGACGAGGACGCGGGCGAAGCGGCTATCGGTCGGCACGCCACCGATGCGGACGTTCTGGGGGCCGAGAACCTCCTCCATCTTCCGCAACGTTCCGGCCGGGTCGGCGGCACTCGCCTGCTGACTCTTGAGGAACTTCTGCAGGTCGGCGACGCGCTCGGGGGCCGGATCGATCGAGCAGAGCATTCCCCCTTCCCGGGCGCCATCGACGGCCCGGAGGGCGACGATGAAGTCCTCGAGTTGGAGCAGCGGCAGGCCGGTCGACGCGCCGACGACATTTCCTTCCGAATCGACCCGTGCCGCATCGGCAGGGCCGGCGAGGATGATGTCGTGGCCATCGGGATCGACAAAGACGTGGGTGACCCGCTCGAGCCCGCCCATGAGCACGGCGTCGGCCGGCAGTGGGGCCTTCCCGGAAGCGGC